>LIUG01000092.1 GCA_001462245.1 Candidatus Fibrimonas termitidis
TGACAACAATGACACTATAAAAAAAGTTTTGAGCGGCAGTTTTAGAATATATCAGGACCCAGGTTATCCTTGGTATGTTTTTGAATTAAAAAGCGATTCTATATATGAAAAAATAAAACTAGGCTCTACCGAAACAGATAATTATTTGGAATATGATAACTCTACTGATGCGTTCCGTTACTCGGAAGATTTTGTTATAAGTGATCAACCTATTTTCAGAACAGGTTATAGGTACCTTAAGGCGAATTTATTGTCGAACATAGACAATGGATCCAATTGTTTTTCTCTTGCATACAGAGTGAATCCTTATAAAGATGATTGGTGCGACCCTGATTGGTCAGAGTGTTGCGATAAAATGATTTTGAAAGAAGATAAAACTTTCTGCCTGAAACAGCCGGAAGAAGTGCCAAAACAAAATTCAACAGGAGACAATTTATGAAGAAAGCCATAGCTTTTTTAGCAATACTCATCGTGTTATGCACCAACGCAATAGCACAAAATCAGGAATCTTTCGGCGGAACGGGCATGTCTGTCCGTGTTGGCAAGCATGGAGTTTCCGTGGCTGGCGTAATTCCAAATTCGCCTGCGTACCATGCGGGCTTGCAAGCCGGGGACATCATCGTTTCCGCAGGCGGAACGGAACTTTCCTCCGTTGAACCTGAAAAACAGGTAGCGTTATTGCGGGGAAAAGAAGGGACAATAGCCAATTTGATAATTGAAAGAGATGGAAAGCAAATCGCAATTTCCGCCAAACGCACAGAAATAGCAGTTCAGCAATTGGAATCGGAAACAATTTTGAATTGGTATGGCAAAAGCGAAGGTTTAACCGCAGAGGAAATAAATTTTCTCGCCTCGCAAAAAACAGCAGATGGTTATGAAATTCTTGGCGTAATGCAAAATGGTTTGCCAATTTCTTCCGATGCGGAAAATTTGAACGCCAAGGCAATACAGCAAATATCCCTGAAACAACCAGAAGAAAATAGAGCGGAAAACAAGGTTATTTCTTCCAATGCGTGGCAATTGGGCTTTGCAGATCGCAAAACAATCTCCTTTTCCCTTGTTAATAGCACAAACGCAAAAATCTCTGTTTTGAATTCCAAAGGCGCGACTGTTTGGCAAAAGAATTTGGGGAAGCTGCCACCCGGTGCTAACAATATTGATTGGAGCGGTGCAAACCTCCCTGTAGGCTCTTACCATATAATGCTGGAAGCTGACGGAAAGGCTTTGGCTTATAAGTTTGATTTGAGGTGACTTGGCGGTTTGGAATTCAAAGTTGGTTTCAAATCAATACTAAATTTAATTAAATGAGTGAAATAATTGCGGGATAACGACAAATAAGTGAAAAAAGCCTTGACATTTTGGCGAAACTTTGCTATTTTTGCTCTATTATGTCGATGAAAAAGTATCTACATCAAAATGTTTATGAAGCAGCCGTTAAACGCATTGATTTTATATTCAAGAATTTTAAAAAAATATATTTGTCATTTAGCGGAGGCAAAGATAGCACTATTATGCTAAACCTTGCGCTTGATTACATGAGAAAGCATAAAATAACCAAAAAAATAGGCGTATTATTTATAGACCTAGAGGGGCAATATCAAATAACTATCGATTTCATAAAAGACATATTGGCAAAAAACAGTGATTTGCTTGAGGTGTACTGGTGCTGCTTACCGCTCAATCTCAGGAACTCCCTGAGCGTTTTTGAACCGTATTGGACGCCCTGGGACTTGGTCAATAGAGATATATGGATTAGGGAATACCCCGACTTTCCGAATATTATTACCGTAAATAACAATCCTTTTTCCTTTTTTAAAAAAAATATGGAATTTGAAGATTTTATTCGTAAATTCGGTGAATGGTATGCCGGCAACAAAAAAACAGCATGTTTAGTGGGAATTCGCTCCGATGAAAGCCTTAACCGATTCAGAACCATAGCCTTAAAACAGAAAAGCATGCTGAATAACCTCAACTGGACAACAAAAATATCCAAAACCAGAGAATTATACAGTTGCTATCCTATTTATGACTGGAGAAATGAGGATATATGGATAGCGAACTATAAATTTAATTGGGATTATAACGGATTATATGATTTATTTTACAAAGCAGGGCTTAAACTCAGCCAAATGAGAATTTGCCAACCTTATGGGGATGATCAACGCATAGGGTTGAATTTGTTTCGCATAATAGAACCGGAAATCTGGGCAAAAGCGGTGAACCGTGTTAGCGGGGCAAATTTCGGCAATATTTATTGCGGAAGCAAAATACTCGGACATAGAAGAATAAAACTTCCGAAAGGGCACACTTGGAGAAGTTATACCGAATTACTGCTGGCTACGCTTCCAAAAGCAACTGCGGAAAATTACAAGATTAAATTTGAAAAGTTTATAAAATATTGGCAAACCACAGGTTCCGTTATAGATACATCATGGTTGCCGGCAGATGCGTTTGTTTCCGGCAAACTCTCAACGCGCGGCAGTAAAAGAAATCAGCCGCTCATAATTTACAGAAAGATCCCCGATAAACTCCCTCTATGGGCAGAAACTCAAAAACTCGGCCCAAGTTGGCGTCGCATGGCCCTATGTATATTAAAAAATGATCAGTTGTGCCGCTCGCTCTCTTTTGTGCAAACCCCAACCCAGAGGCAGCGTATGCAGGTATTAATGGACAAATACAGAATTATCACGGAGCAAAAATGAAACAAAGAGAATACCAAAGCCCTGTTTACAGCATTAAAGCCATTCCGGTAGAAAAGCTCAGGGCCAATGAATACAACCCAAACAGAGTTGCGCCGCCGGAAATGGAACTCTTATACCTCAGCATCAAGGAAGACGGCTACACAATGCCAATAGTTGTCTATTACTGCGAAGATGACGACATATATGAAATAGTGGACGGCTTTCACAGATATTCCGTAATGCTGAAATATCATGACATATACGAAAGAGAAAACGGCCGCCTTCCTTGCTCAATCATCGAAAAACCTATCGGTGAGCGCATGGCCTCAACCATAAGGCATAACAGAGCACGTGGCAGCCATAATGTGGATTTGATGAGCAATATAGTAGCGGAGCTGGTAGAAATAGGCAAAAACGATAAATGGATTTCAGAGCATCTCGGAATGAACATGGACGAAATTTTAAGGTTGAAACAGATAACCGGTTTGGCATCGTTGTTTAAGGACCAAGAGTTTTCCATGAGTTGGGAGGTGGATTAATTTTCTAGATTTTAAGCCATGAAATACCTATTTTTGCTTTTGATTGCGCTTGCAATAGTCTCCTGTTCGCCTTCGCAGCCCGATGTTCCCAGCGGTGTTGATATGTATAAGGTAGAGGCTACGGCGAATCAAGCTTTGTTTCTCGCAAAAGCGGATTCCGTGCAAATAGCCGCTGTCTTGCAGCGTTTGGAATTTCTGTCTAAACGAATGGATTTGCTGGATAGCATTTCGGCAGCGTTGCCCATAGCTTCTGCAAATGAAAACCAATTGCAAATTGCGCTTTTGAGAGAAGAGGTCACATTTTTGCGCAAATTTTTAGAAAATCAAGACAAGGTTCCCTTGATAAACCCGAGCCGCAAACAACCGCCGGATGCACCTGGCCCCTTCCCGCTGGAATACGATCAGGCTCAATATTTTTTCACTCATAAGAACTACGAAGCTGCGGCAAAACAGTTTGAAAAAGTCACGGTTCTCTACCCCAAAAGCGACTGGGCAGATGATGCTTGGTATTGGTCCGGCGAGTCGCAAATGGCTCTTGGCAACTACGCTTTGGCCATTTCCGCTTATGAAAAGGTGTTTTTTTATACGGAGTCCATTAAGCAAGCCGATGCCCAGTTCCAAATAGGGATGTGCCTGCTCAGAATGGGGAACAGAGAGCAAGCAAAAAACGCTTTCCGCAAAGTTCAGGAATTTTATTCCAAAAGCCCAAGAGCATTGCAAGCGCAAGCGGAGTTAAATAAATTGAAGTAGGGGCAAGGCGTGCCTTGCCCAGGATTTCTATCTTCTTTCCAAATTGTTTATCATTTCCTCGTCCATGAGCATTTTTCGGGGTTTGCTGCCGTTCGGTTTGCCGCAAATACCCTCTGCCGTCAACTGATCCATTATTTTGCCGGCACGGGCAAATCCTATGCTTAGTCTTCTCTGCAAAGTGCTTATTGAAAGCTCTCCGGCTTCCAAACCGAGGCGTGCTGCCTCCCAAAATAACCGGTCTTTCTCCTTGACCGGAGCGAAATTCGTATCTTCGCCACCATCCGCATCCCCCAAATCAAAGGACTCTATCATCCCATAGTTGACATTTTGCCCGGAACAGGCGTTTGCGAGAGCCTCCACCTCGGAATCCTTTAAAAAAGCCCCATGAATGCGCACCGGGTCTGGTTTATCATTTGAACGGAACAGCATATCGCCCCTTCCAAGGAGTTTTTCAGCACCCGTGCTGTCTAAGATTGTTTTAGAATCCACGTATGAGGCCACCTTGAAACTTATACGGGAGGGCAAATTCGCCTTTATCACCCCTGTGATCACATTTACGGACGGTCTTTGGGTAGCTAAAACCAAGTGAATGCCTACGGCTCTGGCTTTTTGCGCTATGCGTGCGATGCTGGTCTCAATTTCTTTGCCGGCGGTCATCATTAAATCCGCCAATTCGTCTATCACAACAACTATAAAAGGCATCTGTTTCCGGTCTTCTTCGGGAACATCCTCGCCAAGTTCGGAGGCTCGGAATTTATCGTTAAAACCCTCAATATTTCTAACTCGGGCACTTGCCAAAACATCATAACGCCTATCCATTTCCACGCAAAGCCATTTTAGAGCCTGCACCGCAACCTCCGGCGATGTCACAACCGGATGCAAAAGGTGAGGGATATCCTTGTACATGGCAAGTTCCACAACTTTTGGGTCAACCAAAATCAAACGAACCTCATCGGGCGTTTTGCTGAACAAGATGCTCGCCAAAAGAACATTTATGCAAACGGATTTTCCGGCACCGGTTTGCCCGGCAATGAGCAGATGGGGTGTTTTGGTAAGGTCTGTTATAAAAGCATCGCCCATTACGTCTTTGCCAAGCACCACATGAATTCTTTTCGGGTCCTTCACAAATCTGGAAGATTCCAGAATTTCCCTGCAAAAAACCGTTTGCGGTTTTCTATTCGGGAGTTCCACGCCAACAGCAGATTTACCCGGTATTGAAGATATAACCCTTACCGAGTCCGCTTTAAGCACCAAAGCCAAATCGTCCGATAGGCTTTCAAACCGAGAAACCTTTACCCCGGGTCCGGGTTCTATTTCAAAGCGGGTTATCACAGGGCCGGTCATAATTCCGGTCACTTTGCCTTTTACCTTGAAATTTACCAATTGGGATTCTATCTCCGCACCTATTTTTTGAAGTTCCTCTTCGGTATAATCTATAGTCTGGTCCGGCACAGGAGCCAGAATTTCCACCGGAGCGGGAATACGGTATTCGTCGTAGGTGGTGGGGTCTTTGAAATTTTTGTTTAGTTGTGGGTTTAGTTGAGAGTTGAGAGTTGAGAGTTGAGAGTTATTTTCCTCCACCTTGGTTTCTTCCACCTTGATTTCTTCCGCTTTGGTTTCTTCCACTCCCCACTCCCCACTCCCCACTCCCGATTGTTTACCCAGCAAACCCTCTATCCTTAGCTCTCTGCCCTTTATGTCTTCCCATTCGTTCATGCCTTTTATGCGTTTGTAGTCGGCTAGTTCATCGCGCAGGCGGCGAATTTCGCGAGGGTCTGTGGCTAAGGCTAATTGGCGGTTTATCTGTTCTATTACATCTGTGGAAGGGTCTTCGTCCGGAGGGATTTGGGAAATCGGTTGGGGTTTGAACGGGTCTTTGAATAGGGTTAGGTCTTGTTTTTCTGCTTTCCCGAACGGAGAGCCTTTTGCCGGTTTAACTTCGCCAAGCCTTACGGCTACGTAGTCACCTGTATCATGTACTTTCATATAAGTTGTGGCTTGGGGTAGTTTTTTTGAAAAGTCCAGTTTGTAAAAGAGAATTTGAAATCCGAGTTTCATTCTTTTTGCCGTTTCAAACAGATGTTTTGGTCTTAAGCCAAAGCAAAAGCTGGTCATTATAATACCCAGTCCGGAACAGAACAAAAGTCCGGCCGTATCTTGCCCGAAAATCGGCGGGAACATCTTTTTCACGAGAAATAAACCTGTGAAGCCCGCGTATTCCCTTGATGCCATTTTAAAATTAAACGGAACACCTTTCAAAGTATCCGGCATCATTACGGCTAAAATCACGCTGAAAAACAGATAGAGCAGCATAAAGCCGCAGGCATAATGCCCAAACGGGATAACGCTTTCCCTTGGCGGGTTCATCACTTTTTTCAAAAAAATCCAGCACAAAAAAGAGGCATATGCGGCCAGCAGCAAGATCAGCGGAAAGGGTCCAAAGAAGCGAAGCTGAAAGTCAGCAATTTTTTCCGCATAGGGTCCAAATCCACCCATTAAGGACACAACGGATGCAAGAAACAAAAGCGATAAAAAACCAAATAAAACCACAAACTTAGCTCTACCGCCACCCTCAGCAGCAACCTCCTTAGGAATTGCTGTTGTTCCGGTTTTAGGTCTTCTTTTCTTTTTGGGAGCAGTTTTGGGCATGAGGAGGTAAATATAGAAAGTGGTTAGTGGATGGTGGTTAGTGGCTAGTGGTCGCTTGCACAGACCATTTTTGCCAAATCTTGCGGAGCGTATGTAAAAAGACCGGTTTCTTTGTCGCTCAACATTTCGCAAATTTTTGAATTGTAAAATAAATCAAAAGCCATGTCCAAAGACACTTTTCCCTGCTTTGCAATTTCATCTATAGTAAGTGCTGATTAACTGGTTTAGGGAGTAGGAAGTGGGGAGTAGGGAGTAGAAAAACGCTTAAATTCATGTTTTTTCCACTCCCCACTCCCTACTAGCCACTCCCAAAGCGAATAAATCAGTGTTTACTAATGATTATGTTTTACATTTTCTACATTACAACTATATATGAGAGTTTTGGATAAGAATGGCGAAAAGCTTAGCCTGATGGCTTTGAATTTTGGGCCTAGCCATAACGCAACGCACGGATGCTTGCGTTATTTAACCGCTTTGAACGGCGAAACCATTGTTGCTTCCGTTGGCGAAATAGGTTATTTGCATAGAGGCTTTGAAAAAATGGTAGAACAAGGCACCTGGCAAATGGTGCTGCCATACACAGACCGCTTGAATTACTGCTCGGCTATTCTGAACAATGTTGGCTATTGCAAAGCTGTTGAAAAGATGCTGGGAGTGGAAATTCCCGAAAGAGCAAAGGTTATTCGAGTTATTGTAAGCGAGCTTTCCAGAATTTTTGACCATTTTGTTTGCGTTGCCGCCGCATGCGTTGACCTCGGCGCTTTGAGCAATTTTTGGTATTTCTTCGATTCACGCGAAGAGGGTCTGGTGCTTTGGGAAAAATTGACAGGTGCGCGGCTCACCAACTCTTATACCCGCATAGGCGGTTTGTACCGCGACACTTACGATGGCTTTGAAAACGATGTAGCGGCGCTTCTTAAAATGTGCGAAGAATCTTTAAGCGATGTCCACAAACTACTGGACAACAACCGCATATTTTTAGACCGCACAACAAATATAGGCGCAATTAGCCCCGAAAGAGCCTTGGCTTGGGGCTGGACGGGGCCTTGCCTGCGAGCAACAGGCGCGGCTTTTGACCTGCGAAAAGACGAACCCTACTACGATTACGAAACCTACGACTGGGAGGTTGTAGTTGGCACAAAAGGCGATATTTACGACCGCTTAATGGTTAGGCTTGCCGAAAGCGAAGAATCCATCAAAATAGTTCGGCAGGCTTTGACACGGCTACAGCCGGGGCCGGTGAATATAGACAACCCAAAAATCAGGCTCCCGGAACGTGAAAAAGTTTATCAAGACATGGAATCTCTAATTGCCAATTTCAAAACCGTGTCGGAGGGCATTCGCATTCCCGCCGGCGAATTTTACGATTCTTCCGAAGCGGCAAACGGAGAACTCGGATTCACGCTTATATCCAACGGAACAGGAAAGCCTTGGCGCATCAAAGTGAGGCCGCCTTGCTTTACGCAGTTTGCCGCATTCCATGAGCTTGTTGAAGGCGGGCAGATAGCAGATTCCATAGCGGTGCTTTCGAGCATAAATATAATAGCAGGGGAACTTGATCGATGATGTCTTTTGCGGAATACAACGCACGTCTGTGCGACAAAGATTTACAGGAATATTTTCAGTGTCTGCTTTTGGAGCGGCAAGAAAATCCAACAGACGAAACCGTTAAAGACACCATTGCAGAGTTGCAGGGCATTGTGATTCAGGGCCACCTGCACGGCAAAACGGTTATAGATTTGCGGGAACAGAACAAGGTTGCCGCTGACCTTGTGGAACAAGGGAAAATAAAGGAAAGCACCGATATAATTACGCAAATTTTAGCGATTTATCCGGAGCATTACAGCGCTTTTTACACGCTTGGCATAATATCTTTTAACCAGGGAAATTATGCAAATGCTCTTGATTGCTTTAAGCAGGCTTTTGAATACAATCCCTTTTTCACAGATGCTGTTTTGAGAATTTTCGATTGTTCGGTTTGCCTTGGCAACACAAAAGATGTTGGCGATTTTGTCACCAAAGCCTTAACCTTCCAGCCAAACGATCCGGAACTCCAAGAAACAAAACTCCACCTCGAAATTGGCACCTATCCTGAGCGCCTTGCAAAATACATGGAAAAAGAAGAAAAAAATAATATGAAGAGCGAGTTGCTGAAGCTGAAAAGCATATTGGAAAGCGGCAACGCAAAAGAAGCGTTGGAGAAAATAAAATCTATGGTCTAAACGAGATTCGGGTTTTCCAAATCTCTTTTGCTCAAAACCGGCTCGCTGATTGGCCATTTGATGGCAATTTTAGGATCATTGTATGCATAGCCGGCTTCTTCTGCTCCGTTGTACACAGAACTGCATTTATACTGAACCTCTGCCCAGTCGCTTAACACGCAAAATCCATGCGCAAAACCTATTGGGATATAAAGCATTTTTTTATTCTTTTCGCTAAGTTCCACCGCATGCCATTTGCCGAAACTTGGGCTATCTTTGCGAATATCAACCGCTACGTCCCAAATTTTTCCATGAGTGCATCTAACAAGCTTAATTTGCCCGGGCTTTTTTTGATAATGCAAACCGCGCAAAGTATTTTTCACAGACCTGCTATGATTATCTTGCACAAAAACAGTATCTATGCCAAGAGCCTTAAACTTATCCGCGTTATGAGATTCATAAAACCAGCCCCGCGGGTCAGCAAAAACATCCGGTTCAACAATCAAAAGCCCGTCTAATTCGCATTTTTCGATTTTCAAGTTTCAACTCTCCATTCTCAACTCTTCTAATTTCTTTTGTATTTCCGGCAAAGCCTCAAACTCTTCATGATGCAGTGCGCTTATTTTTTTGCATAGCAGCGCTAAACTTTGCGCATCGTTTTTTGTTGAATGCTTTCTTTCGTTTATGCTTTGCAAAATGGAAATCATTTCTTCAATATCTTGCTGGTGCAGGTATGGGCGCATAAAACGGCGAACGGTAGTTATGTTTGCGATGAAGATCTCGTGGTCGCTTTCTTCTATGGCATACATCATCTTTGGCAAAATTTGAACGCTGAAAAGCTCTAGCAAGTTGCCTTTATAGCTGTTTAAATCTCCGCTTAGGTTCACGGCTAAGTTTTGCTCTAACTCGGTATTTTCCACCGCTGGGTTTTCTCCGTCTATTTCTGCCAAAAGATTATCGACTTCCTTTTCGTTTTCCAGCTCGATTTGCTCTCTGTATTTGGATTGATAGAGTATTGGAAAACCTGTTAAAAATAAATGTGCGCTGGATATGGAAGAGAAATCGCCTAAAAAATAAATATCGCAATCTTCATTCAGCAGAATTTCTTCTGATTGGAATGGTATGAACTGCGCCGGGACGGGGAAAAAATCGCCTATTCTCCCTTTTTGAGGAACGATGTTCACGCTTATTTTTTTTGCTCTGTCTAAACTTTCTCTTATTTCATCGTCATCTAAAATGGTTTTTAAAAATTCTTGCAAGCTTTTGGGCAAGGATTGCTGCAAATTGTTGCGAAAGGATTCAAAGTCTTGATGTTTGGAGTAGTCGCCTTGTATGGCTAAAATTCCATCGGGGCTTACAAGAGCATCAAAAGGGCTTTCTTCGCCGCTGCCCGGCTCGGGGCGCGGAATTTTCACATAGCCTATTACTTTGCCGCAAAGCTTATTTTCGTTGCCTTTCTTTTGAATTATTCCAAACACAAAATAAAAATAGAAAAATTCCGCTTAGAATCATAATGGAGCACAATGCTTGCCCGCGTGTGATGCCGAGAAGACCTGCATGAGTTGGTTCTCTGAAAAACTCTATAAAAAACCTCGCTGTTCCGTAGCCTATTAGGTAAAGAGCCATTACGCGTTCCCTTAATATCGGAAAAGCTTTCCACAGAGCGTAGAGAATTCCAAAGAGCACAAAGCCTTCAAAGCACATCTCGTAGAGCTGGCTCGGGTGCCTCAGAGTGTTGTCTCTTGCGAGAGGAAATATCATTCCGATGGCCGATTCCGTTTTTCTGCCCCAAAGCTCGCCGTTCAAAAAATTCCCGAGCCGCCCAAAGGTATAGACCAGAGGCACGACGAGGAATATGGTATTTACGCTTTTCCAGTAGTTCAGCTTTTGTTTTTTTATGGCATAAGAGGTGAGCAAAAAAGATCCAAGAAGCCCGCCATGATAGCTCATTCCGGAAATTCCGGTAAAATGGAAACCGCCTTTAAAGCTGAACGGCAAAATTATTTCCAAGGGATTTCTTATATAATACCCGAACTCATAAAAAAACACATATCCGAGCCGGGCACCGAGCAGCACGCCTATAATGAGCCAAGTCATAACGCTATCCAACTGTTCGCGTTTCATCGGCTGAATTTTGTATTTGTTTGTGAAATACCAAATTAAGTGATACCCAAGAAAAAAGGCAATCAAATACATTAAGCCATACCATCTAATAGGAAAATTGAATATGGTAATGGCAGTTGGATCTAGGTGCTGCGGAATGGTGTTCCAAAAAGACATAGGGAGAATATAGAAAGAAAAACTTTACTATATTTTCTTCTAAAACGGAGACCTTTTTTATGAGCCGAAGAGAACGCAGAGCGAAAGCCCGCAGGGAAAAAATAGAGAACTTGCATAAGCCGGTCAAAGCCAGCCGCAATGTTTTGATAATTATCGCCATAATAGCGGCAATTGTGATTATAGGCACGCAGTTTATAAAGTATAGCAATTGATGATTAACTAAATTCTTGGGTATGGGGTATAGGGTTTCTTGCCTTTATCCACATTTTCTCCACTTTTTTCACTTTTTTTTACAAAAATGCACTTTGCATGTAATTTTTTCCGAAAAGTAACGTCTAAGTATATAGGAATAAAAAATTAGGAATTCGGAATTGGAAAACAATTA
>LIUG01000093.1:0-843 GCA_001462245.1 Candidatus Fibrimonas termitidis
GGCTATGATTTGCTGTGCGCTCTGTACGACAGCGGCTGCGGCGGGCACATAAACAAAATGGGCATGGGTGCTATACTGCGCCTGTCGGAAGGTGCTTTCCCGCCTGCGCCGGATTTGGAGACTCGCAGCGTGGATTTGAGCGGCGATTTTTCCGTTGCCCCTATATACATATCGGGCGGGCTGCAGGGAGTGGCGGCGCAGTTGGATGGCAGCCGGACAATAATCGCAACTTATGAGCCTGGGGCAGGCTCCATGGTGAAATGGGTAGATGATGACGGCATTGAGCGAAGCGAGTCCATCGTTAGTGAAAAAATTTCAACGCAGCCCTCCATTTCTCGCAATGGAAATGTAATAACCATAACCTTCACGAACTATTCCGGCAAGGAATATTTCAAAACCATTGAGTTTTCCGATATTCCAGAGCAGATAGGCGTGTATGTTCTCTCAGAGAAAGGCTCTGCCATGAGCCAGCTTATTGCGGGCAGCGGCACGGCTGCAAATCCGGAAACCCAAAAGCCGCCAACCCCTCCGCCCGGCCACAGACTCGCACCTGTCACGCTTGCCGTTTTGCATCGCGAGGCAAGAGGGGAACACGAAAGCAATACTTCCAGGCCTCGTTTTTTGGTTTTCAACGCTGCTGAAGACACTCTTGAATTTTCAAAAGTAGCCTATTACTTTACCGCAGACCCGGCGAGAGCACCCAAGGTTGTGGTTGACTATCCCTATGTTCCCGTTTCCTTGGAAAATTTGGGCGGCGACCAGTGGCGTTTTGTGCTTGATGTCGGAAACCAGAAAATAGCCCCGAAGGGTTTCTATCCCTCTGCGGATGGCTGGCAGATAAGG
>LIUG01000093.1:1132-24697 GCA_001462245.1 Candidatus Fibrimonas termitidis
TGGAAAGACGATTCCCCTTGGGAAACCAATGCTTTCAAACCGAGAGTGACTGTCAAGAATACCGGCTCCGTTGCCCTTTCGGATTACCATGCCCAGCTTTGGTTCCGTGTCCCGCAAGGAAAAAATCTTGCCATTCCTTCCCCTGATGCATGGTACACGCCGGAATCACAAGCCACGGCAAAAAATGTAGGCGGCAATGTCTGGCGCTTGGATATGCACTTCAACAAGCACATGCTGTATTCAGGCGATTCTGTAAGCGAGGGCAATATTGGCTTGCATTTGACGGATTGGAGCTCGTTTGACAAAACCGTATGCGGCATTGCCCTCAAAGACAAAGACGGGAACGTACTATTCGGCAAGGAACCCAGTGTTACGGAATGCGAAAGCTACAGTGGTCCGAATCTTTTGCAGCCTCTATATTCTTGGAGAAAATAGAATCATGAAAAAGCTCATCAGTTCAATAACAGTCATTGCAGCATTATGTGTGGCAGTAGCCCAAGCATCCGAATCATTCGGCGGCTTTGGCATATCCGTTTATCCGGGCAAAAATGGGGCGAGCGTTGCCTCCGTGCTGCCCAACTCGCCAGCCGCCCAAGCAGGATTGCAGGCGGGGGACGTGATAATTTCCGTAAACGGAACGCTTCTATCTTCCGTGGCTCCTGAAAAACAGATTTCCCTGCTAAGGGGGAATTCAGGCTCTTCCGCTGATTTGAAAGTCAGCAGAGGCGGGGAAAGCATAAGCATTTTCGCAAAACGAGCCTTGATTTCCGTTAAGGATATTGAAAATCAAGATATTTCCGCATGGCTTGGCAAAAGCAAGAATCTGAACGTGGAAGACCTTAATTACTTGGCTTCGCAGAAAATAGGCGATGGCTATGAGTTTCTGGGGCTTATGCAGAAAGGGCTGCTCATAAGCTCCAATATGGAAAACTTGAATCCCAAGCAGATTCATCAGATTTCCTTGAAGAAAGAATCGTCTGCCAAAGACAATTTGGTAAGCCCTGCCAATGTTCCAGCCACGCCAACAGCCAACGCATTGAATTTTGCGAACCGCAGCACAATTTCCTTTTCCCTTGCCAATGAAGCAAATTTTTCAAAAATTGCGGTTTTGAATGCCAAAGGCGCGACTGTTTGGCAAAAGAATTTGGGGAAACTGCCACCCGGCGCTAACAACATTGATTGGAACGGTGCAAGCCTCCCCGCAGGCTCTTACCATATAATGCTGGAAGCAGACGGAAAAGCTTTGGTTTATAAGTTTGAGTTGAGGTGACATACCACCCATTTAAGCAAAATTCCCGATGGATTGAACGACATTAAAAAAAAATAACATTTATCGGTAAAAATCCGAAAAAAACCTTGCCAACTGGCAAAAAAAATTCTATATTTACCTTGAGTTAGTATTATGGAAAAAGGCACTGTTAAAAAAGAAGCGTCTGAAATCAGCGAGCCTAGGCATCTCGGGATTATATTCGAAAGGGTATTTGATGTTGAGACGCTTGATTATTCCGAAGTACTTGAGAGCTATGAGCAGGAAGTCACAGTACGCGACCCGTTTAGATTGGAAATTTCAGAATCAACCGAAAGCGTTTATTTTGTGGACCGAATAGAAACAGAAGCAGGAATAGAGGACATTAATCCCGGCCCAACAATTCTCATCGGAACGTTGAAAGCGAATAAACAGACCGGGGAACGCCATATCACAACAATGACCGGCAGAACTATGCAGGTGAACGACAATGACCTTGTCATAGACCCAACGAATTTTAAGGTTTCAAAATACACGCTTAATCCAAAGTATTCCAAACCAAAAGAAATGGATGCGTAATTCAAAAAATTTATTTTGCCTGCAATCAGAGCATGAGCTGGCAGCAGAAGCGTTTGCAAATGCTTTGAAAAAAGCGAGTGGGGCAGTGAGGCTTGCTAAAAAGACTTCAAATTTGTTCCGAGAAAGGAAAAAAGGGCAGAATGTACTTTCTGCAAAGTCTTTTTCCGGAACTATTTTTGTGGACGTAAAAGAGGGATTTGCCGATGTTCAGGGAATGTGCACCTTTGAAGATTTCACAGATGCCTGCCTAGCTTACGGCTGTTTTCCTGCTGTTGTTCCCGAGTTAAAGACCATTACGGTGGGTGGCGCAGTTTCCGGCGTGGGAATAGAGGCTACCAGTTTTCGCTATGGTTTTGTTCACGAAGCGGTAATGGAAATGGAAATTCTGTGCGGAGATGGGGAAATAAGGGTTTGCAGAGCAGATAACGAATTCTCCGATTTATTTTTTGCCATTCCCAATTCTTACGGCTCGCTTGGCTATATTTTGCGCTTGAGATATAAGGTTATTCCCGCACGATATTCGGTTAAAGCCACCTATACAAGGTTTAGCTACAGGGAAAATTTTTTGCAGGCAATAGGGGAAGCTTGCTCTGGTTCCGGCGATTTTGTTGAAGGGGTTTGCTTTGCCCCGCATAAATATACGCTTGTAACAGCGCAGTTATGCGATAAAAAACCAAATACCAATATATATGGCGGTGTTCCTTACTATAAAAGGTTGCAATGCAAAAACGAGGCGGTTCTCTCCATGCGGGATTGGCTTTGGCGCTGGGACCCTGACTGGTTCTGGTGTTCAAGGTTTTACGGAATGGAAAATCCGTTTTTGCGGTTCATAGGGCTTTTCGGAGACCCGCCTTTTATGCTGCAATCCAAAACATACTGGAAAATTCTCTTCTGGTGGCGGCGCAACAAGATGGAAGAAAAATTGAATATATTGCGCAAAAAAATCGGCAAAAAGGAGCATTTGGCGGAGTTTGTGATTCAGGATGTTGAAGTTCCTTTTGATAAATGCTCGGAATTTTTGGATTTTTACGAAGAGAACATAAAGATCCATCCTTTTTGGATTTGCCCGCTTGTGCCGCAGAAAAATGCCGATAAATGGACGCTTTATTCCATGAAGCCGAGCGAGTTGCATTTGAATTTCGGTTTTTGGCACACGGTCGCTGTGAGCAAAGACACTCCGCAAGGTTTTGTCAATCGCAAGCTGGAGCAAGAGGTAACCCGGCTAGGCGGGCGCAAATCCCTGTATTCGGATTGCTATTTTCCGGAAAATGAATTCTGGAATATTTACAACGGCAAGGCTTACAAAAAAATCAAAGACAAATACGACCCGGATAGCAGGTTTACGGATTTGTATAAGAAAACTTGCCGATAATGGATATTATGTTAACTAAGATTTGTATTAGCGCTTTTTCTGTTTATGGAAAGATTTTCTAAATTCCCTTCAATGTTTTACGTTTTATTTATATTGCTGGTTTGTGCATCTTCGCCATTTGCGGCTAATAGTGCCAAAAGCGAACCTATTTTAGTGGAATCCATAGTTGCTGTTGTGGACGGCAAGGTTATTCTGCGTTCCGATTTAATGATGCTGCTATACCAGTATCAGGCCACTCCCGGTTTTTTGCAACTATCCGAACGTGAGCAAATGACAAGGGTCTTGGACAAAATTATAGAAGAAAAAGTTCTTCTCTCACGGGTTTCCAGGGATTCCATAACGGTGGATGAGGTGGAACTCTCGCAAAGAGTGGATACGCACGTAAGAGGCTTGGCCGCTAGGCAAGGCACAAGCGTAGCTGCGCTTGAAAAGGCTATAAAGAACCAGTTGGGAATAAGCATGGCGCAGTACAGGGAAAAGCTGATGGAACGTTTCAAAGACGAAATGCTGCTATCCCGCATTCGGCAAAAACACATAGGCATAATAAACCCAACGAGAAAAGAAGTTGAGGAATTTTACTCGGCTTACAGAGATAGCATTCCACGCCAATACGACTGTCTTTTATTCAGCACCATAAGCATACCCATAGAACCCGGGAAACAGATATCCGATTCCGTTAAAAATATCGCCATTGCCATAATAGATTCTCTGGATAGAGGCATGCATTGGGCATCGCTTGCCAAAAATAATTCTCCGGATTTTTCAAGCGACACTTCTACATATTTGCGCAGGGGTTCCGGAGATCCGGATTACGAAAGGGCGGTTATGAAGCTGAGCATTGGCGAATGGACCGACCAGCCGGTTTTAACAAAAGAGGGATGGAATGTAATAAGGCTTTTGGGCAAAAAAGACGATGGCCTAAAAACAGCACGCATGTTGCTCAGAATAAATCCCTCTCAAGCGGATTCCCTTAATGCTTTGCGCAAACTGGACTCCTTGAGGAATGAGATTGAGGAGGGAAAAATAAGTTTTTCAAGAGCGGCGGTAATTTTTAGCAAAGACAGGGAAACATCTTACAAGGGCGGGAGTTTCGGCTGGCAAGAGAGAAAGAATATAGAGCCGGCATACAGCAGAATAGTATCTTCGTTAAACACAGGCGAAATTTCAAAACCTGAAATTATAGATGGCTCATACAGAATTTTTCGCATGGACAGCGAGGCGCAAATCAGGGAGTATAATTTAGAAGAAGATTACACCATTCTTGAAAATATCACTTCTTCCTATATGTCAAATAAAAAATTGCAATCTTTGATAGATCAATGGAAAAACGAGGTTTACATAGACGTCAGATTGTGAGAATTAGAAAAACGGCAGAGCCGCGAAGCGACCCTGCCGTTTAAACAGCCCAAAGAAATTATTTCTTTTTGCCACCTTTTTTCGCAGAGGATTTGCCCTTAGCCTTAACTTTGTCTTTTAAAGCCGCACCAACACTGAAAGCTACCTTTTTAGAGGCTCCAATTTTGATTTTTTCACCGGTTTGCGGATTGCGACCGGAGCGAGCGGCACGGTCTTTGACTCTGAAGGTGCCAAAGCCTATTAGCTGAACCTCACCATCTTCCTGCAAACCAGCTTCTATCCCTTCTAAAACAGCATTGACTGCACGCTCTGCGGCAGCTTTGCTATCTAGACCTGCGATGTCTTTAACCTTTTCAATAAGATCGGGTTTTTTCATAAATATCTCCTTTTATATGGAATTCCTACGTAAATTTAGATTTTTTTTCGGAAAAAAGCAAGGGTAAAAGTGAAAAATATTATGCTTGGGTATGGAAAAACGCCAAAAATCAGCGTTTCCTACACCGCTAAGCAATCCAAAAACTTTTTCTTCTCCTTCCTCACCCACTTTGCGCTAGGTTTTTTAGCCCTACGCTTGCGGAAGTCAAAGGTGAGTAAATAACCTTCGCTCTTGTTTTTGGAGGTTAAGTATTCTATAAGCTGCTCGTGGGCCTTTTCGTGTTTCTGCTCGCCGTGCCAGATTTTTAGTTCTATTATGAACTGCTCCGGGCCAAAATCAACTATTACATCCATACGAGTTCTGTTGCGTGTTTCCGACTCAACATGGCAAAAGCCTTTCCCGTTGAGGATGGGTTTTAAATAGGTCAAAAACAATATGCGGCACTCGCTTTCCAAAAATTCGCGGTCTTTTCTATTGTAGAGTTCATAGTAATGCTGCATAAATTTCTTTATGCAAAGAGCCATGTTCAATTTATCGCTTTCTATCACTTCTTCCGGTAATGTTCTGGTTATATCCGCTCCACGCACATTTACGCTTTCTATCATTTTTTTGGTTATGAAATGGTTATAAATTATAGTTTCAAAAATCAGATTATCTATAACAACCAGCTCGTTTTGTTTTCTTAAAATACCAAACATAATGCCCCATTCCATTGCATGGCTTGTCGTGCTGTAATTGTATGGTTTTCCGTTGACTACAATATCGTAGAGCAGATCATAGAAGTCTTTGTCGCTTTCCAAGTTTTTGCCTAAATCATCAAATAGAAGATTCTTTTCGTATAACATAATTTTCACGGCTTTTTGCACACCTTGCGCTGTCCAGTTCTTTTCCAAATCTTCGTCTATGGTTTGGCAAAGACGAGAAATCAAGAAAGGATAGCCGTTGGTACAAGCTCTTAGCTCCTTTGACACAGCTTCTATATCCATTCCGGTTTGATGGTCTTTTTCGTATTCGTTTAGCATTGTGGCTATTTCAAGTGCGGAAAAAGACATATCAATTTTGAAATTTGCCGCAATGTTCCAAGGGCTGTTTATCCGTTTTTCGCCGTCTTTAAGTTGGTGGGTTCCTGATAAAATCATTTTCATTTTCAAATTTTTTATGTCATAAACGCCTGCAAGTATAACGCTTTGGAATGTGGCAGTATCTTCGCTGTCTCTGTCTAAATATTTGTCTCTGAGCATTCCTGCAAAACGCAGAAATACCAGATTGTTAGATGTTTTATCCGTTTCATCTACTATTAAAACTACCTTTTTGTTTTTGCAAACATCATTCAAAAATATATCCAATTCCCTGAATGTTTTTACGGCATTATTTACCCATGCTTTTGCGTATTCGGGGTTTGCTCTTTTTATGGCTCTGGATATTTGGTCTATTAAATTTAAGCAAAAATTTTCCTCATTTTCAAAAGGCGTATCCCCCACGCCTTCAAAACTTATGCGGGCTACCTGATAGTCTTTTTCCAGCAAAACTTTTTCCAGTTGCCTTATTGTTGTGGTTTTGCCATATTGCCTTGCTCTGTTTATAGTAAAATACTGCCCTTTTTCTACCATAACCATAATTTGGCGGACTTTTTCGGAAATATCCACCATATAATGTTGATCGGGAAAGCAAATTCCCGTTACATTAAATTCACGCACAAAGAGAAAGGTAGAAAACCACCTCAGCTTCGTGGTAAAGGGCACTCATTAAAAAGCACGCAACGAAAATGCATACAGCAGTTTCTCAGGTGTTGCGCAATAAAGGGTGTTGCCGCGTATGCTTATTGAGGCTCCGCTGCCGAAAATGGAGTGTTTTTTAACAACTTTGCCGGAATGCATATCTACGGCCACAACGGAACCCTCCTGGTCCAGCCAAATATGCCTATTATGCAAAACCGGTTGCATAGCCGCCGAACCTTTGCTTTTAAAGGTCCAAACATGTGTACCGCTCGGGGCCTCGTAAAGCGAAAGAGCTTGGTTTGCCTCTCCTAGAAGCACATAAATTTTTCCGTCCATCTCCAGCAGCTCAATGGAAATTACATTAGAGTTAGCGGAAAAAGAACCGAGCTGCTTAAATTCTTCCTTCTCGGAAAAAAATCGAACCTTGCCATCTTCCGAAACCACCGCAAACAAACCGTTTTTGGATTTAAACTCATTGACTGCCCCATCTAACCCCAAATCAAATTCCTTGTCCACCCATATTTTAGGGGAAAGCAAGGATATTTTCCCCTGCGAAAGCGAATATACACCCATTTCGCCACGTGATAAAAACACCGGCGCAGAACTTACCTTGCGAGACCACTCCAAGCGCATCCCCGGCGTAAAATATTTTAATACAAAACCATTCCAAAGCCCAACATAAACGGAATCTTTGTTGCGCAAAAAAGAAAAAGGCACTCCCGGCATTTCAAACGAAACGTTGCTTTGCTCCCTAAGCGAAAATTGCGATAGCCAATAACCCGAATTTAAAACAAGCCAAGGAGGATAATCATTTGCCAATGTATATTTTTTATCTTTGGGAAGTGCTATTTCATCGCCGGTGTTGCCAGTTTCCAAAGAAAATTTCAACAAGCTTTGAGAACCGTAATCATAAATAAAAAGCCAGTTTGCATCGCTGAATATTTTGGGATAGAGTATTGTGGAAGAAACAGGCAAATATTTAACCCATTTTGCGCCGATTCTTTTCGCATACTCGGCAAAAATAAGCGAGGAAAGCTCGTTCTTTCTCGCTCCGTAAATAACGGCTCGCTTCCATGCGCTATCGCTATTTTCCTGTGTTGCAATATTGTACCATGCAAGCGCATTTCCGCTTTCAAACTCAAGCATAGACTCCTTGCTCCAATTAAACGGAACCGCAAATTTTTTATAATGCTTGGTGTATAAAATTTCGGAATTTTCATTTTGCAAATAAAAAATCACGGAATCGGATTTTGCTATTGCGGTATCGATTTTTCCATCTATTTGATAATCCCACAGATTATTCAAAAGCGTATCAAATACCGATATGCCGCCGTTTTTTTGGTATGTGCCTATTAGCCCAATGCCCGGTTTGAAAAAATTTTCGCCATCGCTTTTTATCACGGAAATAAGTTCTCCGGAATTTTTATTCAACAATTTAATGTTCCCGCTTATGTCCAAAACATAAATTTTATCTCCTATATCTTCTATATCCTGCACCTCAAGGGTTGATATTCGCCAAACAGGAGGCTCCAATCCATTGCTTAGGCTGTAAAAATAAAGCGAATTCTCGCAATAAAGAAATATCCCGTCTAGAATCAAAAATACCTTTGCCGGTCTGTCCGTAAAAGGAATGCTCCATGTTTCGGTTCCGTTCTTTTTGGAGATTAAATGCAGGGAATTATCCGGGCATTTATACACTATGTGCTGCGCAAGGTATAATTCTCCTTCCATTTCGCAATTTGAAAAACGATCTTCTTTTTGGAAAACAGAATCCACTGTTTTTCTGTGTTCAAGATTTTTTTTTTCGCTTGCTATTTTTATTTTTTGAGGGGGTGTCCCTAAAAGTTCTTCCTTATTTGCCGCCATATATGCAAGCGAAACGCTTTGCGAATTGTTTTTCAAAAAACCGTAATGCTCTATAGCTTTAAAAGTATCGCCATTTGCCTCTGCAATTTTTGCTAAATATAAATGCGCTTTCAGCTTTTCACGCACCGAAGCACTTGGCAAACCCAAAGCCGAATAAAATAATTTTTCCGCCCCGGCAGTATCGGCATCTACGTTTAAAATATAAGCTGCCTCCTGAATTTTATCATTAGCAGGAGAAGCGAGAAGAGTTGTTTGGAAAAGGATTATAATTAAAATTAATAGTTGAGAGTTGAGAGTTGAGAGTTGAGAGTTTCCAATTCGAGCTCCCTTGTTAGCACAATTCTCCACTCTCCACTCTCCACTCTCAACTTCACTAAGCATCCAGCTTATACCCCATTCCTCTTATGGATAAGATAAGCCTTGGGTTCTCCGGGTCATCTTCTATTTTTTGCCTGAGCTTCACTATATAGTTATCTATAGTTCTGGAAGTGGAACTGGAATCTATTAACTGTATAAGATCTTCCCTGGATATAACCTCGCCGCACCGCTTGCAAAACAGATGAAGAATTTGAAATTCTCTTGCATTCAAATCCAGAGGCTGCCCGTTTTTGCTCGCTTCGTATTTTTTAAAATCCAGCTTAATGCCGCGAAAATCAGCAATTTCGCCGGTAAAAGCCGAAGCATTCGCTTGCACATTAAGCTTTCTGAAAAAAGCATTGACCCTCGCCAGCAATTCCAAAGTTGAAAACGGTTTGGTTATGTAATCGTCTGCGCCTATGTTCAAACCGGTAACCTTCGAAGCTTCTTCGCCTTTTGCCGTTAACATTATTATGACCAAGCCCGGATATTTTTTCCGTAAAATACGGCAAACATCAAAGCCATTTTTTTTGGGCATCATAACGTCCAAAAGAACAAGATTAGGCATAAAGTCATCCGCTTTCTGCAAAGCTTCTTCGCCATCGCCGGCAACAACAACCAGGTAATCTTCCATTTCCAGGCACTCTTGCAAGCCGGTTCTTATGAACTCTTCATCTTCAACAATTAAGATTTTATATTGCATTTCTACCTTTGGCCAAAGTATTTGCGCCCTATATTATTATTGCTGTCTTTATATTCCACATAATCGGGTACAAAATCTTTTTGATGCGAAAAAGAAAACTTTGCATTGCAAGTTTTTTCCGTGCGCAGTTCGCCCTCGGAGCCTTTGAACGGAACGTTCGTTGCCTTGAATAATCCATTCACAACTTTGTCAACGGAACACCACCCGCCGCCTAAATACTTAGCAGAAACCGAATTGCCGGCTTTTGAAACCAGTTTGAGATTGCTCGGAGCAAAAGAAACGTTGTTACCGGTAGCATTCCAAACGGAAATTTCGCCTGTGGTACCGGTTGAGCTTATATTCAAAATAGGCACAGCCAACACATAGCCGTATTTATCAACCATGCGGCTCGCTCTCCGGCCTATTATATCTTCTGCAAAAATCAACCAAGTGCCGCGGTTTTTAACACGAATAGCATCAAGGGCTTTTTTCAAATCGGGATTATTAGGAGCCACCACCTCTGCTTCTAAGAGAGTATATTCGGCAGAAATTTCGTTCTCTGCGCCATCAGCATTTTCGACGGCCTGCTTAACAATAATTTTCTCCGCTTCTTGGCGAGCCGCATTGGGAGCATTTGAATTTGTGCCCCGCTTGGCAATGCTCACTGCGCTATCCAAATTGCGGAAGCCTTGCAGAGTATATTCGTATTCAAACTCGCCCTTAACCTGGGCAAGCCCGACTTCGGACAGAGCCAGTGCCACAGAGTCTAGGGTGGTGGCTTTCTTCGCATTGGGCAAGTGTTTGTGAATTTGCTCTACATAGGAGCGAATTATATCATCGCTTGCGTTCTTTTGGGCGGTTTGTTTTGCCGCACTGGCATAAGCGATCACGAAACTGTCATAAAATCCATCGGAAATTTTGCCCTTTTGCATGGCCGCTGTGTAGGAATTGACAGCGTTCCTGAATTTCCCCTCTTTGTAGTAAGAATCGCCGGCACGCTCATTTTTGCCTTTGCAACCGGCAAAACCCAGAACTAGGGCCGCAGAAATTAAAAGAATGACTCTTTTTTTGAACATAAAAACACCTCATAGTTGAAGTTGGAATACTATTTATAATAAAAATAGTTCTTTTTTTTGTAAAATAAAATATTTTTATGGTAAGAGAGTCTTTTTCATGAAAATCCTTGTAATTTGTTCAGAAAGCTATTCCGAAAGCGACAGCCCCCTTACCAAAGCTGTTGGGAATATCGTATTAGCCTACCGCAGGTGGGGGGCCAAAGTTTTGGGCTTTTCCCCGTATTTTTCCAAAGTTAAAGGTGAAAGCAACTGTAAAATAGGGCGAAATTTTATTGAAAAGCTGGGAAATAGGGAATATTCCGCATTGAGAGGCGCAAATCAGGGGGATGACCTATTCATACAATATGACGATTATTTCGGCAGAGCCGGCATATACGGCAACCCCGGCGAAAAATCCTATTCCGATAATCACCTGCGATTTTCCTTTCTGGCCTCTGCGGCTCTTAACTGCTGCATGGAAATGGATTTTAAACCCGATGCTATCCATGTTCACGAATGGGGCGGCATAGCCGGTGCTCTTGCAAAAACCGTTTATAAAGACTATTTTGCCGGCGTCCCGATTTTGCTAACCACGCATAACATACGCTATGACTATCATTTTAGCCCGGACAATATACCCTTAGTCGGGTTGCCACCGGAGGGTTTTCATATTGACGGCTACGAGTTTTGGGGTAAAGTAAGCATGCTGAAAGCTGCGATGCTTTATTCGGATAAAGTGGTGTTTACATCTCCGAGCTACCTATTCTACCTGCTTTCTTCGGATTTGCAGGGTGGAATGCGAGGCTTTCTGGAGAGCCACAAGGAGAAGCTCATCGGCATTCAAAGCGGCATAGACTACGCAAGCTGGAGCCTTCCGAAAGAAGAGGCGCCGGCCTTTAAAAAGCAAAAAAAAAATGAGTTAAGGGCAGAGCTTGGTCTTGCATCGGATTCCAGTTTGCTTATGTATTCGCATTTAGACTCGTATTCGGGCAGCACGGCCCAGGTTATATCCACCATCTTGGCCAATCTGCTGAACATGGATTTGCAACTGGCAATAGGCATATCGGAGAGCAATAGCAACTATCCTTATTTTGCAACCATACGGGAAAAGCACCCGCATAAAATAGCACTCCTTCCGCTGGATGAAAGCGATGAGAGCCTGTGCCGGAGGCTCGTTGCCGCTGATATGGTTTTTTCAATAGAATCGAGCGAACCGTCTTTATCGATTTTTTTAAAAGCCCTCGCCACCGGCACAATCCTCATTTCCAACCAACGTTCGGAAAGACCCTTTATATACTCAAAATCATATATACCGGGCCAGGAAGAAAACGATTCTATTGCCAATGCCTTTATTTCGGAAGGGGCTTCTCCGGATATGATTTTGGAGCAGGTGCGCATTGCCGAATCCATTTATCGCGAAAAAAAGAGCCTGTGGGCCAAGCTCGTTAGCAATGCGAAATCGATCAAAGTATCTTGGGACGATACAGCCAAGAATTATTTACTACTTTTGAGTTCCCAGGGTCTATAGCTCAGTTGGTTAGAGCAGCGGACTCATAATCCGCTGGTCGCAGGTTCAAGTCCTGCTGGACCCACTAAATTTTCACTAAACTTTCATCTTCCCCGTCCAGCCCAATTTTTCTCTTAAAGCCGGAACAAAGCCGGAGTCTCCGGTGTGGGCAAAGCGGGTCACCCAGCGGCTGCGGCAAATTCTGAGTTGGGCTTTTTCGTTTAGCTGTTCGGTGAAATGCCCGTCAAAAACCATTTCCGCTGTGCTCCCCGGAACGCATTTTATTTTGCAGACCGAAGAAGCCGGAATAACAATGGGCCTCACCGAGAGGCTCCTTGGGTTAACGGGATTCAAAACAAAAGCCTCTGCTGAAGGGTATATTATGGGACCTCCCGCTGCAAGGTTGTAAGCGGTGGAGCCTGTGGGTGTGGCAAGCATTAAACTATCTGCCCAGTATTCCGTTAAAAATTTATCATTGATTTTAACCTCAAGATTTATCATTTTTTCCGGAGCGTGAGCGTGTATAAATATTTCGTTCAAAACGGTGCGGCTTAAAATTTTTTTATTCTTTAAATAAACGCTGCAGTCCAGCATCAATCGGTCTTGGGTTTTGAAAGTTCCGTTTGAAAGGGCATCCAAAACAATGGGAATTTCTTCCAGTTTGTATTCCGCCAAAAAGCCCGTGCGCCCGGCATTTATGCCTACTATCGGGATTTGCTCTCCACAAGCTATGTGCGCCGCAGAAAGCACCGTGCCGTCTCCGCCTATGGCAACCAAGACATCGCATTTTTTCAAGCGTTCCGGAGCGTAAATTATTTTATCGCTGCGGTTTTTGCTCCAAAGCTCTATAGCTTTAAGCGCTTCCAACAATTTGGGATTTTGCTCTTTGCGCAGTACTATGCCGATATTCATTGTCTAAACCCCGGATATGCTTCTTCCGTGCATTCAATTCCAATTACTTCTTTTTCGCTTTTTGCTTTTTTGTTCAAAACATATAATGCCAGGCCCAAGATAGGGATATTTTTGCAGTCAAAGCCATCGCCTTCAATTTCGGCTTTGCCTCTGAGAATTAAGCCATCTTCGTAAAGACCCGCTTCTATGCCGGCTGCTTTTAGATTCTCGTAAAGGGTTGATAAAACAGGCTTGCAAAAGTCCATAGCCCATAGCGGCAATTTCAAAATAGTTTCACCCTCAGCAAAGCAGGCCAATACTGCAAGCAAGGGAATTTCGTCAATGCAGGTGGATAAAACCTCTGCGCCAAGACGCTTGCCTACAAGCCATTTTGCGCTTTTAATCCTTAAATCGCCCCAAATATCGTTTCCCCTCTCATGCCGAGCGATAATTTCAATATCTGCGCCCAATCTTCTAAACGCTCCGAAAATGCCCGCGCGGCTTGCATCCAAGCTAACAGCTTTCACGGTTATATCCGAATCCTGAATTAATGAAGCGAGCAAAGCCAAAAAAGCCGCTTGCGTTACATCGCCCGCTATGTATCTGTCCCGTGCAAAGAGAGATGGAACTGGCGCAATATCGCACAACCATTTTCTCTCGTTTTTTATTCCCTGCATTCTGGACATACGCTTTGCAAGAGGGTCATTTTCATCAGGGCCATCCTGTTTCCATTTCAACTCTGCGCCGAACGTTGCCAATTCTCTTATAAGGGAATTCTTTACCGCAATATTCTCTTCGCAATGAAAAGGAGTTCCGCTGAGCAGGCTCTCTATTATTTTTCTGTTTCTCTTTTGATGCGGGAAATCATCTCCTAACCAGTCTAAATTTAAACCTTTTTCGCATTTGAAATTTACACCTACAATTTCCCATTGCTCTTCGTTTGCATGAACGGTTGCTCCAAGTCCCCTCAGATAATCTGCGAAACCAGCGAACTGTGGTGTTGCCTTAACCCCGTGTATAATGGAATTGCCGTTTGCCAAGGCCGCTAAAAATGCGCAATTGAAAAAAGCTTCCTTTTCCGTGTAAAGTTGAAATTCGCCTTTTATGCCGTTAATGCTCATCTTTTAATCTCCAATCAGAACGTTAGAGAAACCACTCGTGACAACTTCACCATTAGCGGTTGGATCTCCAACCCGAGCTGCCGGTTTTTTATTTATAAATACGGAACCCGATCCTTTGACAATTAAATCCCCTACCGTTGCGGCCGGCATTTTGCCCACCAAGACATTTGATACTGCGCTTATAGCTTTGGCTGCAAAAGGCATTATGTTCTTTTCCTCGCATGTATTCCGTTGCTTTCCAAAATTTCAATGGCTTTATCGGCATCGCTTTCCGCTCTGAACGACAGAAGCAATGTTCCGCCAATGCCCTCCCTTACCTTCATAAGTTCGATGTCCCTGATATTTATGTTTTTTTCCGCAAGAGGGCCTAAAGTTTTCAGTATTGACCCCGGCTCATCCGGTATATGTGCCACAACTTCGTAAAGCGGATAAGCATAATTTTTTCCGGTTTCCAAATGGTGCCGAGTTTGGTTTCCCAGCAAAAAATTATCTTCAAGTTCGTCTAATCGTTCATCGGCAAGTTCTTCTTTTATCTCCAACGCTGTTTCCGCATAAGTCCCAAGCGCTTTCGTAATATTTTCCTTATTGGTTTCCAAAATATCCTTCCACATTCCCCAAGGCGAACCGGCAATGCGGGTCATATCTCTAAAACCTCTCCCGGCCAGATGCAAATGATTATTAACTATGCTTTGCGAAATGCCCGCCGCTATTGAGGTGCTGAGAAGCTGCGGAGCATGGCTGAGCCAAGCCATTGCGAAATCGTGTTCATCCGGCGGAACCTGCATAGGGCGGCTCCCCAAAAAAATCAAAAGCTCATTTAAAATTTCCGGCAATTTTGTCAAATTTTGAGGCATGCAATAGAGCCAATAGGCATTTTCAAATATGGAGGGATCGCTATGCTCAATGCCGTTTTTTTCGGAACCGGCCATCGGATGCCCACCCACAAAAACAAAAGGCGCAGGCAAGGCAAAACCCATATTGCAAATCTGTTCTTTTGTGCTTCCTATGTCGCTTACTATAACCTCGCCCTTGAGCAAATCCGCATTTCTTTTCAAAACATCAATAGTTGTTAAAATATGTTTTATGGGGCTGCACAATAAAATCAAGCCGGAACCCGGCAACCAATTTCGAACATCATCGTATTCAAAAAATTCATCTGCCATTGAAAGTTTTTTAGCCTTTTGCAATGTTCCTTTTGAGCTTACAGCGCGAACCGCAATTTGCAATCCGGCCTGCCTAAGCGCAAGCGCAACCGACCCCGCAAGCAAGCCAAAGCCGACCAATGTGATGCGTTTTAATTTCAACCGCTCTCCATTTTAATGGACTCTTCTATTATCTTTTTGAAAATCTCTCTGACAAATTCATCGCTTGCAGGCCCCGGGTTTTTTTGCGCTACCCTATTTAAAATTGTCTCTTCTCTTTTGGCATCCGTTATCGGCAAACCCTCTTTGCGCTTTATTTTCCCTATTTCAAGCACGTATTGAGTGCGCTCATTTAAAAGTGAAATCAGTTTGTCTTCTATTAAGTCCAATTTTTGCCTAAAAGCTTCTATTTCCGGAGTCATAAAAACCTCTAAATTTCAAAATCCGTTACTACCCTGCTCTCTGTAATGCCGCTCTTTACCCACTCAGCTACCTGAACATGAGCCGGATGATTTTGATAAGCTTCCAAATCATCTTTTGTTTTGAAAGCCGTGTACAAGCCTACATCATAAGCTGCCGCAGTACCATTGAAGTTAACGCCGGCTTCTAATGAAACAACATTTGGAATTATGCTCTTCAAAGCATTCAATCTCTGCGCCAAAACTTCCGCATTTTCCCTCCCCGTGCGGTTATCCGCCATAGGCTTCATTTTCCAAAGAACCAGATGTTTTATCATGGAGGTAATATAGTTAATCAGCATTTTCTATATTCGAAAAATGGACAACAGAGCACTTATACCGTTGAAAAATGCCTACAATGTAGCCATGAGTTTTATAGAGAGTGAATCTATGAAAAAAAGACCTAGCCCCATAGGCTCGGTTCCGTGGAAAAATCTAAAGGATGAACTGAACTTCCTAGACAAAAAGAAATCGGACAGGGTTCTAAACTGGTTAATAGAAAACTGGCCGCCGCACCCAAGCTACGCAATGCCATATCTTGACGAAAGCGAAAGAAATGCCTTTGACTCCGATGCTTACCGCCTGTTGCTTCGCTCGTATAGAACCGGAATGGTATCCGAACGGTTTATAGAAGACATAATTGTCCGTGGCGCGGACTGCGACGGATTGCATTTTTCAAAGGAATTTTTACATAATTGCCTGGCGAAATTCTGGGAAGACTCCATGCAGGAAATTCCGCAACTCGGAATACATTAGAATTGCGAATAAAAATTATCGGTGGTGGCTTGGCTGGTTGCGAGGCGGCTCTGCAATTGGCTTGCAGAGGTTTTGAAATAGATTTATATGAAATGCGCAAAGGGGCGGGAAAAACTCCGGCTCATAAAACCGGCAATTTGGCGGAATTGGTTTGCAGCAATAGTTTTAAAGGAACACAGCTTACGAGTGCGCATGGGCTATTGAAAAACGAACTTAAAACACTCGGCAGCTTTCTTTTGCAAGCCGCTGAAAAAGCGAGAGTCCCCGCAGGAGAATCTCTTAGCGTTGATAGAGAGCTTTTTAGCAAAGAAGTGGAGCGTTTAATAGCGAGTAGCGGCAAAATAACTTTGCACTGCGAAGAATGTGTTTCGCTTGCTTCAAAGGAGCCTACGTTGGTGGCTGCCGGGCCGCTTTGCAGCGCTGCTTTGACTGAAAAAATAAAGGAATTGACGGGAGGCGAATTTTTGCGTTTTTATGATGCCATAGCCCCGGTAATAGACAGCGATTCCATAGATTATTCCCAAGCATTTGCCATGAACCGCCACGAAAAGGGCGAAACCGCTGATTTTATAAACTGCCCTCTGGACAAGGAAACCTACTTGGAATTCGTAAAAAGATTGCAAGAAGCGGACAGCGTAGAGGAAAAACCTTTTGAAAAAAAAGAACTGTTCGAAGGCTGCTTGCCAATTGAAGAAATGGCCCGCCGCGGAACGGATACCCTGCGCTTTGGCCCAATGCGCCCGGTTGGGCTTGGCAAACACTACGCAATTATACAGCTCCGCGCAGAGAACGCACAGAAAACGCTCTACAATATGGTGGGCTTCCAAACGAGGCTCAAATGGAACACTCAAAAGGAGATCTTCCGGCTGGTTCCCGCCCTAAAAAACGCCGAATTCGCCCGCCTAGGCTCCATGCACCGCAACACCTTCATAGAAAGCCCCAAACTATTGGACAACTCGCTAAGACTGACCACTAGTCACCAACCACTAACCACTCCCCTATACTTCGCCGGCCAAATAACCGGAGCCGAAGGCTACACAGAAGCCATAGCTACAGGTTGGTATGCCGCATGGAACATGGCGAATTCCTTGCAAAACAAAACCGACCTTCTGCCGCATGGGACGTGCATAAGAGCGCTTGTAGAGGCCATAACCGCCCCAAATGAGGATTTTCAGCCCATGAATTTCAACTTTGGATTACTGCCCCGTCCCGAAGGTTTGCGAAAAGGCGAAAAAAAAGATTTTTTTATCAAACAAAATCAAAAAAATTTAATTATATTTACACAATGTTGCCCGAAGAATTAAGTTTATTTTTACGAAAACATAAAAACAAGGTTTTCATATACGCTTGGGAGTATTTCACAAAGCGCATACATGATGAATTGGTTCGTTCCGTTATTGAAGAATCTCAATTTTTTTACGTGGAAATAAATTTTAATATTATCCAAAAGGAATTGCATACCAGCACAGACCGTTCAATTTTTTGGGAAGCATTTTTTGATATGCTTTCAATGGAAAAACGGCACAGCGATTTGTGCGGTTTTTTAAAGAATGATGAGGGGATAGCATTTTTATTTGTAGATTCTACCTTAAACACTAAGGAAAGCAATCCGGCGTGGAATAGATTTTGCATGGAGGTAGAGGCCAGAACTTTTTTTGACATACGAAAATGGGCTGGAGTGGTTTACGCAGAATATCCGCCTAAGGAGTTTTTTGCAGCTAGTTGACAAATATGAAAATTTTACTGCTATCTTCCGTCTATCCTCGTTTTGATGCTGACCAGGAGGTTCCCTGGTTGCGTACTTCTATTTCGTTTTTGAAAAATGCCGGGTGTGAAATTGCCGTTGTTGCTCCATCGCACAGAGGGCTTAAAAGCCATGAGATAGACGGAGTTAAGGTGCATAGGTTCAGATATGCTCCGGCAAAGCTGGAATTTTTAACGCACGATGAAGGCGCACCGTCTAAAATGGCAAAAAATCCTCTGCTGCAGCTTTTGGCTATTCCTTACATAATAATCGGTTCGCTTTTGACGCTGAAAATTTGCCTGAAATTCAAACCGCAGATAATACACGTTCATTGGCCTTTTCCGCACGGATTTATGGCTTTTTTTGCGAAAATATTTTACAAAGCCCCTATAATTCTGAATTTTTACGGAGCGGAACTCCTGTTGATGCGCAAAAAAAAGTGGATTAAGCCATTTCTGAGATTTTTCATAAAACACGCAAATCAGGTTATTGCAATCAGCGGTTTTACGGCAAAAACAGTTGAGGAAATTTACCCTCGCAAAATTGAAATTCTGCCTTATGGAACCACGTTTTTTAACCCTTCCGCAATAGAGGGAGGCCCAAAGGGCAAGGTGTATCGCATTTTATTTGTCGGCAGGCATATTGAGAGAAAGGGGCTTGAATACCTGATTAAAGCGGCAAGAGTGTTGGATAGCGATAAATTCCAGGTTCGCATAGCCGGCACCGGAGACTTAACGGAAAAATTGAAAGAACAAGCTCCCAAACAGGTTTTATTTTTGGGCAAATTGCCTAAGGAAGAACTCGCAAATGAATATAAGAATGCAAATTGTTTTGTTTTGCCCGCTATTGTCGATTCCAAAGGCGATACCGAGGGCCTTGGCGTGGTTTTGATAGAAGCGGCGGAATACGGGCTTCCGGTAATAGCAAGCGATGTCGGTGGAATTCCCGATATTGTTATAGATAGGAAAACAGGTCTACTTGTCCCGGAAAAAAATCCGGAGGCCTTGGCAGCAGCGATAAAAGAACTCTCGGAGAACGAGGCTTTGCAAAAATCCCTTGTTCTTGGCGCAAACGAGCATATAAAACAGCATTTTGAATGGAGTGCTATCATTAAAAAGCAGGTGGAATTGTACAATGCTGAATTACGCTGAAACGCATTTTAAATTTCCGGTTTCAAGGCTTTATCGCAAAGAGCCTGTAATCTTAATAGATGCGCCTTTTCAAATTTGCCCGGGACTCCCCTGCCCCACTTGGCTAATAACCAGAAAAGCAAACCGATTTCCGGTTTATATAAACGAGGTTTACGGCGAATGGAAAAACGCAAAGGGGCAAAGCATTTCCTTCAAATTGCCCATTGAAAAACAATTCGATAAATCATTTCATTTTGAGGAACTGGATTTTGAAAAACCTGAAAACTGCACCGGCATATGGATGCTGAAAATTTTTATCAAATACGAGATAAACAAAAAGAGCAAAATCTGCGAAAGATGGAACTACCCTTTTTTGCCGCCCGAACCATTGATAATAAATTTCCTGAAAGAACCCCTTCCCAAGCCCAAAGGCTGGCTAGCAGGCGAAACACACTGCCATTCAAGCTATACTTTGGACTCTGTGGAGTTCGGAGCGGCACCTGCAGTTTTGCAAAAAACAGCGAAATCCGTTGGGCTGGATTTTATTTGTATTACAGACCATTCTTATGATTTAATCAGCGAAAAAAAATTCCAAAAGATGAAAAACGAAATTGCCGGTTTGGATGGCGTGGTTGCCGGCGAAGAAATTTCTTGCGGAAATTCAAAAAATGAAAATGTGCATTTGCTGGCATTTGGAAATGAGAATTATGTAGAGGGGCATGGGGATGGAGGCCGCCGATGGTGGAATACGGACCCGGATTTGCCCATTCAAAAGGCCATTGAAAAAAGCGGAGTTTTCTGTTTTGCAGCGCACCCAAAGCTGCAAATGCTCTTTGCGGAAAAGCTGCTCTTGAAGAGGGGGCATTGGAGTTATAAGGATTTAACGGAAAACAAAATAAGCGGTATTGAGTTTTGGAACGGGTTCAGAGGAAAGGATTTTTACGAGGGTCGTGAGCTTTGGATTAAATGCCTGCTTGCGGGGCATAAACTTCTGCCGCTCGGCGGGAACGATGCTCACGGTGATTTGAACAGCTACACAGCCGTTAAGCAGCCTCTTTGGAGCCTAAAGCACAACAACGAGCACATATTCGGGCAAGTGAGAACAGTAATCCCGGATACCGGCAAGATCCCATTCAGCGAACTCCCGGAAAACCTATACATTACAGACGGCCCCGCTTTATGGATTGAAAAAGGCAGCCTGCACGCAAGAAGCACGGAGGATTTTGGCAAATTTTTGAGCATAACAATCTTCAGGGGCGAAGAGGGAGCGGAAAAAATTGAACAAATGAAAATAGACGATTCTCTATCTTTTGATTTTGAAATTACTTTGGGCAACAACCTTTACACAAGGGCAGAATGCGAAACGTGCATGGGCAAATTTGCTATGACGGCAGCGATTTATTCACCTCCTGTTGCATAGGCGTATCACGGAACGGCGAAAGGGAAATCACTCCGCATAACTGCGAAAAGGACAGCATTTTTGACTGTGCTTCTTTGACAAAATCGATGCCAACCGGTTATCTCGCATTAAGAGCTATTGAAAGCGGGCTTTTGAGCGCAGAAACCCCTGTTGCGGAAATTTTGCCGGACTTTGCCAAATATCACAATAATGAGGCTAAAGTTTTTCACTTGTTAACGCATTCTTTGGATTATCGTTTCCCAATGAGTTCCTTGAAGGATTTGCCTCCGCAGGAAATTTGGCAGCGAATATGTTCGCATAAATTTGAAATTTTGCCCGGTCAATTATTTTGCTACGGAAATGCGAACAGCATTTTGCTGGGCAAGGTTTTGGAGAGCATTTACAAAATGCCTTTAAGCGAACTGGCAAAGGAAAAAGTTTTTGAACCTCTTAATATGCAGAGCACCGGTTGGCATCCTCTTGAATGGGCAGCAGCGGAGCGGATAATTCCCACGGAGATTTGCCCTTGGCGAGGCAGGGAATTGAGGGGCGAGACGCATGATGAAAGCGCATGGAAGCTGGAGCGAGAATTTGGGGCTGTTGGCTCTGCGGGGATTTTTAGCAGTGTTCCTGATATTTTAAATTTTTTGGAGCATATTTTGAAATCAGATTTTTTGGTGGAGAAATTGACAGCAAATGCTTTGAGTTATTTGCCAAACGAATGTACTGCGCTTGGTTTTGAGTTGAATAATCCTAAATTTATGGGAGAGATAAAAAAAGGTGAAGCTATTTTTGGAAAAACGGGCTTCACCGGAACAAGTTTTGTTTGCAGACCCAAAGACAAGCTATGTCTTGTGATACTCAGTAACTATACATATCCATACAGAAAGCCAAACGCCGACCGAATTAACAAATTCAGAGCGGCTTTGGCATCATCTTTTTTTATCTAACAACTACTTTCACAACCTGCTTTGCTGCACCGGATTGAACAACGGCGTAGTAGAGGCCTTGTTTCTGCTTTTCCAAGCTTACTATGCTTGAACCGGCAGCGACTCTCTTGGTTAATACACTTTCACCACGTGCATTAAAGAGAGATACTGTTGCGCCTTTGGCAGAGGTTATCTGCAGGCTGCGGGCTTGAGGAACAATGGTTAAACCTGCGATGGAAGGCGTGTTGAGCACGGGAGTAGGGTCGCCAATGGCACCGGTGTTTATGGTTATACTTGCATCCGGTTCGGTAGTTGCGACCGGCTCGCCACTGGAAGTTAAGCAAACAACATCGGCTATCATAAGATTGGAACCGCTCTGTTTATCGTCAAAACCCCAAGATATTTGACTTACTTCGCTTAAATCAACCGTTCCGGCATTAGTGCTTGTGCATGCTGCTCCATTCCAAGTATTCGCCAGCGGCAGAGTAGTTAAACTTATGGTTTCTTTTTTCCAAGAGGAGCTTGCAGGAGTTACCCTTTTACCCCATTTGTTGGAACCATCGCTAGCGGGACCGCAAACATTATTACTATTGAATTCCATTAAAAGCCAATGCGCATCGCCTTTATACCAATAGGATAAACCTTCTGTGCAATCAGAAATATTCTTTTGTTCCGTAGCATCGGTTCCTATGCCTAAAAACACTCCTTGATAGAGAGGAGCGGTTCCATTATTAGGGTCAAAGACAACACCTTTGAGTTTTGCTACTCCTTCATCAAATACCAATATTCCGTAATCATCATTAGGATTGCCAATAACGGGAGGTGTTCCTGTTTCAGGGAATATATAACCATTAATGTAACCCCCCCAAGCGGTTGCTACGTTTTCAGCAGTCTTGCCATCGTATGCAAATACCTTATAACCAGTTATATCATCGCCGGAGCCACCGCTGGAACTGCTATTATCACCACCAGAACTGCTAGAGCCACCGTCTGTTAGGCAAATGATGTCATCAATGTTTAAAGTACCTGATAGCGCGACATTGTCAACTTTATTGTTAATAGCCCATTTTAAAATAGTTATATCGTTTAAACTCCAAGTCTTGGAATCACCCCAACCAGCTTGCTCAAAAGACGATGGAGGTACTGTAACAGTTGTCCAAATATCTACCGCTGGCTGAGTCTCTGTTTTAAAAACATCATAATCAACAACAGTAGTTAATTCAGTAATCATAATGTGAGCCGCACCTCTATATTTATACGAAAAGCCGCCAACGCAGTCTGTAATGGGGAAATCCGGAGTTGATTTTATCTCTGCTCCACTGCCTCGAATACTAATCGGATATATTACAGCATCGCCATCACCTACATTAGAAGGCAGTGTATAGTCAAAAGAAAGATGACCTGTAACCATATTGTCAGAGTATGTAGCATCACCATACGCATATCCATATGAAGCAGTGGTAAACGCTGTACTTAGACCATATGTGAAATCGGCTATAATCTTATCGGCAAAAGCCGCGGTAGATAAAATAGCCATCAATACGGCTATCAAAAATGAGTGTTTACTCATCCAAAATAGGCTACGGGGGAATATTTGTTTGATCATAATGAACTCCTTGGTTGAGGGTGAAAAAAGAACATATAAGCCCCTTTACGGGCATTTTCGGCTGCACCCCTCTTTTTCCCCTCCAAAGCGAAAATAACGCCTAGAACAGGCTCTTTTATGCGTTTATGGGCATTTCTATAAAGGCCTTTAAGGGGGGGGGGGGTCAGAATGCGAAGATTATTTATACACGCCTCGGAACCTGTGTGGCAGGATTCTGCAAAAGGCATATTCTGAGTCAAAAGCGACATTTGAAATAAATATAGTAAACGCTGATT
>LIUG01000094.1 GCA_001462245.1 Candidatus Fibrimonas termitidis
TTTGGAGTTATCACCGACACCATGGAGTGCAGTGTCAACTGGAGCAACATGAGCCAGGTGCACAGGGATGTCCGCGCGTATTGCAAATCACGGCCAAAAACAATCTGCATGACGCACATGTCCCACGTTTACCCACAGGGCGCGAATCTGTACTTTATCTTTATCGTGCAGATGACCGACCCGGAGGAGTTTCGCGCGTTTCACGCAGGGATACTCGACGCGATCCAAAAGTCCGGCGCATCGATGAGCCATCACCACGGGATAGGCAAGATGTTCGGCCCGTGGCTGGAAGGCTCCATCGGCAAAAACCAGTTCGATATATTCAGAACGCTCAAGCAACACTTTGATCCGGACAACATCATGAATCCGGGCGGAACCCTGGGACTGGATATACCCGCCGAACAGAAACGATTTTTGGGAAACGTGATTTAGGGAGTTCTACAGTTTTGCGGAAACCTCCGGATTCTTCACCTTCGCGATTTCTTCCAAAGTAGGAGGTTCCGCGCCGTGACGTGTGCAGACGATGGCAGCGGCTTTGTTGGCAAAAACAAGGGCGTCGTATAAATCGGTTTCGCTCAAACAGGCAATACTGCCGGGTGACATCTTTCCCCGCATCTCCAGCCAGGCGAGGAATGCCCCATGGAAGGTATCTCCCGCGCCTACGGTGTCGGCGATTTCGCTGACAGACGCTGCCGGCGCGTATATCCTGGTTACGTTTCCTTCGTTCCGGCGGAGCATTGCTATGGCTCCGTTGGGCCCAAGGGTAGCGATTGCCAAGCGTGTTCCAAGCCCGATAATCTTTCGCAGGGCTTCTTCCGGCTCCGTACCGGGAAAGATATATTCAAAATCCTCGGCGGAAATCTTTGCGATAGTACAAACGCTGATCCATTGCTCGAACCTTTTCATGTACGCATCGCGATCCTTGATCATAAAAGGGCGGATATTCGGATCAAATGCAATAACCTTTTTTCGCTGCGCTTCCCTTAGAATAAGCGTTTCGATGGTGGAAGCGATAGGTTCCATGTTCATGGAAATAGAACCAAAAACGATGCAGGCTGTTTCCGGAGGCAAAGGAGGCAGATCCTCTGTCAAAAGAGCGCGATCGGCGGTTCCCTCGTCATAAAAAGCGTACTGTGGTTCTTTGCCTTTTTCTATCCGGATAAACGACAGAACCGGATTTTGATCACAGCGGATGACAAGATCGTCCCGCACATGATTTTCCCGCAACCGCTTTACCTGAATTTCTCCAAAAAAGTTTGTCGAAAGGCGGCCCAGAAACGCCACCGGTACGCCAAGTCTGCCTATAGTAATAGAAGTATTATAGGAACATCCGCCAGGCAGCGGCAAAAAAACTTCACCCAAACCGGGAACCGCCGTTTGCATCATATCTATTACCGCTTCTCCACAGCATACGATCATCGTTGACTCCTGGGCCTTTCTAGTGATTATTAATTAAATCCAACATCTCAACTATTTTAGTTCTTATTGTCTCTTTTCCTGAATTTAAATCTTCTTCATTTGATTTTATTTTTTCCTCCAATTTATTGATTTGTTTGGTGATTTTTATTTTCTGAATTGATTTAATAATATTCAGCAAAAAATTTCGTTTTTTTCCTGTTTCGATGAACCTTTGCTTTTTTTGTTCCAGGTCATTCATGTTTTTTGTGTATTCGGTTTCCAATTCGATTATGTTCCCAAATATCCTGGATAATTCAGTTAATTGGACATTCATTTTTGTTATGATGTTTTTATTTTCCTGATATTTTTCTCCCAGGTTTTTAACTTTTTGTTCCAGGGTTTCTATCTTTTTTATTTGCTTCTTTTCATTAAATTCCCGCCATTTTTCTTTTACTTTTCTAAAAGGAGCAAATAGTTTATCGATAATAACAAGTAAAATTATCACTACAACAAGCGTGAGCAGTATGGGTACAAGATTCCCTAACAGATAAGGTACTATATTTTCACTCATTAAAACTCCCTTTTGCACTTTACAGTAAATTTTACACGAAAAAGTGATTTTTGTCAAGAGGTACAAGGTCGCCTGTTCATCTTTATTCTTGAAAAAATATACATCCTATGATATAAATAACCCGGAATATTTACTTATAAAAGGAGGAAACTCTTATTTTAAGCTTTTTTTTGGGATTAATTTGCTCAATCGGCTTTTATACCCTTTTCTATAAACTGAACCGCCCTGCGGCCCGATGGCGGTCGCTTGCTCTTTTATTGGCGGTCATCTTAAGCCGCCCAATCTGTTTATTGTGGCAGAGTTTATATCTTGAACGCGGGCAAAATAGTACCGCTATACTCATGAGTATCGCTATTATCCTTGACGTTTTTTCTCTCCTTGTCTTTGTTTTGTTGGGCGCTAACAGACTGCGTATGTTTGCCGCCGCCGCGTTTGTCTACAGTATAATAAGCATAGCTCAAATTCCGGCTGTTTGTTTTATGGCCGTCATAGTTCACCCGTTGATTAACACGCCAAGTTTATACGAAACAGCCGCGCAATTTCCATACCTTTTTTATATTGGGCTTTTCTTTAACAACATTATAGTAACCGTTTGTTGTTTTTTTTCTGCGCATTGGCTTCGTGGAAGTCAAATAAAACCACCGCCAAAGGTTGTCGTGTTTTTTAGCTCATTGTTTCTTTTATTTGCGTTAATAGTGCTTTTATGGTGGGGTGATATATTAAAGATACTGTCAATATCTTTTTTGCCCTCGGCGCTGCTTGGAACTCTTTTATTGGGAATACTGCTTCTTTTGTTTTATCTGTATACGCGGCTGATTGTTGCTAACGATATAGAAACAATTGATTATACTCAATATGTTCAAAATCTAAGCAAGCGAGAATTAGAATTGATTGAATCTTTAATTGCCGGTAATGACAGTTATAAAAAACTAGCCGCAGCTCTCAATATTTCTGTCAATACCGTAAAAACTCACTTGAAACATATTTACCAGACTACGGGCATTTCCAATTTAACCGCTCTTTCAACACTTTTTCGCGGATTTTCTTCCACTCACCTCTAAATCACCCTAAAATCACCCCTAAAGGTGATACAAATTTTAAAACTTCATTTGTTATATTTTCATGATTGATTGAAAGGAGAAGTTTATGAAAATATTGCGGTGCGCATTGCTTGTCTTTGTGTTGAGTACAGTGGCTTATGCACAAGACACGGGAAAAAATTGGACGCTCACTCCCCTATTAAACTATGAATACTTGTCGTTTCAGGAGCAACGGATTCATTCGCCTGGCGAAGGGGTAATGTTTACAATGGGCAATATGAACCCAGATCTATCTGAAGAAAGAGACAGTTTTTTGGTGGCCGGGATATTTAAGCAATATTTCGTTCAGGAAGAGCAGGAAGGTTATCCTAACCTTTTTCATATTATCAATATAATGGTGGACAGAAAAATAAAGCGCCACCTTTTTCTTGGTCTTGTTGTAGCTGAATCGGATAAACCTTTTTATGGCGGATGGCGAAGTTTTATCGCAGGACCTGCGTATGGATATGAATTTATACGAAATGAAAACATATCTTTGACGCTTGGTGTTGGGTTGGGTATCGGAGATTTTGGCATTGAGCTGCCCAATGGCGGGAATTTACTTGTAATGCCAATTCCCGTTATTCGTTTTAATTTGGATACTTCTTTAATAGATGTATCTTTTGAGTTTCTTAAAAAGCCTGTATTGAATATTACTTTGCTGCCTGAATATCGAGTGCGGTTGGTTAATACGTTTACCGTCAACCAATTCCGCGATATAAGGGACTTGCTTTTTGATACAAGGCTTATGTATCACTTTTTTTCAAAGGAATCCAAATTCGG
>LIUG01000095.1 GCA_001462245.1 Candidatus Fibrimonas termitidis
AAAAAGTGTCAAAGTCAGGAGCGTACGAGTTTGAGCCATTGTGCTTGCAGCCAGCAAAGCCAGCACGGAAAAGGTTAAAGCGAGGCTTTTGAGAGGATTTTTCATTTCAATCTCTTTGTTAAAAGGTTATTGCAAATTTAGATTATTTTTTCCCACTTGTCAATGGTTTGTCATCAGATAAAGTGGTTATATGATAAATTGCCCCCATCGAACTAATGTTATTTACTATATTTATATCCCTATGATTAAAACGCTTGCAGAAGAAGTGCTGGATATTATGCCGAGAAATATGGCAGACTATAACCAGGGGCACCAGAATAAAATAGACGAGTTGCTTAAACTGGACAACGATGATATTACAATAAAGCAGGTAAATCTCGCTCCCCGCCGCAGACCAGAATCGGAATAACCATAATAGGATTTTTTATGGAGAATAAAGATTTTGATTACGGAAAAATATGGGATATTATAGCGAAACCGGAAATAGACAGGATTATTTCACTGAGTTCGAAAAAAGGCTTGCAGGTTAGGCTCTACGAAAGCGAAGCGGAGTCTAAAAAATTATTGATTAGCCGTTATATAACGGAAAGAGACAAATTCAAAAAATCAGTTATGCTTAACCCCAAAGGACTTTCGGACAGGCATAAAATAGCAGCTTTGTTTTATGTTGCGTTCACTTATAAAATGGATGATAAAATGAATAAATTCCCATTCATAGTTTTTGATAAAAATAGCAGCAGAAACGTAGATGCTGATACGATAATAACTCATAATGTGGCATACGATATCTCCATTGGAATTTTAGAGTCGTTTGCTTTGAGCGATGAAAAAACTCCGGAGATATTCAAAGATTATGTTAGGAAAAACGGGCTTGGCGAACCGAAGATTATCTGCAATGGCAAAACCAAGGACAATTACGAAAAACAGACTATAAAGCAGTTGATACACGCCCAAAGAGAAAATAAGCTTTCAGTAGCTCTCTTATCAAACATATTTTTCTCAATAGACAACAATTCAAGGTTAGTTGCTGATTTGAGCAACCCATGACCATTGGGTGCGATACTTACTATATTTAACCCATATCCCCATGGAGGAAAATATGGACAGACGGAGTTTTTTAAAAAACTTGGCAGTGGTGGGTGCCGCTTTTACTCTTAAAATGAAAGGCGGAATGGATGTTTTTGCCCAAACTGCGCCAAATGCTCCGGTTGGAGCTCCGGATCTGGTGGCCGTAATGGGCGGGGAGCCTGATGCCATGTTCAAAAAAGCCATTGAAGAAATGGGGGGAATAAAAAGGTTTGTAAAAAGCGGACATAAAGTGGTTATAAAACCCAATATAGGCTGGGATAAAACGCCTGATCTTGCCGCAAACACCAATCCGCTCCTAGTGGCAGAAATTGTTCGCCAATGCATTGGGGCAGGTGCTAAAGAAGTTGTGGTTTTTGACAACACCTGCGATGAATGGAAAAGATGCTATGCGAGCAGCGGCATTGAAGCGGCGGCAAAAGCTGCAGGGGCAAAAGTATTGCCTGCCAATGAAGAATCCTATTATAGCGAGATTTTATTGCCGCAGGGAAAAAAGCTGAAAAAAATGAAATTGCACAAAGCTATTTTGGATTGCGATGTTTGGATTAATGTTCCCATATTAAAACATCACGGGGGTGCAAATATGAGCATTGCCATGAAAAATTTAATGGGAGTTATTTGGGACAGAAGGATTTTCCACGTTTCCGATTTGCAACAATGCATCGCAGACGTGTGCACGCTTGAAAAAAAACCGGTTCTGAACATAGTTGATGCCTATCGGGTTCTCAAAGCAAACGGCCCGCGCGGAAGGTCAAAAGAAGATGCTGTTGTTTCCAAAGCCCTATTCATGTCGCAGGATATGGTGGCAGTGGACACGGCAGCCGCAAAATTTTTCAATCAAATACGTGAAATGCCTTTGGATGATGTAAAACACCTTGCGAATGGCCAAGCATTAAAACTCGGAACTATGGATATTGATAAGTTGAATGTAAAGCGGATAAAGATGTAAAAGCTTATGCTCAAAAAATTACGAGTTGCTGTATCGGTTCCGGTTTTTGGCTTGCTGACTTTTTATTTTCTGGATTTTGCCGGAATATTGCCCGTTGAATTTCACGTCTTGGGGCATATCCAATTTATTCCGGCTTGGCTGTCGCGCAATATTGCTGTTATGCTTGGACTTGTAATCTGCACTATGCTATTCGGACGGGTTTATTGTTCCCTTATTTGCCCGATGGGAATTTTCCAAGATATAATAAACCGTTGCTTCAAGGGCAAAAAATTTGTTTATAGAAAGAACAATCTCATATTGCGCTGGTCTATTTTAGCCGCCTTTCTAATTCTCTTCAATCTGGGTTTCACCGTAATTGTGGGAATACTTGATCCATACAGTGCTTATGGCAGAATAGCTGTTCATATATTTAAACCTATTTATATGTTGGCAAACAATATAATGGCTTTTGCATTTAATCATTTTGGCAATTACGCTTTCTATAGAACCGAAGTGGTGATGTTAAGCGTTTTCTCATTTGTCGTTGCTTTGGTCACTTTTGCTGCTGTTGGCATATTGGCGTGGACAAAAGGGCGACTATATTGCAATACTGTTTGCCCTGTGGGAACGGTTCTGGGATTTATGAATAAATTTTCCATTTTCAAAATCCGAATAGATAGCGGCAAATGCACATCCTGCGGTATTTGCGCAAAAAACTGCAAAGCCTCATGTATTGATGCCGGAGCAAAAACAATAGACTACAGCAGATGCGTAAATTGTTTTAATTGCGTGAGCAAATGCAACAGAAAAGGAATATCTTTTGCAATGAACAAAAGTGACAAACCTGAAGTAGATAAAGGTAAAAGGCGGTTCTTGCTATCCGGGTTAACTATTGCCGTAGCCGCTCCGGCAGTTTTTGCACAGGGAAAAGAAAATCGTCAAAATGTGATTAGCCCGCCCGGTGCGGTGAGTGCGGAACACTTGCAAAAACAATGCACATCATGTCATTTGTGCATATCCAAGTGTCCTTCAAAAGTGTTGAAACCGGCATTTATGGAATACGGCATTGGGGGTATGATGCAGCCTCTTATGTATTTTGAAAAAGGATTTTGCAATTTCGATTGCACCATATGCACAGAAGTTTGCCCAAATGGAGCCTTGTTTCCGTTGACCATGGAACAAAAGCATCGGTTGCAGGTTGGGCGTGTTGTTTTTAAACCGGAGATTTGCATTGTTCACACAGAGGGAACGAGTTGCGGTGCTTGCTCGGAACATTGCCCTACCCAAGCTGTAAAAATGATCCCTTATAAAAACGGTTTAACAGAACCCTCTATTGACGCAGATATATGCGTGGGCTGCGGTGGTTGCGAATTTATTTGCCCTGTTCGTCCTCATAGGGCGATATACGTTGAAGGGAATAGAGTTCATCAACAGGCAAAGGCTTTTGATGTTGAAAAGAAAGAAGAAAAAGAAATAACGGATTTTGGGTTTTAAGATGGCAAAATCCAAAGCTCGACTCGGATTTTTAAAAACCGCTCATGGTGAAATTCCAACTCCGATTTTCATGCCCGTTGGAACCACCGCAAGCGTAAAAGCGGTTCCGCCACGAGACTTGCAAGAAATGGGAGCGAAGATAATTTTGGCAAATACCTATCATTTGCATTTACGTCCCGGCACCCCTTTAATCTCAAAAATGGGCGGCATACATAAATTCAGCGGATGGCATGGACCTGTTTTGACGGATAGCGGAGGTTTTCAGGTTTGGAGCTTAAAAGAACTTCGCAAAATAAAGGAGAACGGAGTTGAGTTTCGCAGCCACCTCGACGGCAGCAAACATTTTTTTTCACCCGAAAGCGTGATGCAAGCACAGCGTGAAATAGGCGCAGACATAATAATGGCATTTGACGAATGCACTCCTTTCCCGAGCACAGAAGAAGAAGCGCAAAAATCCCTAAACTACACCAAACGCTGGACAAGAACAGCAAAAGAATGGCTCTGCAAAAACCCGCCTTTGCATGGCTATCCGCAAAAATTTTTTGGCATTGTTCAGGGCGGGATGCATGAGGAACTTCGCTTGCAGGCAATTGAGGAGCTGAAGGAAATTGAGCCGGATGGTTATGCATTAGGCGGGCTTTCCGTTGGCGAACCTGCGGAAGTTATGTATAGAATAGCGGATCTTTGCACGGATTATTTGCCGCCGGATAAACCCCGTTATGTTATGGGTGTTGGAACTCCGTGGAATTTGCTTGAGTTGATTTCACGAGGCATAGATATGTTTGATTGCGTTATGCCAACCCGGAATGCGAGAAATGGAATGCTGTTTACGAGCAAAGGCGTTCTGCATTATAAATCCGCAAGGCATAAAGAGGAGGATATTCCCCCCGATGAAAATTGCAGTTGTTATACGTGCAAAAATTTTAGCCGAGCATATTTGCGGCATTTAATACATTCCGGCGAACTTTTGGCTTTGCAGCTGGCAAGCATTCACAATTTGCATTTTTATTTGCATTTAATGGAGCAGGCAAGGGAAAAAATTGCTGGCGGAGATTTTGATGCATGGGCAGCGGAGAGAATTTTGGAGTTGCAAACGCAGATCAAGCCTCTCTGAGCAATTCCGCCAACTCGTTATCCAATCGTTCGGGATTGCCGTATTGCGGCAAATCTTTATGGAGGCTCTCGCCCGTGCTGATTATGCCAAAATCCAGATTTTTGTAATTCCAATAAGAGAACCCGACATCCGCTTCTCGCAAAAGAGAGGTAAAATCACGCAGCCAATTCAACTGGCTTTGCCTCTCTACCTGCACATAAACCCCAAATTCATTGCAAGCTACCGGAACATTGTATTTTGCTCTGAACTCCAAAGCATTTTCCATTGTGCTGCGCAAACGATTTTTATCCCATGCTCCGTCTTCAAGCGGCAAGGTGATTGTGACATTCCTATTCTGCGGCGGAGCATAGCTGCCGGGCCATGGGCGATCTTGGTGAAAATAAGGTTCCGGTATCCAAGCTGCTTTCTGGTGGGTGAAAATCACAGGCTGGTAGGAATGAAAACTGTATAAAACATTATCGTCTTCGAGTGGGGTAAGGTCTTTAAAATCTTCAGGATTGTTCCAACGATTTGAGCCAACAACAATAGGTGCTTTGGGAGCAGCTTTTCTTATATGCCAAAACAGTTCGTCTTTTACATTGTTCCAAATTTCTGAGCTGGGGGCAACAGGCTCATTGAGAATTTCAAGCAAAATCCCGTTTTTGCTGCCATAGCGTTCCGCAAGCACGGACCAAACCTTTTTAGCCTCTTCTCTGAATTCCCAGTCCGTGAAAAACGGTTGCAAGCCACCTAAGGTACCTTGGTGAAAATCGTGCCCGGGGCATTTGTGCAAATCCAAAATGATGGCCAAGCCTATATTTAAAATTTTTTCAACAGCCTTATCCAAGAGTTCAAAAGCGAGTTTATCTTGCGCAAGGTTTTCGCCTTTGAAAAAATTAAAATAATCAATAGGCAAGCGAACATGATTAAAATCCCAGCCCTTTATTCGCATCAAGTCCTGTTCGGAAATAAACATTTCCGCATGTTTATAAAACCCCGGAAACCCCTGCGGATCTTTTTCCTCTATGCAATCAACTTGGCTAAACCACCCCCCAAGATTTAACCCCCGCAAGCGTTCTTTTAGAATGTCCATTGGGGTAATTTAGTAAAGTAAACTCTGTTATTTATCTATATTAGATCATAGGCATAAAGCTCATGGAGATATTTTATGAACGTCCTGACACAAGCGTACCGTACAACCTGTATTCCGCAAAGGGAAGATAACCAGCCTGAATATAATTCTGAGACTTTGGCGGCTATGCAAGAGGCTCGTGATATTATGGCAGGAAAAATAAAAACAAAGCGTTATAAGACCGTGGAAGAAATGGATGCGGATATTGATACGGACGACGACGATGCTTGAACTTGAGACTACAACCAAATACAGAAAAGACCGAAAGAGAATGAAAAAGCGTGGTGCTGATTTGTCATTATTGAGGGATATTATTAGAAAATTGCAGAATCAAGAACCTTTAGAAGCTAAACATAACGACCATCCGTTGAAGGGCAATTATATAGGGTTTCGAGAATGTCACATTACACCCGATTGGTTGTTGATTTACGCCATTGACAACGGCAGGCTGGTATTGACAGCATCTCGCACAGGTTCTCATTCGGATTTATTTTAAAAGAAATTCCCTTGACAACCCGGCAAAA
>LIUG01000096.1:0-2307 GCA_001462245.1 Candidatus Fibrimonas termitidis
ACTAGGCACGGAATGCCCGCCGCTGGGCGGCGGCGGGCGATTAACACAAGGCTATGTGTTGCTTAACAGGATTTTCCCGATTATGCAACATGAAATGCTGAAATCCCCTAAATCCTAAAAATCGGGGGTATCTGGGTTCTGACAATTCTTTTGATTTGCTATATTATCCTTTATAAAAAGGAGCATTTTTATGGTGATTACAATGCAACAACTTAAAACTCAACCCAGTAGAATTTTTGGCAAAGTTCGCAAAGGGCAAGAAATGGCTGTAAGCTACAAGGGCAAGATATGTGCGAAAATTGTTCCTTTTAATGTTGATTTGGCAAATAACAACAATTTAGACAATGAACTATTCGGTATATGGAAAGACAGAGACGACATGAACGAACCGAGCCAATATGTTAGGCAAATAAGAAAGGCAAGAAAATTATGCTAATTGACTCCGATGTTTTAATTTGGTATATGCGTGGCAATGAAAATGCCAAAAGAATAGTTACAAAGGCTATTCCATTTAAAATATCTGTGGTTAGCTATATGGAATTAGTTCAAGGAATGCGAGACAAAAAAGAATTGGCTTTATTGAAAAAATATTTAAAATTGTGGGGAGTTAATATTATTCAGATAACAAATGAAATATCCACGACGGCAATGAATTTTGTTGAGAAATACTTTTTGAGCAATTCAATGGAACTTCAAGATGCTTTAATAGCTTCAACTTCTTTGCTTCATAACGAGGTAATAATTACTGCAAACGAAAAGCATTATCAATTTTTGCCAAACATCCAAATCAACAAATTCATTCCTTAGCGAACGTTCTTTTTCACCCGCCCCCGATACCCCCGAGGGAAAGGATGGGCACCCACACCACCCGGCTCGATACTTTATTTTAAAATTTCTATATTCTTTAATACAGCAATTGAGAGACAAAAAAGTGAAAGGTGCGGTCAAAATTGTAAAAACATATGCGCAAGTATTCCTTGTGGTGATTGCCTTCTTTTTGATGGTTTTTTTCAGTTACACATATGTCAGCGATATTGAATACAAACATCTGCAAAGAGATGCTAATGTCGAATTAGCCAATGTGCAATCCCGCATAAATGCCGAAATGCGGGAACATGAGCTTACATTGCAAAATGTCGCAAAAACCATACGCAATATGATTAACAGTGGAATTGGATTTACCCAAGTAAAGGAATATATGAGCAACTTTACCGAAGATATACTCAAAGATACGCTGTATTTGCGAAATATAATGAATATTTATGGCGTTTTTGATGTTTTTGACGGAAAGTTCTATACCGCCAGTGGCCTTATAGGCGATAGTGTATTCATTGAAGGCCCTCTATATAAGGCAGCTGTTGAAGCCAAAGGCACAATAGCTGCTGTTGAACCGTATTTTGATGCAAAGCTCGGTATGTCTATAATTACATATGCGCTCCGTATTTTTGATAATGAAGGCCGGCCATTGGCTGTTATTTGCCTAGATGCGAAGGTTAATGACGAACCCATTATAAATGCGCACATTGTCGATGGCAGCTTTGGAATGCTGTTGAGAGGCGATTTGCTAATCCTTGCCCATCAAAATCCGGATTTTAGGGGCAAAAACCTTAAAGATATACCGGCTGGGATATTTAAGGAAAATTTAGAGCGGGGAGAAAGCGTTTTTGAGAAAGAACTTGTGAATTACAAAAAAGAAGAATCTGTGGCTTTCTACAAATCTATGGAAAGAGGAGGCTTTGTCGGAATTGTTACGCCTAAAAGCAATTATTACAAAAGCATAAAAAATATGACGCAAATTCTCATAGTAATCGGGTCTGTGCTCTCTTTTATACTCAGTATTCTTTTAATTCGCATTATTAATATTAATGAGAGAGCGAAAACCAGAATGGAGCAACTGAGGATAGAAGCGGAAAACGCTAACAATGCCAAGTCCGCATTTTTGGCAAAGATAAGCCACGAAATCCGTACTCCGATGAATGTAATTTTGGGTGTCACAGAAATCCAGTTGCAGGAAGAAAACATAACGTCCTCTACCAGAGAATCTTATACGATGATTTACAACTCGGGCAATTTATTGCTCAACATCATCAATGATATTCTGGATTTGTCTAAAATAGAGGCGGGCAAAATGGAGCTTGTGCCTGCGAGGTACGAAATAGCCAGCTTGATTAACGATACGGTGCAGTTGAACATTATGCGGAACAAGAGCAAGCAGATAAAGCTTGAACTTAGCATTGACGAGAATGTGCCGCTGGAACTCATGGGCGATGAAATTCGCATTAAGCAAATTTTGAATAACCTGCTTTC
>LIUG01000096.1:2451-13613 GCA_001462245.1 Candidatus Fibrimonas termitidis
GCTTTCCAATGCCTTTAAGTACACGGAAAAAGGTGAGGTTAGCCTGTCTATTTCTGTGGAAAATGCAGCGGAAAAAGATTATGCTATGCTTGTTTTCCAAATAAGCGATACGGGGCAGGGCATGACACAGGAGCAGATGAGCAAGTTATTTGTGACCGAATATATTCGCTTTAATTTGGAGGCAAACCGTACTGTTGAGGGCACCGGGCTTGGCATAAGCATAACTAATCATTTAGTGCAGATGATGAACGGCAAAATTTCCGTGGAAAGCGAACTGGGCAAAGGAACAAAATTCACTGTGCTTTTGCCTCAAAAAAAGGTTGATTCAAGAGTGCTCGGCAAGGAACTGGCGGAAAGTTTGATGCAGCTGCGAGTTCAAGGTTCCTTAAAATCCAAAAGGGAGCAACTCATACGGGAATATATGCCTTACGGCAGTGTTTTGGTTGTGGACGATGTGGAAACCAATTTGCATGTCACCAAGGGGCTTATGGCACCTTATGGCTTATCCATAGAACTTGTTTCCAGCGGCTATGAAGCGATAGAAAAAATCAAAAGCGGCAAGGTTTACGATATTATATTCATGGACCACATGATGCCGAAAATGGACGGCATTGAGGCTACAAAAATCATACGTGAACTCGGTTATGAGCATCCCATTGTTGCGCTCACGGCAAATGCGTTAATAGGGCAAGTGAAGGTTTTCTTGGACAACGGATTCAATGATTTTATATCAAAGCCCATAGACCTTAGGCAACTGAACAATGTACTAAACAGACTTATTCGCGATAAACAGCCCCCTGATGTACTGGAAAAAGCACGCAACCAAAAGGACAAAAGGACAAAATATGTACAGATGGTAAACAGCGCAGATGCCATGTTGATTTCGATATTTGCGCAAGATGCTAAAAAGGCCTTGCCTATTTTTGAATCCATGCTCGAAAACGTAGCGGAAGCTTCGGATGATGATTTGCATTTATATGCTATTAAGGCCCACGCTATGAAGGGTGCCCTTGCCAATATAGGTGAAATGACACTCTCGGAAATGGCTTTTACACTTGAAAAAGCCGGAAAGGAACGCAACAGAAGTATTATAAAGCAAAAAACGCAGGGACTAATTGATGCGCTTCAATCGATTATTGAAAAAAGCAAGACAGAGGAAAAAGCGATGGACAAGGAAGGGGACACCGCTTATTTGCATGAACAGTTGAAAATAATCAGCGATGCTTGCGCAAATTACGATGTAGATTCCGCTAATGCCGCACTTGCAAATTTAAATAAAATGCAATGGGCGGAAGAAACCCAGAATGTTATTTACAAAATTTCCGAGCATCTTTTGCACAGCGATTTTGAAGAAGCCAGCGCCCTCGCAAAAGATCAGAATATCTGGAAGTGATAAAAAAAAGAAAAATTTTACTATATATTATAATAAAAAAATAATCCCTTGACAAAACGCTAAAAAATTTCTATACTTGGGCATTGGATACGTAGTGGTAAATCCTCAAGATACTCTATCGCTCCCCTCCTGATAAGTTCGGGGTGCCTACGTGTCCTCTTTGATTTGCTACATTAGTATTATGCGTTTATTTATATTTTTAGCCTTTTTCAGCCTTTTTAGCGTATTATCCTTTGCCGAGGAGGCCCAAATTGATACTTCCTCCGCTAACCAAGCGGTATTGGCTGATGTTACCATTTTTTCGCAGATGTCTTTGGGCAGCATATATATTTTATGGTCTAATTTGGATTTGGAAGCAGATATAAAAAAGCAGATTACAAGCCGTTCTTTTGTTTTGGAGCCATATTTCATGCAAAATATTGACAGGGAGCAATTTGAGCAAAACCAGATTTTACATGTATTTAGCGAGCAAAGAAAGGCTTTTTTCAAGCTATTCCCGGACGAGGAAGAAGAGGATTAGATACCGTACATCTTCTCTGTATTAGCCCTGCATACCTTTAAAATTTCGTCTATTGAGACCTTTTTTATGTCTGTTAATACTTGCGCTATATTGGGGATCATGGCTGGGGTGCATATTTTGCCTCTGAAAGGCACCGGTGCAAGGTAGGGAGCATCGGTTTCCAAGAGGATTTTATCCAGAGGGATGGCAGCGGCGGCTTCCCTGATTGTTGCGGTTTTGTCAAAGGTCACTGCGCCTGTAAAGCCAAAAAAATAATTCCCTTTTAGAGATAGAAGCTTTTTTGCAAAATCCGCCGTGCTGGTGTAGCAGTGGATATGCGCTTTGATATTCTCACCGTCTATTTGCTGCAAAATCTCAAAAGCATCATCTTCTGCCTCTCGCAAGTGGAACACAAAGGGCAAACCGGCCTTCAACCCTATTTCCAACTGCCTTAAAAATACCTTTTTTTGCAAATCCGCATTGTATTCTTTATAATGGTAATCCAACCCTATTTCTCCGAGAGCTAGCACATCAGGCAGCTTAAGGCTCTCCAAAATCCCGGCTTCTGCCTGTTCGTCGTACCGTTCCGCTACTAGGGGATGCAGGCCAAAAGCACCGTAAATTTTAACCCCGTTTATAGTTTTTTTCAGCAAAAACCTTTTGCCCCAGCTGAAATCGTTCGGATCGCAGGCTACGTGAACAATAGCCTCCGGTAGAGGCTCCATTTGCTCAAATAAAAGCTCCGCCGTGCCACCTGTCCGCTCCAGGATTGTGTCTATATGGCAGTGCGTGTCTATGAATGAGGGCATCTAAACAGCGAACCACTAGTAAAGCCGTTTTTTATGCTGTTCAGCTATCTCTTTCAACAGTTTGCGGCGGGCAGATGTGTGAATGCGTTTCTTTTTTTCAGACGGCTTCTCAAAACGCTGACGTTGCTTTACGTCGGAAATTATGCCGTTTTTTTCGCAAGATTTCGTGAATCTCTTTAAAGCCTTCTCAAAAGATTCGTTTGGCTTTACTATTACTCCTATCACTTGTATCCTCTGGTTAAAGTCCAAAGGAAAATATAGAAATTTTCAGGGCTTTTGTCAAGGATTGTCAAGGATTTGTCAAATCTACACCGCCAAGCAGTCAAAAAACTTCTTTTTCCCCTTCCTCACCCACTTTGCGCTGGGCTTTTTTGCCCGCCGCCTGCGGAAATCAAAGGTGAGCAGGTAGCCCTCGCTCTTGTTTTTGCTGTTCAGGTATTCTATAAGCTGCTCGTGGGCCTTTTCGTGTTTCTGCTCGCCGTGCCAGATTTTTAGTTCTACTATGAATTGCTCCGTGCCAAAATCAACAATTACATCCATACGGCTTCTATTACGGGTTTCCGATTCAACATGATAAAAGCCTCTGCCGTTGAGTATGGGTTTCAAATAGGTCAAAAACAAAAGGCGGCATTCGCTTTCCAAAAATTTAATGTCCCTGCCGTTATAAAGCTCGTAATAATGATTGGCAAATTTTTTTATGCAAAGAGCCATATCCAATTTGTTGTTTTCTATAACTTCTTCCGGCAAGGTTCGGGTTATGTCTGCTCTGTGCACATTTACGCTTTCTATCATTTTTTTTGTTATAAAATGGTTATAAATTATCGTTTCAAAAATCAGATTGTTTATAACAACCTGCTCATTTTGCTTTCTTAAAATCCCAAACATAATGCCCCATTCCATCGCATGGCTTGTCATGCTGTAATTGTATGACCGGCCGTTGACCACAATATCGTAGAGCAAATCAGAGAAATCTTTGTCGCTTTCCAAATTTTTGCCCAAATCGTCAAACAGAAGATTTTTTTCGTATAACATAATTCTCACAGCTTTTTGCACACCTTGCACTGTCCAGTCTTTTTCCAAATCCTCGTCTATGGTTTGGCAAAGCCGGGAAACCAAATAAGGATAGCCGCTGGTATAAGCTCTTAGCTCTTTTGATACCGCTTCTATATCCATTCCTGTTTGGTGGTCTTTTTCGTATTCGTTTAGCATGGTGGCTATTTCCGGAGCAGAAAAAGACATGTCTATTTTAAAATTCGCCGCTACGTTCCAAGGGCTGTTTATCCTTTTTTCACCGTCTTTAAGTTGATAATGCCCGCTTTTAACTAACTTGACTTTTAGATTTCTTACGTCATAAACTCCGCAGAGTATAACGCTTTGGAAGGTGGCTCGGTCTTTTTTTCCTCGTTCCAGATATTTATCTCTGAGCATTCCGATAAATCTTAAAAAAACCAAGTTATTCGATGTTTTATCCGTTTCGTCTATCATCAAAACAAATTTTTTATTCTTGCAGGCGGTATTTAAAAAAACATCCAGTTTTTTGAATGTGGTAATTGACTTATCTTTCCACAAACTTGCATCCTTAGCTTTATACCATTTCAATTCATCGTATATTTGTTCTAAAAGATTTTGGCAAAAATTCTTCTCACTTTCAAAAGGAGTATCTCCAACTCCCTCAAAACTTATTCGTGCTACAGTGTATTTCCTTTTAACCAACTCCTCTTCCAAGGTCCAAAGCGTTGTGGTTTTGCCATATTGCCGAGCACGATTTATGGTGAAGTAATCGCCTTGTTCTATCATAGCTATAATTTGCAGGACTTTCTCGGAAATATCCACCATATAATGCTTGTCGGATACGCAACGGCCGGTCACATTAAATCTGCGCATACAAAAAATATAGAAATCACCATTTTACTATAGAAAAAGTCATAACCCCGATGCCCCCGATTTTTGGGATTTGACTACACGGCTAGGGTGAGCACCCTAACCGCTTGTTACTTAGACTCCTTAATCCTTAGTTTTCCCACAAGATTCCATAAATTCATCACAATCTTCGGCACTGTTATTGCCGCAAATTTTTTCTTGATAACATTCATGCATTTTGTGCGAGTCAGTATATTCATATTCATCGCACTCCAAAGCTATATTAGGTAGCTCGGAACAACTCGGAAAAGCATCCTTGTCATCGTCCGAAGAGCAGGAAAATATGAATGTCATAGCCGCTACAGCGACCGCCAATAGAAAACCTTTTGTTTTCTTCATAAAAATAACCTCCTTTGGTTATTCCCCGCTGGTTTACCCTGCCAAGCCTTTGGGGACACGGTTTTTGGCAAGGTTTGTGCCGCTATTGGCAAATTCTTTTCGCCGCTTGCCCACGCTAGCGGCGGGCATTTCGTGTTTACTGCAGACAACGAACTGAGTGCAAGTACGACTTCATGGTGAAGTACCATCCAGCGCCCTCGCTGGCGTTGCTCATGCGCCTGAAGTAGGCGTTCTCGCTAAAGGTCTCAAGCTCGTTGGAACTCCACCAGTCGCCTTGGATGCCGACATTGTCGAACTTGGTATACGCCGCACCGCCGCCCGGAAGGGCAGAAAATCCGTAATCGTCCGTGCCATTGCCGTCACCGCTCCAGCCACTTGCCGCTTTAAGCTTTTTTCCTTCGGTGCTCTCGCCGCCGATATAAGCCGTCATCACATTCCACTCCGCTTGGCTCGGCAAATGCCAGCCGGAAGGACAAACAGTTTTAGCCGTTGACCAACTATACAATCTGCCGTATTCTGCACAGTTAGCTGGATCATCTTTATAGCATTTTCCTACTTCATTGCCTACTTCACCTGCGTAGTTCAAATTCTCCGCCATCCACTTTTGAGTGCCTATTACTACGCTCTTGTAGGTTTTATTGTCTCGGCTATCTTTAAATGAACCATACTGAATGTTTGGGTTAAAATGGTTACCGCCACCGCCGTCGAGCGAGGAAGAACTCGTGTCGGACGGTGGGTCGTCATCGTCCTTGCTGTCAGAGCAGGAGGTGAGTGTTTGAACCCCGATGACCCCGATGAAGAGGAGAAAGAGGACGTGAAAATAAAGGGCTTTGAAACCCGGTTTGGTCTTGTTCATAATGAACTCCTTTGGTTGAAGGGGAATTTCTGCTGATAATTTCTTGCGAATTGCGATTTTTCCGGCTTTTTGCCGTATGTAAAAAGAATGTAAACTTTAAACTAAATAATTTTTTGACGATACTAACTTCTGTGTCATTTCTTTGTAAAAAAGCGCTAGGCCGGGCCTGCACTCCAAACTCCAATTGCCCTGTTTAGGGTGTTATACATCATCATGTGCATAAATGTAGAAAATATTTACGGGCTTGTCAAGAAAAATTTGGGCTTAACACCCTTAGCCTTTCCATTAAAATTACTTTACTATATTTACCCCCAATGAAACCAATTTCAAGCCTGCCTGTTTTGCTTTTGGCAGCGGCCATTTCCGTTTTTGCAGAGGATCACTGCGGCATAATAGATTTGCCAACTACTTGGACAAAAGAGCACTCGCCATACCGCATAACGGGTGATATCCAAATTTCCCCTGCGGCTAGGCTCACCATTGAGGCCGGCGTTGAGGTATTTATTGTGCCGGGAGAGACTTGCGGGGAAACAAAACAGCTTGACTGGTCGGATTCCGCATATATAAGCATAAAGGCCTATGGCACTATAGTTATAAAAGGCACAGCTAAAGAACCCGTGCGAATTATGCCGGAAAAACATGTTCCCGGCAAAATACAATGGGATGGAATAAGATTGCCGAGAAGAGAGAGAGAGCACGTAAACATAGAATATATGTATATAATGGGGGCAAATAAAGCGGTAAGCGCCTCTTTTGGCAGATTTAATATAGGGAACTCGCTCTTTATGGATAACAGCACCGGGATTTGGCTGGAAAATGAAGCTGATGCGGCGGTTTACAACTGCGTTTTTACCGAAAATCTTAGCGCAGGCGTTTATATTAAAAACTCCCGCCCTACTATAGCCGCAAATATATTCTACAAAAACTCAAATTTCGGAATTTGGTCGGACTCACGGCCCAGCCCTCGCATACATAACAATCTATTCTTCGCAAATGCCGATACCGACTGCCGCTTTTGCCCCGTTGGCGTTTCACCTTCCAACGATAAATTCAATAACGTCTATTCAGACCCGATTTTCGCAAGCAGTGAAAAAGAAAAGAACATGGCAAAAAGCGACCTTGACATACCGACTCCCTCAAAAGATATTAAAGACACATCTTTGTCCAAAACGTATTTAAAAACGGTGCACGGAGCGCCGCCGCCACCGCCACTGCCCTCAACATCCCTGCCATATACCCCCTCCAAATATTCCCCGGCTCTTAACGCAGCCCCAAAAACGGATTTCTTCAGAAACACAGACGACAGCTATGGAGATATCGGGCTTTACGGCGGCAAACCCGGCAGATTTAACAAACCTATCAGTTTATAATTTTATGGTAAAATACGAACCTAATTTTTTTGTTCCATGCGATAACTTAAGAAATACCTTTAGCAGCCCGACTTTATGCAAAAACGAACCGCTTAACGTGGGTACGCTGGCCATGAATCTCTTAAACCAATTTTTAAGCCAAGAACAAAAAGACGTTCTAACCTTAAACGAAAATATATCTCAGATTTTACCGGGAAAATTGCAAGAAAAAGTGACAATCGTCACATTAAAAAATAATACTCTCGTATTAAAAACAAATTCCTCCGTATGGCGTTCCGAAATTCTCGCCAGAAAAACAAACATCGTATCCGCTTGCAACAAAATTTTGGGCAAAATAGCGGTGAAAACAGTAAAAATTTGACTGAAAATCACATTTATTTGGATTTTTTTTAAAAATGTATCATAAATTTTAAAAAAATGTATCATTTGCAAAAAAATAATGTATATTATGGATGTTATGCCCTCAGTTTTTGCATATTCCGATTATCGAGCTTTTATGCGCGATGCTTTTGCCGAAAAAAAGGCTTCCAGCCGCTTTTCTTGGCGGGAATTTGCAAAAAGAGCCGGTTATGCCTCCCCTGTTTTCTTAAAGTTGGTCACAGAAGAAAAAAGCTCCCTAAGCCCGGAAGGCATAGAAAGAGTGGGCTTGGCACTGGGTTTGACCGATAAGGAACAGGAATTTTTCAGGCTTTTGGCAGCCTTTACCCATGAGACAAACAATGCTAAAAAGCAAAAATTATTTAACGAAATGCGGAAAATTGCCGTTCTCTGCAAAAACCATGTTGTAGAAGCAAATCTATATGACTATTATAAAGAGTGGTATCATTCCGTGATACGAGAATTAGCTCCAAATGTATCATCAGAAAGCGAAATTTCAAAATTATTAGTTCCCAAAATCCCTTTGCCACAGGTAAAGGCTTCCTTGGCTCTTTTGATTAAACTGGGTTTGCTGGAAAAAGATGCCACCGGAAAATACCGCCAAACGAACAAGCACCTAACGACCGGTGAAAACATAAGCTCTATGGCTGTTCGCAAACACCACGAAAACATGGGTTCCCTTGCGGTTGCGGCTTTGGAGACCGTTGCAAAGGAAGAACGGGATATTTCCGGCATTACAATGGGACTCTCAAAGGAGGGTTTTGAAGCGGTAAAAGCGGAACTCTTGAACTTTAGGCGCAGAATAAAAGAAATAGCAGTGCAAAGCGAATGCGAAGAAGAAGCGGTGTACAGAATAAATTTGCAATTGTTTCCGCTTTCGAAAACCGCACGCAAAACAAGGGAGGGTAAAAATGAAAAAGTTTAAAATTTTATTGCCTATATTTGCGTTTGCGTTCATTACGCTGTTTTTATCTTGTACAAATAAAAAAAATGAGCCAAGCGTTGCGGGCGGCACAAGCGAGGAGACCAATGCCTTAGCCGGCAATGGGATTTTGCCCGTTATAGGGAGAGATGGGCATAGCGAAACAGCATTCGCATTTAATAGTCCGAGCAACTATATTGCCTCTTTGGAATATGGCAGAAAATTTTCGGTTGCCGTGGCTTTTGAAATCAGCGCATGGTTCAAGATAGACAGTTTGCCGCAAAAATCCGCTATGCCGCACAATTTAATAGGCAAATTCAACGATGATTCCGCCGCCTTGCCCTCGGAATTCAGCCTTGCCCTTTTGAACGGAGCATGCGGAACGGAATTTCCCGCTTTTGCATTCTTTTTAACAGACGAACATTCGGCTTTTGCTTGTGAGCAAGTGGTTTTATCTAAAAAGCCGGTTGCTCCGGGCTTATGGACTTTTGTAGAGGCAAAGTGGGACGGCCATTATTTAACGCTTTATCAGGACGGCGTTGCGGTAGCCAAAGAGGAGAGAATTTCGGCGGGTTTGCCATACTCCATATTGCCGGTTTATCTGGGCAAATCGCAGGTTTCCTTTGCCATTGACGGACTTTCACTGAACACGGAGGCTCTATGACCATAGACGAAAACATAAACGAAGCGGAAGAAGCGATATGCATAGCAAATAATGCGGGTCGCATACTAACGGCCAACAAGCATTTTTGCAAAATGTTCGGCTTTGAGCAGAGCGATGTGAAGTGGCATTATCTGCATGATTTATATCGCCACGAAGACGAGCTTAATCGTGTTCTGAAAAACATTCCGGAAAAGGAAGATGTTTTGCAAACCAAGATGCGCAATCGTGCCGGCCGCAGTTTTCCCTGCGTCCTTATGCGCAGAGCCACAAAAACCACAGAAGGCATCCCGCTGCTGAGGCATTCCATACAGAAGATTTGAAATGTTCCCAATAAATCACCAACCTCTGCTTCATAATATCGGAATGCAAAATCAACCCCCCTGTCTTCGCAATATGCAACACCGCCCCAAACCTAGTCTCCCCCTCCAAAACCTCGCCCACACATTCCCGTAGGTGTCAAACTCTTAAATTTCCAGCCATTCTTTTCCATACTAGAGCGTTTAGACCTCAAAGTCTTGCAATAAACATGGAAATCATAGTTATTCTTTTCTGCGATTTCGGTTCGTATTTTACGAACTTCTGCTAAAATTGGATCTTGATATGCAGGCATGTTTTGCTCCTGGGCTTCATAGGCTATAATATACAAAACTGCATATTGTTGCACAGGCACTATTATTTTATCAATACCTTCCCATATTCACCCTCTTTTATTTTTATAAATCCATTTGCCAATAATGTTTTTATTGATATGATATTTTCAGAAATAGGATCCGCCAGAATTTCCTTGCCTCCTATTCCAATTATTTTTTCATAAATCATCCGGCATTAGCCCTGTATGTTTAGCCACTCTTGCAAGCATTTTAGAGCCTATTTCTGTGCCATCATGAAAAGCAAATACATAATCTGGATAACCTGATTTTTCCAAAGTCTTATGAGAACCGGTCTGCCTTTTTACTGACCATCCGATTTTTAATGCCGGGAATTGAAACTTCGTTTTCCATTCGTTCTGCTAAAACACGCAAGGCTAAAGCTTTAGCTTTAGCTGCCGCTTGCAACGGAGTCACTCCGTATGCAAGCACTCCCGGAATTTCCGGAATTTCCGCTATCCAGCGCCCATCTGTTTCTTGCTCAAGTTCAATTTCAAAATTCATAAATACAAACCTCTCTTGTAAATCATGCGCCGTTATATGGAAATATAGAAAATTATTAGCCGCCGTTTTTTAAAGTCTTACTAACAAAATACAATATTCCCAAAAACATCATTAGCACTCCTGTTCCAATCAGTATGTAGTTTAAATTAATAATATCGGCGAGTGGTCCGAAAAATAACATGCCGAACGGCATAGCAAGACTTCCAAGCATCGTAAAAACGGATAAAACTCGTCCCAAATAATCAGGTGCTGTTTTTTCCTGTATCAAAGTCATCTTCGAATTTTTATTTGTGCGGTTGATATCCGAAATTTTTACGAGGAAATAGAGGATGCTGATAGCACAGGTGGCAGTAATAACATCGATGAAAAACAATGTGCCACATAATTGCATACTGAACAAGCATTGTTCCAAACAGAGACAAGGTTTGGCTTGTTAAAAATAGTACAATATTTTTCTTCCAATTCATTTATACCCGCCATAAACACAATAATTGTAATATTTCCACTTATCCCACCGCAACTCTATTTCTACCTGATTTTTTTGCCATATATAATGCTTTGTCCGCTTCGTTCAATAATTGCGTATAGGGAATATTATTATCAGGCACCATGCTTGCCATACCTACGCTAATGGTTAAATATTTTGAACATTCGCTCATGGGATGAGCGACTTTCATGTTTTCAACATTTGCTACCAGTGTTTTTGCAAAATCAAACGCTTCATCTTTTGAGATAAACGGAAGCAGGCAAATAAATTCTTCCCCGCCGAATCTTGCGATAAAGTCAGTTTCTCTTTTGATATGGTTCTTCATACATTGCGCAACAGCGATAAGTGCTTTATCGCCTTCCAAATGCCCCTGA
>LIUG01000097.1 GCA_001462245.1 Candidatus Fibrimonas termitidis
AGACCATTGATGATAACGGGGAAAGATTTGTGTTTCTTTTATTTTATTGGTTTGAGGATCTTTCTCTTTGATAACTTGGGTATAGTTTTCAATGATATTGGCAAGTTCATTCTTTTTGAGAGTCTCTTTCCAGAAGTAATCCGTTGCGAGTCCATCAGGATTGGGAGGATTTCCCGCACCGTCGTTATAACCCTTGTTGAACGGCAGAAACCATGAATCTTTGCCTTCAAGTTTGGTACAAAACTGTATTTCCTCATCGTCAATGGCAAAATGTGCGATGCAGCGCTTGAAATTAAAAATCAACTCTTTTGGGGTACGGTCTACTTGATATTGCTTGATCGCATCTTCGACATTCTGTTTTGTCCAGCGATTCTTTAGCTCGGCGGTAAAAACCGGCAAACCATTTATAAAGACAACAAAATCAAGGGCGCGACGGGTTTCGTCATTGGAGTATCTAAGCTGTGGTGTAACGCTCCAAATGTTTTTAACAAAATCTTTTCCTGCCTGCTCATTCCGCTCGGAGGGGGTAGGATAAAAGAACGTTAGACTGGACGGATAAAACTTTATTCCATTACGAAGGATGTCAACGATTCCCTTTTTGGAAATTTCGTCCCGCAGGAAGTCAAGGAATTTCTGTTTTTTAAGATCGTATGCTTCACCGGAACATTTGGAAGGAAGGCCGATGTTTGCCATTTCAGTTTTTTGGGTGCTGGTGAGAAAGCGGAAAAGACGGGTTTCATCTATGGCATAATCGCGATTATAGTCTTTATTGTCGCCTTGTTCATAGCCACTGTCATGTACAAGTGAGTTGACGATAAGTTCTTCAAGGCCGGATTCCTTGGTGTTAGTCGGCATAGTACAAGACCCACTATGAGGAAAAACTCAACAGCACATTTTCCTCATCAGTTATTGTAAAAACTGATGCATCCTCATTACGCTGCATAATTACAACCCCTTACGTTTTAGGATCAATAACGACATCCTTGCGCACTTTGTCAATAAATAGAAGATTGACTTCATAGTTAATCTCTTTTTCGTTTTGTTGGTTTTCGGTCATAAAAAACTCCCTGTTTCCATAAGAGTATACCGCACTTGACATATATGGTCAACGCCTGATGTAGGGTATTTTATGGATAATTTGTCTTCCCCGTGATAGCGATAATTTAGGTTTCCAGCCTAACCCGTATTTCATTTATTGGTCTATAGCGGTTAGTTTGCTCGATCTGGCTATAAATATCAAGCGTCTTGCTGACATCTTCAATTGTTACCACAAGGGCATAGCGCACGTCAATCTCTTTTTCATCCCATCTACCAAAAAGTTCCAGCCATACCTGCCAATCACCAGCATAAAATTTTGAAAAAGGTTTTGAGATATATTGGCATATATCCCAATTTTCTCGTCCCTCTTTAAAATCAGGTATCACGTTCAATAGATCAACACCATCATCACTGGTTTTTTTTAGAGATGCACGGATATAAGCTCCAAGATATTCTGTCCCTTTGCTTACATCTACAGGAGGGGCGGAAATACAGGTAACAGTTACCCTTGCTACATTACGCCCAGTTTGAGCCGCAAGAATAGGCGGCATATAAATCAAAACACGTTCTTTGGTTTTTCGGTTTAATACACCTGTCCTTGTAAAAGTAACCTTGGAAGGAGAAGAGAATTTGCTTTCCTCAATATTTGATAACCCCCTTCCATAAAGACTGTGAATAAAGGAAATTTCCTGTTCGGTCATGCTGTCAGTATCCCATAACGGGACTGCATTATGGAAAAGTAATGCTTTAGCAAGCAATGTATCATTATTTGGGATTATATTTGATATTTCTGCAAGGTCTCCCGATACAATTGGTGCTGAGAAACTTGTTCCGGCATTTGGCGCGAGCATTCCATCATGAGTAAGACATAAAGAAAACGGATCAGGCGGAGCCTCTCCGAACTCTGTAAGAGTGCCTGCATAAGCACACATATCTGGTTTTATCAACCCCTTAAATCCGGGTCCCTTACGGCTATATGGCGCAATATAATTTTTTTCTGATAAGCTGTGTTCATGAGTTTCTCCAATAATTGCGCTAACAGTTACTGAATATAGTGAATCTGCCGGGGCAGCTATTCGGCTATCATCATCGTCAAGAATATCCTCTAATGTTTGTTGGGTTCTCCATAGAGAATGATTTCCTGCTGAAACCACGAATTGGACGCCCCTTCGCATCTGCAAAACATCCAATTCATAACTTATGATACTCATAGTATCACCTTCAATCGTTTCCTCACTGTTGGCGGATAAATTAAAGATCTTGGTAATATCTGCGAATTCGATAACCGCCTCCTGTATTCGCTGAACTAAGTTCTGCGTTGATACTCCGCCATCAAGAATATTGCAGTCAATTATTCTGGCACGTGGAGTTATCACATTATTCTGAATATTTTGGGCGATATATCTAAACGCCGCATTTCCCGCAACGCAGGTTCCATGTTTGGCGTTTCCTCCGTTTGAGTTAGAATCTTTCCAATGTCGTACAATAAGACTCTCAAAATTGGGTGGAAATATGACGCCGGAATCCAAGACCGCAACAATCGGAAGTTCAGCAAGATTCACATTGGGATTAAGAATTAATCCGTCTAATGTTCTTACTGGTATGGAATCGGCGTCTACATCAAAAAAACAGGTTTTTTCAATCCTGAATATGGCTTGATCATTTTCATACATAGCCAAAGTTGAAGATGGGATAATCGCTCTGATAACAGGAGTTTTATCTGAAAGATAATACACTGGTTCCGGCATACGACCATTGCCTTTGTTGATCTTTTCAGCGAGTAACTGTAGGGCGCTTTCATAGAAGATAATATCCAAATCAGGAATAAGCATAAACTGTACATCTATAGTTACAGGCGGTGCTTCTTGCTGAATGGTCTTTTTTAGGCCGCTTGAGTCTTTAATACTCCCAATATACGGTTCAAAAGATTCAACATAATCAAAGTAGGTCCTACCCTTCCCAATTGCAGTATAGTTTTCAATACGTTCTTTCAGGATTTGAAATTGGCTTCTGGTAGAAGCAACAACCGCATTTCGCTCATTTCTAACTGCCTTAACATCCATTCCGTTTGCTGTAAATATATCCTGTCTGTGCTGGACTTTCACACCTTCAGGGAGCTCAACATTGTAAACAAGAATATCCTTCCCGCGCAATGAGTTGTTTGATTCTGTTTTTTCGATCAACTCTTTTATTGATTGCAGACTATGACTCAGTTTAGAACCATGTTCTTTAAAGGAAACATTCATTTCTTTGGGACCACCCATTATTTTCTTTTCAATTCTACGGGTTTCCTCATCTGGGATCCAAAAGTGCATTTTCTTTTCATTATTCATGCTATTTCCTCCTTTTGTTTAAAACGATAACTTAATGTAGATTTGGGTATATCGGTTATTTCTTCCAATACACGCAAGGGTATACCACTTTTGCTTAATTCAAATAAAGCATTCTCATAACTTTCGCTGTCTTCAGACGCAAGCAGAGTAGACTGTTTTAGCCACACACTTGCAATATCTTCATTTGA
>LIUG01000098.1:0-2868 GCA_001462245.1 Candidatus Fibrimonas termitidis
ACGATTGGCTCACAATGATAAAGGAAGAAGGTTACGCGCTAAAATACGTACCCGTCGAACTCATCACGCCTGAACTCTGCCTTGCCGCAATACAACAGGATTGGGAAGCCCTGTATTACGTCCCAGAAAAAATCGTCACAGAGGAAATGTGCCGGACGGTGGTTGAGCAGAATTGCCGCGCGCTTAACTTTGTGCCGGAAAAAATCAAGACAGACCACGTCTTTGGACATACACTTTGTAAAACAGCAGTCGAGGAAGATTCAAGGATACTTCGATTTGTACCCGATAGTGTCAAGTTAACTCCCGACTTCGGACACAAGCTCTGCCTTGAGGGAGTCAAACAGCATGGCGAATCGCTTCAATATGTGCCGGAAGAACTCAAGACAACACCCGGCATCGGACAGAAAATCTGTCATTCTGCAGTGTTGGCTTACGGCAATGCGCTTCAATATGTACCCGAAGAACAAAGGACGGCGGAACTGTGCCTCATCGCGGCACAGTACAGCGGCGAGACTCTCAAATGGATTCCTAAAAAGTACATAACTGAAGAACTGTGCATGATGGTAGTACACGAAAGAGGCTGGGACCTTGAACATATACCGCAAGAATTTAAAACAAAGGAAATATGTTATGAAGCTGTTAGGCGCAAAGGCTGGGCGATTCGATATGCGCCTAAGGAATACATCACGGCGGAATTAATCCTTTTGGCAATTAAAGATCAAGGCAATGAGCTTGATTTTGTGCCTAGAGAACTCGTTACAGCGGAACTTTGCCTTGAACTAGTACGGGTAAAAGGCGGTATACTTTATTATGTGCCGGAAGAACTCAAAACCGAGGAAATCTGCCGTGCGGCGGTGAAGCAGGATCGTAAGGCGATTAAATTTGTGCCGGAAGAAATGAAAGAAAAATTAAAAGTGAGAAGTGAGAAATGAGGAATTAGGANNNAGAAATTAGGAATGAGAAATGAGAAATGAGAAGTGAGAAATGAACAGAGAGCAATGAGTAGAGAACAGAGAGCAATGAGAAGTTAGGAGTGAGAAATGAGCCGTAAAAGTAAACAAACGTGTTGTCGCAATCACCCGGCGGGAACAAACTCTGAGAAGTGGGATAAAAAGAAGTGGCATAGGAGATATAGGAGTAAAAGCAATGTAATTGTTTCAAAGTTGACTAAGCAAGGCGGCGGTACGCATGAAGGGAAAGATGAATTTCCAAAAGTCAGCGAAATAATTGATACCTGGGTTATGGGTAAGGATAGAGCGGAGAGTTGATAGAAAGAAAAATGAAAACAAACATGGAGGAAACAGTATGAACAGGAAAGAATTTGAAGAGAAGTATGCGCAAATTGTAGGTCTTGCGGCGCAGTTTAATGAAATTGCAAGACGGGAAGGGTTGTTAGCGCTGGAAGATAAATTTGAGGATATGCCCGCGGACGACGACAGGGACATATTCAAGTACGGGATTAGATTCGTTGTTGACGGAATTGACTCAACGTATATTAACAAAATAATGACTAACCTTGTCAATCAGGAAAAGGACGAAGAAATGCGTGTGTTAAAAACCATACAAAAAGAAGCGGTCCTTTTGATACAGGAAGGGTGCAACGTCAATCTGATGATGGCGATACTAAATTCCTACACGGATATTTCGTTAGCTGAAAACGAAGCGATACTCAATTCGATTGATTATAGTTCCATCAATAAAGATGAAGAAATTCCCGATGAAACCGAAACGAGCAAACTGCAAATCTTTACCACGATGACAGACCGCGCCATACAGACAGTTTTGCGTAACTTAGACAGTCTGGTGTTTGCAAAGGCGCTCAAAGGTGAAGGTAAATTAGTAAGGGAGGCGTTTTTCAGAAACATGAGCGAACGCGCCGCGGAAATGATAAAAGAGGACATACGATACATGGGGTCGGTTTGTTCAGAGGATATTGAAGAAGCGCAGGAGTCAATCCTCGCGCTGGTAAAGAAGCTTAACGACTCTGGAGAAATTGATATCACTTAATAGGAGTGAGGTGAAATTATGGATATTGGAAATGATTCCTATTTTAAATGCCCGTCATGCAAGAAAAAAATGTACAGAACAAACTGGATAAGTTATCATGTTTCCGGCGGTAAAACATTTTCTGACGGCGTGTTTACAGGCATGCCCCACTTTACTCCGAACTTAGCCAAGTGCCCGCATTGCGGCGCATTGTCTTTTCTTAATAATTTAAAAGAAACAGAAATAGAGCGATACTCCAAAGCGGATTTAAGAGACGACTATACCAAACGCAAGAAGTTGGAAGAACCTGAAATTAAAGATTTAGTAAAAGCAGTAAAACAAGGTTTTGCAAAAACAAGCAAAGAAGAAATTGAATTGCGTACAACCATTTGGATTGAACTGAACAACAAATGTCGCAGAGGTGATTATGTATTTACTAAAAGCGAAATGGCTCTATGGGAAAAAAATTGTAAAGCCTTGCTTTCTCTTTTAATACAAGATCAAGGCAATGCAAAAAAAGACACCAAAGAGATTGACCCTAATGATGAAAAAAACTTAAATATCCAGATAACCATCGCGGAACTTCACCGCAATCTTGAACACTACGACAAATGCGCGGAAGTGATAAAAACACTCCCCAAAGAAATGAAGTGGCTTAAAGATCAGTATTTGAAGAAATGTAAGGCGCAAAATCGCTTTACCTTTGAACTAAAAAATAAAAAGCCGCATGAGTCTGTTTCTCTTTCCCCTCGGTCTGCGTCACCGCGAAAAGGGAAGGGAAAAAAAGGACACAGTCGCATGATTGAACTTTGAGAGAAAATGGGAAGTGAGAAATGAAGAATGAAGAGTGAGAAATGAAGAGTGAGAAATGAGAAATGAGGA
>LIUG01000098.1:2907-4121 GCA_001462245.1 Candidatus Fibrimonas termitidis
GAAGTGAGAAATGAGAAGTTAGGAATGAAGAATTAGAAATGAAGAGTGGGGAGTTGGATATGAAATTTGATGACCTTGATCAGAAAATGCGTGTATACGAGACCGCTGCTGATTTTTGCGTTTTGCCTGAAATATACATTGTCGCAAGGTTGGACGGACGTAATTTTACAAGACTGACGAAAGAAACGGGAAAGTTTGAAGCTCCCTTCGACACCCACTTTCGGGACTTGATGGTTGAAACGACAAAGCACCTAATGACTTGCGGTTTCAAGGTGATTTACGGCTACACCGAAAGCGATGAAATTTCACTGCTGTTTGATTATGAAAGCGATGTTTTCGGCAGAAAAACGCGCAAGTACAATTCAATTTTGGCGGGAGAAGCGTCAGCGAAATTCAGTTTGCTTTTTAACAGCATAGGCGTATTCGATTGCAGGATTTGCCAACTGCCAAGTCAAGGAACAGTCAAAGATTATTTCAGGTGGCGCAACGAAGACGCGCACCGAAACGCGCTCAACGCGCATTGTTACTGGACTCTGCGAAAGAAAAACCTCAGTGTAGAGGAAGCGACAAAAGCAATAGAAAATAAAACCGTGGCTGAAAAAAACGAACTGTTATTCGAGAACGGTATAAACTTTAACGATTTACCAAACTGGCAAAAAAGGGGAGTGGGTCTTTATTGGGTAAGGACAGAAAAGAAAGGCTTCAACCCCAAAGATAAAATCGAAACAAAAGCGGAACGCAATGAAATAAACATCAACCTCGACCTGCCAATGGGCGATGAATACAGCAATTTCATTGAATGGATAATCCAGAAGAACTTTATTGCTAATATGTTGGATAGTGTGGATGTTGCACCTAACTCGAAGAAGAGGGGGAATAAATAATGACAGATAACATAGAAGCTGAAAAAATATTTTCAGAAGCGTTAGACGATTTTGAGAAAGGGAATTATGCAAGAGCTGTTTATCTTTTTACCATGGCGGCGGAGTGTGAGCTTCCGAAAGCAATGTATAACCTCGGTATATGCTATTATGACGGACACGGCGTTGATGTTGATTGGAAGAAAGCCGCCGAATTGTACGAAAAAGCCGCCGAATTAGGGCATGATAAGGCGCAGTTTAATATTGGAATATGTTATTTACATGGCAGGGGCGTGCAGAAAGACGAAGCAAAAGCCGTTGAGTGGTTTCGTAAAGCGGCAGAACAAGGCGATG
>LIUG01000099.1:0-21437 GCA_001462245.1 Candidatus Fibrimonas termitidis
CCGTTTCAATGACAGGCAACGCGCCGAGTTTTTTGTTGATTGCCACGGTTATGTTTCCGCTTGTGGCAACGGTAACGTCCAACGTCCGCGTATTACCGCTTCCGCTCAACGCGCCTTTGGTAACCATTCCCGTTCCGTTGGTAACGGTGACGTCGGCGGCGGTCAGGTTGTCGATTCCGTCAATGTCCGCGTCAAAGTTAAGCGTAATGCCGGTGGTGTTCGCCGCGTTGTTTGCGACAGCGGAGTATCGGGCGGCAATGGTTACGTTGAAGTTGCCATAGAAACCTTGCGCGTTCACTTTGACGTTGGTTACTGGCGGTTTGAGTCCGTCCTCGATGATGAGCGAGTATTCGCTTCGTGACAGCATTTGCGGGGACTGTCCATCGTACAGCAGCCGTACCATGAGCGTGTTTTTGAGGTTATCGGACGGCGTATCGTTGTAAAGCACGCCGCGCTGCGCGTAGTTCGCATCGACTTTGACGGTGGGGGCTTTAATTTGATCGTGGTACACTACGGCGACGAGCTTTTCCTCGTCTTCAATGCCGCGTTTGTTCACCCGCACGTAGATGTATCCGGGTGTGATGACATCTGTAATCGCCAAGTACCACTCCTTCCCGCCTCCGGTTACAGCGCCAGTCTCAACCTTTCCCTCCGCATGAGCCGTCCCATGGATAACGGTAATGTTGTCGACGGTCAGGTTGGAAACGGACGATTCAAAGGTAAACTTGATGGATTGGGTTTTCTTGCTTGCGTCTTCGCCGCCGACTTCTGTGGCGGTGTATTTGATGCCGCTGGGTGTGTACGGGTCGTAGTCGGAGAAGAAATCGAACTCGAACACTACGGGTTCATCCGCTGTGCCGTATTCGCTTTCCATACCGTTGTATATATACACCACTTCGTTTGCGCCGGCAAAATCTCCTGTACTTTTCATTGCCAGCAGGACAGTCAGGAAATAATAACCGGAAGGTATGTTCGGTACGCTCCCGCTCAAGGTGGCGTAGGGAGTGCCGGGCGTTGGGGTTACAACACGGCGTAAATCAATAATAGTGGGAGCATCCGAGTCATCCATACTTTTCAAGGTAAATGTCTCCACCTCTGCGCCGTCAGTAAATTTAATATGATAGCTGAAAGTTCCCTCACCGGTGGTGTATGCGCTGTTATCCTCTGTAAGCCAGACAATAACTTGTAAGGTTTTATCGGAGTCTTCAACGGTAAATGTCCCTGATGTGCCTTCAGCAACCGGGTCGGCATCGTCCTTATCCGCATACGCCGATACTTTTACCTGCCATTTGCCATATGTCAGCCTGAAAAGGCCGTCCGGGCCCGCTGTTTTCTCTTCCCATAATAATGTACCTCTCGTCTGGCCACCATTTTCGTCTTCTGTTACCTCGGCGAATTCGTACACCATTTTGAAATCGCGAAACGGATCGTCCGTGAGCGAGGGTTTTACCGTCTGCACCACCGCTGGTTTTTTCAGCCATGCGCCGTTTATGGAAACGGACACTTTGCCTAAGTTCTCCGCAAGATGTTTGTCGTTCTGCGAATCGGCGGGATCATCCGTGCACGATGCGAACATCGCCAGCATGAATGTTGCAAAAATAAGGGCTGTCTTTTTCATGGTTTACTCCTCTATCAAAACAGTGATTTGGGTGTAATGTGGTTTATCGTCTTTCTTCATCATCAACCCAATGATATAGTTTTTGGTATTTTGCATATCTTTTGCGCTGAATGTGTATGTAGCGTCCGTACCGACTGTACCGCCGTTAAGTGTCCAGAGGTACTCTGTAAGGCCGCTCTCTCCGGCTGTGAAAGTAACGCTGCCGCCATCCGGCACGGTAACGATGTTGCTTGGGAGTGGGTTGCCTCTATTGTCCGTAATGCTAATATTGCCGTCGGTTTTCGTCCATAAATATAGAACGCTGTTCTTTCCTGTTGGGATGACGGTGATAGGCACGATGCCTGTCCGTGTGTTGTAAGCGGAGGTGTTTGTTGGGGTGAATGTAACGCTATACCCGCTGTTGGTAACAGTTGGGATAATCGTTCCGTTTGTCCAGGCGAATTTCCCTGCGATATTTGCCGCGCCACCGGTCAACGCTGAAGTTGAAAGCGCATCCCCTTGAAAGATATCAGCCGCCGTGGGCCACACCGATATGGTGGGGGTGATTTTGGCAGGCGGCTGGGAGGAGGATGAGGAAAGGACGGTGGCGGAGGATGAGGGTGTGGTGTCGATGGATGAAGATGATGGGGTGTCGGATGAGGAGGATGAGGATGGGGTGTCGGAGAATGAAGATGAGGATGATGGGGCATCGGATGAGGATGAGGATGGGGCATCGGATGAGGATGAGGATGGGGCATCGGATGAGGATGAGGATGGGGCATCGGATGAGGATGATGATGGGGCATCGGAGGAGGATGAGGAGGGGGTGTCGGATGAGGATGATGGGGTATCGGATGAGGAGGATGGGGCGTCGGATGAGGATGAGGATGGGGCATCGGATGAGGATGAGGATGGGGCATCGGATGAGGATGAGGATGGGGCATCGGATGAGGATGAAGGGACCAGCTGGGAGCCCGAACTCGTAGTGTCGCTATCCACGTCCACTATCCTGCTAAATTCACCGCAGCCGATAACAGCCGCAAGAAAAACGAACAAATTAAACTTTTTCATATATCTCCCGTTAAAGTGTATCCTATGCTCAACATATATTTCATATCAAACCCTTTGCTATACGAAAGCGTTGCGCCATCGTACTCGGAAGGATTTTTTCTGTAGCCAAGCATAATTTTATTGGTGATGTCGAAATTATGCTTCCTGCCCAGCATTATTTTCCAAAAACCGCCCGCTATGCCTATATTGTTCCCGGTCTTCGTTTTGAGCGTTTCGCCTGTCTGCGTGTCTTTGAATTCTACGGGATGCAAAGTGTTGTGAAATCCGGCGATGCCGCCAAAGACATTTTTCAATCCCCATTCAGTCTCTAAATATTTGCCGATATTCGCTTTCACGCCGAAATATCTCGCGCCCCCGCTCAATTCTCCCGTAAGATAAAGATTTCTTCGGATAATGCTCCCATATTCCATGCTTGCTCCGATTCCCATTGCCTTGAACCCCGAAACAAGCTCCGGGCGAACCGAGAACACAGTCGCAGCCGGGTCTGCGACCGGGTCTGCGGCCGAATTGGGCTGGGCGAAAACCGCCGCCGCCGAGAATAGCAAAATCATGAGCTTTTTCATCAGTGTTACAAATATACATTGTGACCCGTGACAAAACCGCAACAAAAACGGGGTTTTTAGAAATTTTTTTTAAAAAAAGCAATTTTTTTAAAAAAAAAAGCACGGAAACGGAAAAAAAGGGGGAAATTAACATTTTTCGCACACGCCGGAAATTCTTATGGCGTATTTTATATTTATGGCATCGCACCGTGTTGCGTGCAAACATAAGCCGAAATGTCAACGGCTGCCTGATGAGCTTTTCGTATGGTTTTTCCTTGAAGCAAAGCCGCTGCAAATGCACCGGTAAACGAATCGCCTGCGCCAAACGCATCTTTGCCTATGGCACTTGCAACATAGCCGCTAAAACCTAATTGCGAAGCGTGGTAGGCAAAATTGGCCGGAGCACCACCGAGCATTTTTCGCCTATGCCTATAACTAGGCTCATTTGTCTTTTATAACCAATTCAACCCTGCGATTTTTAGCCTTTCCTTCCTCGGTGGTGTTTTCCGCTACCGGTTTTGTTTGGCCGTACCCAACGGATTTAAGGCGTTTTTTAGCAACGCCTCTATCTACCAAGTATTTCTGAACCGCACTAGCTCTCTGCTCGCTCAGTTTTTTGTTGGATGCCGCAGAACCTACGTTATCGGTGTGACCTTCCACCACAACATTGGCATCGGTTAGCAGGCTTTTAAGTATTGCCGCTACTTCCGCCAAATTTTCTTTTAGTTCTTGTTTTAAATCCGCTTTTCCGAATTCAAACAAAATATCACTCATAGAGAGAATTGTGCCTCTGGCATCTTTGTAAACGCTAATGGTTTTGCTCCGCAAGGCTTCTATTTTTCTTGCTGCCTCTTCTTTTTGCTTAGTTAGCATAAAGTCTTTTTCCGCAAGCGCTCTCTGGCTTTCTTTGCTCAAGCGATCCAAATTTGCGCCAAGGGCCTTTGCATCACCTGACCATGAGACTATCAGAGAATCTTTTAACCGAGCAATCTCATTTTGCGTGGCTACGTATTTTTGGCTCAAGTCAACTTTTTCCAACTGCAATTTGAAAAGCTCAATGGCCAACTCACAAGATTTAAGCTCGGATTCGTATTGCGGACCATTGCGGTTGCCTTCCGAAATGTTTTCCAATGCACGGATTCTGGATTCCACAAATGCGTATGAACGGTCTGCTGCGGCATCACGTGGGTACGGATTCTTAATATCGTTAAAAGAAGTGCGGCACGGAATTTGCGCAAATAAGCTCGTAGCGCAGGCTAAAACTATTATAGTTTTTTTCATAAGACCTCCCTTTATTTGCGACGAGCGGCTTTACGCTCTTCAAGCATGGTTTGGTGAGTTTTCAAAGAACCTATTGCAATTTCCAAACTATCTGCCAATTTTTTATTTTCTTGTTTTTGAAGAGCTATTTGAAATTGCAAAGCAGCCTCGTCTGCCAAAAGATATGCCCTTGTTGTTTGATTTTCGGCATTTTCCTTTTCTGCGGCGGCAAGCAAAGAATCTACCGAAGCAAGGTCGCTCAGGCCATTATTCTTTGCTATCGCTTGGAAAACCTTAGCTTCCGTTAAGGTATGGCCTGCCTTAGCAGCTCCGCTAAATGCGCACGACATCAGCAAGGCCGTGCATAAAACTATAAATAGAACCTTTCTCACAAGAACCTCCAAGGTTGTTTAAAGGTAAGTTAGAAAACTTATTCAAAAAAAAGCGCTCTCCCCCTCAAGGAGCTTCTTCTAAAAAAGCCTTTTTCTCTGCTATCGTAACATAGTTTTGCCTGGTCTTTTTCGCATGAGAGGTAAAAAAGCCCTTCTTGGACTGTGAAACTTTCTATTTCAATGGAGTCTGCGTAGAACCTTCTTTTAAAATGAATACTATCTATGGCCGGAAAAATCCTTTGCAATTGAAGCTCCAAAAGCCTGAGTTCATGCCAAGGCAAAAAAGCCACTTCCCTCTCGGAAACCGGACGCCCCGATATGCTTGCCCTGCCCACGTATGCAAACGGCATTTCACTCTCACTGCTCCACAGGGAAATTTCCGTCTTTGTTTTTTCCTCAGGGTTAAATTCTTTATACAACGTAGATGCAGCGTCCCAGAGCATTGGGATTGATGTTTCAAAAACTATTGTGTCGCCGAGTTTGGGGATGTTCAGGCTTATTGTGTCAAAAGGTGTGGGAATCTCTATCGAATCTCCGCTCTTTCCAACCAGCCAAAGCAAAACAGGGCTTCCATCTCCGGCCTTTGCGAGCATCAGATCTCCTTTTTGGGAACTTTCCACGCAAGCGGCAATTTCGCAAACAAAAATATGCTTGCCGTTAAAATTCCAAACCGAAAATACAAAGAACCTTAAAAAAACAGCTAAGGCAATAATACAAACGCAAAGGAACAAAATGCTCCAAGCCCTTGTAGGCGAGGATTTTCGCAATGTTTTATTAATCGCTTTTTCTATTCTAATTGCCATTATCCCTCTCAAACAACCCGTTAATATATTCCGCTTTGTCAAAGGGCAAAAGATGCTCTATTTTTTCACCAACGCCAATCCACAGAATTGGAATTTTTAGCTCGCTCGCTATGGAAAGCACGGAACCGCCTTTTGCCGTGCCGTCCAGCTTTGTCACAATCAAGCCGGTGAGTTTAAAATTTTCGTGGAATGTTTTAATCTGCTTTATTACATTTTGCCCAGTGTTGCCGTCTATGACCAGCCATATATCGTGAGGAAAACTCTCGTTCACCTTTTTTACAACCCGCACGGTTTTGCGAAGTTCTTCCATCAAATGGTCTTTGTTGTGCAGCCTTCCCGCTGTGTCTATAAATACAACATCGCTGTTTCTGGCAATTGCCGCTTGGCAGGCATCATAGGCCACCGCCGAGGGGTCTGAATTTTCCTGATGTTTTACAAAATCCGCGCCGGAACGCTCTGCCCAGGTTTCCAGTTGCTCAATGGCAGCCGCTCTGAACGTATCCCCTGCGGCGAGCATAACGGATTTTCCCTCTTGTTTCAAGCGATGCGCAAGTTTGCCTATCGAGGTCGTTTTGCCGGCTCCGTTTACGCCTATGATTAAAACAACGTGCGGCTTGCCAGCCCATTCCAGTTTTGGCGGGTCAATTAGCAAACGTTCCGCTTCTCTTCGCAAAATTGCGTTGATTTCATTTTGGGTCAAAGATTTGCCAAGCCCGTGTTCTCTAAGAGCATCTGTGAGCAAAAATGCTGCTTCCACGCCAACATCGGCTTTTATCAAATGCTCTTCCAAATTTTCAAGCATCTCATCTGTTATTTTGCCAACACCTGCGATGGATTTTAACTCACCGAGCAAGGCTTCACGGGTTTTTGAAAGCCCTGATTTTATTGCGGAGAAGAGAGACATTTTTTTATCCTTGATTTAATAGTGTTTGCAAAACAGGAATTTATCTCGTAGCCTATTCCGTTTCTGCCCAAATCTTTTGCGGCGAGCAAGGAAGTTCCGCTTCCGCAAAAAGGGTCTAAAATTGTTTCGCCAATGTAGGAGTATGCTTTGATAAATTTATAAGGAAGTTCGTAGGGAAAAGGAGCTACATGTTCTCTGCCGTCTCCGCTTTTTTCCGGCTTCATAAGCCATACATCGCTGTTTTTTATCGAAAGCCAAAAATCTTTGTCTATTTTGGATTTCTCTTTTATTTCCTTTGTTAAATGGCCGTATTTGTTGAATTTCTTATCGCCTGGTTTTTCAAATTCCAAAATTGATTCGTGCATATTGTTGATTAAAATCCCGCCCGGATAAGGATAGGTTCCAAAGTGCGCCCTTACCCCATTTGTTTTGTGCCATATAATATCACGCTTAAAAATAAAACCTGCGCTTTCGCATAAATCAACGCTTTTGCCGACTAAATTCAATGTTCTAAAAGTGTTATTGTACTTAATAGGCAAATTCATAATATTCAAAAAAAATTTTCTGCCGGGTTGCAAAACTCTAAAAACCTCTTTCCAAACTTTTCCTATTTCACCAAACCACTTGTCTATATCGTGTATATCGCCCAAATCGTTTTTCAATGCCTCGCCCGAGTACATTTTCGCATTAAAATAAGGTGGAGAGGTAACCGCCAAATGAACGCTGTTGTCATTTAAATCTTTCATGTTTTGCGAACTTTCAAAAAATATTTTTTGCGATGTATTGTTTAATTTTAACTCTAAATTTTTCTTTCTGCCACCATCTCTTTCAATAATCTTCACATCTTTTATATCTATGCGGTACTGCCCGCTAGCGGATTGAACAGCAAAAAGCTTTCCCTGTTTAATCAGGTTTTGAACTTCCCGAACTTTAATACCTAGATGAGATGCAACTTCTGTAGTAGATAACACATCACACCACGCTTTTCACTTCATCCACAATACCATACTCTTGGGCTTGCTTTGCGCTCATAAAATTGTCACGGTCGGTGTCGCGTTCCAGTTCTTCTTTGGATTTGCCGGTGTGTTCGCTGAAAATCCCATTGAGAACATCGCGAATGCGGAGCATTTCTTCTGCCTGTATTGCAAGGTCGCTGGCTGGGGCAACAAACTCACCGGAAATTAGCGGTTGGTGGATCATTATTCGAGCATTGGGCCAAGCATAGCGTCTGCCTTTTGTCCCTGCACACAAAAGCACAGCACCAAAAGAGGCGGCTTGCCCTGCGCAAATTGTGACTATATTGCTCTTTAGCGATTTCATGCAATCGTAAATGGAAAGCCCGCTGGAAATGGCCCCGCCCGGGCTGTTTATAAAGAAATAAATATCCTCATTTGAAAGCGAATCCAAATAAAGAAACTGCTTTACCAATTTTTCCGCGCTGGAATCCTCAACCGGCCCCCATAAAAACACACGCCTGTTTTTCGCAAGCGCATATTCCGCCTCTTTAAGAAAATCCTTTTTTTTGCTTTCATCTTCTCTGCTAGCCATACTATCCTCTTTTGGCGGGTAATATAGAAATTTTGCTTCCGGCATTTGTCTTTTCTATGCGTATTTGTTTGTCTATTCTCTCGGTTAATTCGGGAACATGCGAAATAATGCCTATAATACGCTCCGCCCCAGCCATGTCGGAAAGGGTTTTAACGGCTAGGTCTAAAACCCCAGCATCCAAGCTGCCAAAACCCTCGTCTATAAACATCGCATCGAGATGAATACCACCGGCGTTCTGCTGAACAATATCCGATAAGCCAAGCGCAAGGGAAAGCGAAGCCATAAAAGATTCACCCCCGGACAAACTCTTAACAGGCCGCGATTTTCCGGTGTATAAATCCAAAACCTCAATTTCCAAGCCACGGGACTTGCGCCCATCCATGCTTTCTTTAGTGTGCAAAAGCTCATAGCGATTTTGGCTCATAATATTAAGCCTCTGGTTAGCGGCGTAAAGCACCCGCTCAAAATATGCGGTTTGTACATAAGTTTCAAAGTTGAAATTGCCGTTTGCGCTGTCTGAGAGTTGTTTCACCGCAACGTATTGTATTTCAAGTTTACCTATTGAATCGGATATTTTGCGGAGGTCTGCAAGGTCCTTAACCGTTTTTTCCAAACGGCTTTTTACTTCATCGCGCTGCTTGCGGCGGTCTGAAATATCACTGTTTGCAGAAACTTCCCTGGCTTTTAATTTTTCCCAATCGGGCTTTTCCTTTGCCTCGGTTTCGCTTTCCAAACGTTTGATTTCATCGTTTAAGCGTATGCCTTCTTTCTCATAATCGTTTAAGCGTTTTGCCATTTCATCGAGTTCTTTTTCGCTCACCAACGCCGCTTTATACGCTGCCCCATCTGCAAAACCATTCTCCGCCAAAACCTTTTTGCACAAGGCCTGTGCATTTTTGAATTGTTCCGATATCTCACGCTCCCTGTTTTCTCGCTCGTTAACCAGCATCAATGCGGATTTATACGCACTTTCTGCTTCTGCTTCTATTTCCGCCTTTAACACGGAACCGGCGGTGGATAATTCTTCACATTTTTTTCGAATTTTATTCGTTTTATTTTCCGCCTCTTTCAACTTCGCTTCGCTTATCTGTTCCTCACAGAATTTTGCCGGTGCCGGGTGTTCATGGGAACCGCAAACCGGGCATGGTTCCCCTGCGGTTAAGTCTTTAGCCAGTAAGCCGGCTTGTCCGCGCAAAAAGGATACATACATGGATTGATATTCAGTGGTTGCAACTTTAAGTTCATCACAGGACTTTTCAAGGTCTTTTTGCAGTTCACCAAGTTGCTTTAATTTTGGGCTTATTTGAGCTAGATGTGTTTTTCCATTTAAAATCTGCTTTGTATTTTCCAAATTGCTGCTCGCAGCTTCCGCATTTGCCTTGGCTTTTGATAATTCCGTTTGGCTTTTTTTGTATTGTTCATTTAAGTCCAAGGCTTTATCGGCAAAGGGCTTGATTTTGCGGAGCGCAAGCTCGCCTTGAGAACGCTTTTCAGCCAAAGTTTTCATATCGGCGGCCCGCTTGGAGTGTTCGGCAAAAGAGAATTTTGCTTTGGCAAGGCCTTCAAATTTACGCATTAAATCCTGTGCAACGGCTATTTCGGCTATCAAGGTTTCCTTGTTTTTTTCCAATTTATTCAGTTCCTTTTCTATTTCGGAAAACGCAAGTTTATCCTCTTTTATCTGTGCTTCCCAGGCAAGCAACGCTTCTTTGCTTTTATGCTGCTCAACCCCTAATTTGCCAAATTCTCTTATGCAGAGTTCCCTTTCCTCTTTTAATCCCTTCTCTTTTTCCTTTAATTTATCTTGCAGCATTTTATGAAACTCAGTGTTGAATATGCGGCGCAGTATTTCAACACGTTCTTTGGTATCGCTGTGCAAAAAACGCAAAAAATCATTTTGCGCAATCATCACTATCTGTGCAAACTGTTCGCGATTAAGCCCTATGATTTCGGTGATTTTATTTTTGACATCGCTATTTCTGCTCGCAACACTGCCATCCGGCAGAGTTAATGCCACATCCGGGCTTGCGTTTTTTTTTATTACACGTTTTATATTATATTTTTTATCGCCGGAAAGAAATTCAAGTTCAACAAAAGTTTTGGTTTTTTCATCTGCAAAATGGCTGCAAAGCATATGGCTTTTATCCCGTGCCTGCCCGCTAGCTTCTCCAAACAAGGCAAAAGAGATAGCATCAAAAATAGTCGTTTTGCCGGAACCCGTTTCCCCCGTTATGAGATACAGCCCTTTTGCCCCCAAGGCCGTAAAATCAAGCATCTCCGTTCCACCATAAGAACCGAATGCGCTCATTGTAAGTTTAAGAGGTTTCATGGGTCTGCAAGCTCCGGCAATTCATTCGTAATGAGTCCATAAACTCAATATTTTTATGACCTTTTCTTGTTCATAAATTTGATACGATAATCTATGTTGTTTGCTAATTCTACGGGAATATGAATTACTGGTAGGAGGTGCCAGTTTTTTATAAGGCGGAGGGTTTTGAAAAGGATTTGCTGCTATAATCTTCATTAAATTTTCAATTGTTTTGCAATATGCAGATTTAATAGCCATCTTTGATTGTTTTTTTGCTTTTGAAGACAATACTATTTGCCACATTATACGTCCCAGCCTAATTCTTTTGCACTAATTAAACCTTCCAAAGGTTCTTCTGAAGCCTCAACAATGCTTTCCCAATATCCCGGAATTTGCTTAAAGTATTCCGTATCGCTTTTAAATTCATCTCCGTTCAAAGATACTATTGGTTTGGAAATATCCATTGGTATTCTGCGTTCTTTTGCGATACGGGTTATGAACATTTTAATGGTAGTGGAAAGATCCAAACCAAATTCGGCAACAACCTTAGAGGCAGCTTCCTTTACATTCGGCTCTACTCTAGCGGCAACTTGAACAGTCATTTGACACCTCTCGCTTTATTTTGACTTCATTTGAAAACAAATATAGAAAATTCCCGACCTTAGTCTGCTACCTCCAGCAATTCCCGCACAATTTTTTCTTGCTCAGAAGTCATAGTTGCGCCCTGAATCTCCAAAAAGAACTCTTTGAACAAATCATAAGGCGATAAAGTCTCTATTTTTTTTGCATCGGCATTTATCTCGGCAATATCAATGCTGCTGCGTGAATTTTCAAAATTGAGATACATGGCATTCGGATAAACGCTGCGTATTTTTCCAAACGGATCTATAATTTCTTTCTCATCGGTTAATATCACTCTCAAATAATCGTTTCTATCGGCCAAAGACGCAACTTTTTCGCTTATCAACTCTTCTAATTCGCCTTTAATTTCACGCATATCATGCAAAGGCAGCAATTCAAGTTTTTGAATTTCAAGATTTCCTTTTTCCTTTAACTCCGCCAAAATCAAGGACTTTTTTTGACGACACTCCGAAAAAGAATATTTAAGCGGCGAACCCGCATAACATATATGCCCCGCGCCAACTTTCTGGCTCCCATGCAAATGTCCAAGCGCAGCATAATCAAATTTCTCTATCAAATCATAATTTATAGCGTCCAGCCCGCCAACTATGCTTATCTCCGATTCAGAGCGTTCCAAATTAAACCCGGTCCCGGTAAAAAATTGATGCGCAACCAACACATTGCGAGCGGAGTAGTCTATATTCGCTGCGGCGAGTGCTGCGGCATATGCTTCTTCGTAGCTATCCGGGTCTTGCAAATCTTTGAAAAAATTTCGAACCGATAAAGGTTTTATAAATGGCATCAGCCAAAAATTGATATCTCCATATTCATCCTGCAAAACAACCTTGTGCGGAGCACCGTCAAAAGTTCCGCAAATGGATATATTCCTCTCAGCCAAAAGCCGGGAGGCGTAATTCAATCTCTCAGGAGAATCGTGATTGCCGGATATTATCATTATCGCAATATTCTCATCGGCAAGCGCGGTTAAAAAATCATCAAAAATACGCACAGCCTCAACGCTGGGCACAGCACGGTCGTATATATCACCGGCAATTAAAATTGCGCTTGGTTTTTCCGTTTTCACGCAGTCCGTTATTTGAGCCAAAATATGCTTCTGCTCATCAACCAACGCAAAGTTGCCCAAGTTCTTGCCTATATGCAAATCCGATATGTGTAAAAATTTCATACAATCTAAGCCATTAAATCAATAATGTCCCCTCCCTCCAGTTTCAAGGGATGGCCGGCAGGGGTATTGTTCTCCGGTTGCGCTTCTTCCTCCTGCTTTTTTTTCCGCTGCTCCCGCTCTTGCTCACTGCCGCCGCCGTCCGGATTTAAGGCATCGGTTTCTTCGTCTTTTTGAACGGAATTGTTTTTTAACTCCTCCAAACGCTGCATCTCTACCGCAGATTTGGCAATATCGCCAAAGGCTTTTCCCTGCTCAAGAGAACGCATTGTGGATATAGTATCTGAACGTTGGAGCAGATCCTGATTTTGTACGGGTGGGAGCATAGAATACCTCTTTGGTTAAAATTACATTTTTAACAGCAATTTAGCCTTAAGTTTCAACATCGCTTTAGAATGTATTTGCGAAACTCTGGATTCCGTTAAATTCATCGCAACACCTATCTCCTTTAGCGTCATCTCTTCGTAATGATAAAGAGCTATCACTTGCCGCTCATTTTCCGGCAAAGAGAGCAATGCTTCCGCCAAAGTTTTTTTGGTTTCTTCCAAGCCAAGCCGGTCTAAAGGATTTTCCACGGTCTTGTCTTCCAATGTATCTATCAGGCTCGTATCCGTTAACTCTCCGTAATTATCGGAAAGCGTTTCGTTTAACGAAACTATGGTTGTTGGAGCTACCTCGCTTAAAATATCCTCAAATTCCGCCGGCTTCAGATTTAAATGTTCCGCAACTTCATTATCGTATGGAGTTCTCCCTATCTCCTTTTCAAGTTCGGCATAAGCGTTCCTTACCATTTTCGCCTTTTGCCTTATTGAGCGAGGTATCCAATCCTGTTCTCTAAGGTCATCTAAAATGGCCCCTCTTATTTTATGAGTTGCGTAGGTTTCAAACTTTACATCTTTGGCTGCGTCAAAAGACTCAACCGCTTTTATCAATCCTATTACACCTATCCCTACGAGATCACCCAACTGAACGCTTTTCGGCAAATTTATCGCCATCCTCTGCGCAGTATAGCGAACCAAAGGCGTGTATTCGGCCAACAGCTTATTGCGAGCCGCTGCATTGCCATGCTCTTTATACTCTGTCCAAAGGGTATCAAGGTCCATTGTTCTTCTCCTTCTCCTGCTCTTTAAGCCATGCTAACTCTTCGGCATTCGGCTCGGTTACATGATAGGAGATGCCTCCGTCTATTCTTTCCACCTTCTTCTCTTTAGCATCTAATAGGATTGTTTTCAAAAAAGTATCCACAAGCATAACAAAAAGCAACCAAAAAACCCCGCTCACTATAACCGCTTTTATAAGGGCAAAAGCGATCTCTTTAAATGATACCGTAGGCGATAAAATCAAGTCTATCAATAACACCGCCCAAAATACCACTATCACGATAGTCTTGGTAACTGCATTTGTAATAGGTCTAAGCTCCATCTCCATTCTCCGTTATTTCAAAAGCCACTCCGCTATAATTTCCTTCTCTGCGCTCACTATGTTGTCCGGGCCTTGGCCGTTGCCCACGTAAGAAAGCGGAATTCCGAATTTGAGCGGCAGCCAAAGCAAAGCGCCCAGCTCGGAAGCATCATCTTGCCTTGTGAAAATTATGCGATTTACCTTTAAAGCGGCATAAATTTCCGTGGATTTTTCCAAATCGCTATCTCGCATATTTAACGGCAAAACCAAATGCACCTCATCCGGGCGAATAGCATCGTGAAAGGCTTTTATCTCCTCTTCATGTTCCTTGTTTCCCAAGCTGCGGCCTGCGGTATCAACCAAAACCAAAGATTTTTCTCTTAACCTTCCAAAAACCTCCGGAACATCTTCCGGAGAATAAATTCTCTCCAGTTCTATATCTGCGGCTGCGGCAAAGGCCTCCATCTGCTCCAAGGCACCCATGCGGCAGCAATCGGTTGTCACTATAGCCACATTCGGATTGCCTGTAATGGTGGCTCTGCCTGCGAGTTTTGATATAATCCCCGATTTTCCGGAACCAGCCGGGCCTATGAACATCTGCACCAAAGGCCTGCCTTTGCGAAGCCTTGGGCGCGGAGCAATGGAAATTCTGTTTGCCAGCACTTTTTTCATTTGCTCCCTAATGTAAACTTCGTCTCTTAAATTTGCGGAGCAAAGTATCATGACTTCCGCAAGCACATCCTGAATTATTTGAGCAGGCAACCCATTTTTGGAAAGCCTAGCGGCAACGGGATTGAACTCTTTTGGAATTCTATCGCGAACAACCCTTATGCCTTCCAAAAAATCATTTCTAGTCGCTGCAAAATCTTCTCTTAATCCTTTTAGCTCCGCAAGGGTGTTTTCCATGTATTCGATAAGTTTATCATTATTGGTTCGCTTATCAAGCGGTTCCGGGGGTAAAGCTTTCGGCCTTCCTCCGAGTTTAATCGCTCGCTCATCGTCAAGGTTTCGCCATTCAACGGGTTTTAACCCCTTGTTGTTATAGGTCGCCACTTTTCCCGTGTCCCTGCTTGGATTGCCGGGTGCCGGCGGAGCTTCTGCAATGTCGTCCAGAGTAACGGTAATTTCAACCTTTTCATTCGGATATTTGGAATTTTTAAGCTCCTGCTGTTGCAGTATAACAGCATCGGGACCAAGCTCTTCTTTTATGCGCTGGAACGCTTCCGTAAAAGTTCCGGCTCTGTATTTCTTAATCATGGGTTCCTAAAGTCTCCGCCACAGTTATATTAACACCCGTTACAATCTCACTGTAAGATAAAACTACTAAATTCGGGAAATTGCTTTCCAGTAATTTTTTCAGGGGATAGCGTATATTAGGCGAGCAAACTATTATCGGTTGCTCCCCCACCGCTTGGATTTTTGTTTGAATACTCTCCATTCGCTCCACAATGCGGCCAACCAAGTCCGGCCTTATAAACAGCCTTGGGCCTCTATTTGTGGATTGAAGCGAGGCTTCCAGCATCTGTTCCAAATCCGGCGCAAGGGCTATAACCGACATTTGCCCGTTGTTTATGTAGGGTTTGCAAATTTGCCTTGTTAAACCAAGCCTTACCTGCTCGTTTATGAATACCGTATCTTTTGAGAGTTTTGCCGCATTTGCCATCAGTTCAAGAATACTGGCCAAATCTCTTATGGAAATTCTCTCTTGGAGCAACATGCACAAAATCTGTTGTATTTCACCGATGGAGAGCATTGGAGATAATTCCTCAACAACCGCCGGGCTATTCTTTTTAACATTTTCAAGCAAGGATTTTACATCTTGCCGCATTAAAATTTCCGAAGCGTAGCGGCGAATGATTTCCGTTAAGTGCGTTGCCAAAACAGCGGGCAGTTCAACCACCGTGTAGCCGGCAAGCTCGGCTCCTTCCTTTTGGCTTTCGGTTATCCAAAGCGCATCCAAGTTAAACGCAGGTTCCTTTGTTTTTATGCCCGGTATTCTTTGGCTAATATTACCCGGGTTCATTGCCAAATAAGAACCCACCATCAACTCCCCTCTCCCAACATCATTGCCTTTTATTTTTATCAGGTACTCGTTTGGCGAAAGCTGGATATTATCTCTTATGCGAATTGGCGGAACTATCATCCCAAGCTCGCCTGCCATTTGCCTGCGCAGCATCGTTATCCTCTCCAGCAAATCTCCGCCTTGGTTCACATCTACCAACGGAATCAACCCATAACCTATTTCAAGTTCCATTTGGTCAACAAGCAGGTAGTCTTCAATTTTTTCCTCTTTGGGCAAAGCAGCCGCTTCTTCTGCAGCCTTTTTGGCTTTTTCTTCGTCTTCTATTTCCTGCTTGTTTTTAACTCCGAATGCCATTCTATAAGATGTGAAGCCCAAGAGCAGGCCTATAACCAAAAACGGAACTGTGGGCATACCGGGCACAATGCCTAAAAGAATCATAACGAATGCCGATATAGCAAGAGCCTTGGCACTCTGCGAAAATTGCGAAATCAATTCCGAACCGAGATTGCTTTTTGAAGCCGCTCTCGTAACTATTATACCCGAAGATGTTGAAATCATCAATGCCGGAATCTGGCTCACCAAGCCATCACCGATGGTCAGCTTTGTGAATGTTTCCAAAGCCTCCGCGACCTCCATATCTTGCATTACAACGCCCAGAATAATGCCGCCTACCATGTTTATGCCGGTTATTATCAAGCCCGCTATTGCATCGCCCCTAACGAATTTTGAGGCACCGTCCATGGCTCCGTAAAAATCGGCCTCTCTTTGAATATCGGAGCGTCTTTGGAAAGCTTCTTGCTCCGTTATGTGCCCGGCATTCAAATCCGCATCCACCGCCATTTGCTTTTGCGGCATCGCATCCAATGTAAATCTGGCGGCGACTTCCGCTATGCGTGTTGCGCCTTTTGTAATTACCACAAATTGTATTATCACCAAAATCAGGAACATTATGGTTCCGACTATTATATTGCCGGCTGTCACATAATTTCCAAACGCCGATATAACCTGCCCCGCATCGCCCTCCGATAAAATAAGCCTGGTAGAAGCTATGTTCAAAGCCAGCCTGAAAAGCGTTACCACCAAAAGCATACCGGGATAAACGGAAAAATCGAGCACATTGTCTATCACCATGCTGGTCATCAAAACAAGCAAGGCAATGCCTATCATAAATGTAAGCATAACATCCAACAGTCCTTTTGGCATTGGAACTATCATTATCAGAACTATGCAAACAATGCCGAAAATTACCAAGGCATCACGGTGCTTTGAAAACGGGTTGCTCCGTATAAAATCTTTGGTTGCTTGCAGGGATGGCGGCATTCTATTCCACTTTCTGGATTGTTACGCTTAAATAAGGTTGTTTTAGACCGGTACCGGAAGCAATTATATTTCCGAGGCTATCCAAGCGAACCACCTTTCCGGCCTCTTTGTCCACAACCCATACGCTACCGTCTGTGGCTAGAGCGCTGACGGAAATCGGGGTTATAAATCCGGTGACTCGCATTCCGTTCGCAACGGTTAAATCGGTATCATAATCGGTGCCCTTGAATGGTCCTTTAAAACGATAAACTATTCCTTTATCGGTATCAGTTGCCCACACACCGCCACGGCTTGCCGAAACCGAGTTTACATAACCAAAGCCTTTTATGTTTGCCAAAACATTTCCTGCGGTATCTATGGCCACTATTCTAGAACTGTCTGCTACCCATGCAATTCCGTTTTCCAAGCTTACCGTAAAAGGGCGGTTCCATGTGTTCGGCATAAATTTCGGTTCCGCCTCCAAAGCCGGATTTCTTACAAAACCCACAGTGTCGCTTTGAGGAATAGCAAACCACACAAAATCTCTTTGGAACTGGTCAACGGCAAGCCCTCTGACAGGGCCGGACATCTCGTAGCTTGCGGCCGCAAAGCTAAGCGAATCGCCGGTTAGCACATAGCGGCGCAACCTAGCCTCAAACACAGAGGACGATGCATCTTTCGCATCTGCAACCCACACATAATTGCCCTCTACATTTACCGCAACTCCGGTTGGCATTTTAAACAAGCTATCGCTTCTATATAATCGCTTTCCATAAGTATCGTAAATGGAAAAAGTATTCCTTGACTGGTCCGTGACAAATAATTTTCCGTTATTTGAATTAACGGCTATATCACTGCTTATAAAGCCATCGCTTATTCTTGCAACCTCTACGCCTGTGGGTGAATATTTTACAATATCATTTTCCGAAGCAACCCAAACGGAGCCGAACTTCGTATATACAATCAGATAGATTTTATGGAGCCTCTTCCCGTAGCCACCGGAATCTTCTATTTGCAAATATAAGGAACTATCGGCAATTATTTCGTCCGGCACATTCCATTCATAAACTAAAAGGGTATCGCCTTTCGATTTATCTGTTTTCAGTTTAATAGTGCCCATTTTTTGAGGCATAGTTAAAATCGGATAAAAGGCCTTGTTTAAAGATCTTTCCAACCGGATTGAAATTTCCATGCGGTCGCCGGGGTGGGCAGCTATGGTTAAAAGCGAATCTATAGGTTGCTCCAGCCCATCTATTGAGAAACCGATGATCCGGGGCAAAATATTTTTCACCTCAATTACAATAGGCTGGCTCTCTTCACCGTTAACAATGGCAAAAATGGTATCTCTGTATGTGTATGTCGTATCTTTTTTAGTACCATCTGTTTCCCAGTAAAGGAATGCTGTGTCTGCCGTTATGAGTTTTGCGGTATTTACAGCTTGTTTGCGGTACGCTATGCGAGAGCTTCCCGTTCTCCAGCTTATAGAGTTTGCATCTTTTACAGGTTCTTTTAATGTAATCCAAACAGGAAAAAGCCCGCCGTTGTAATCTTTGCTGCCCAAATGCGACTCCGGTTCCCATAAAGGCTCCGCTCTATCCCTTGAACAGGAATAGAGAAAAACGAACAAAGCAGCCAAAGGCAGCAAAAATTTTGCCAAAACGGAAAGCATTGGAGTAATGTAGAAAACGCTGATTTATTTGTAAAATTTTGCCCGAGGCGAAAAATTTTTTCAAAATTTTCCGCCTTTTTATCTTTTTTCGCATTTTTTGTTAAAGTTTTGGATAAATTATGCCTATAATACAGATATGAAGTTCAACCGGCTGCGCCGAAAGGTTCAACCGGCTGATACGGAACGCCAGTGAGTACTGGAGTGGGTTCAGCCACTCAGGGTTAAGGATAACCCTGAGGCTAAACTTAACACGGAGGTACTCCATGCAGATCAATCACAACATTCGCGCAATGATTACTCAACATGCGTTGTTCCAAAACAACGGTGCTATGAGCAAATCACTCGAAAAACTCTCAACTGGCTTAAAAATTAATCGCGCCCAAGACGACGCGGCTGGTTTGGCTATGTCTGAGCAAATGAGAACCCAAATTCGCGGTCTCGGAAAAGCCAAACAGAACGCTCAAGACGGCCAAGCCGCTTTGCAGATTGCTGAAGGCGGCTTAGCAGAAATCACCAACATACTGCAACGCCAGCGTGAGCTTGCTGTTCAGTCTGCCAATGACACACTGACAAGCACGGAACGCAAATACCTTGACGACGAATTCCAGGAACTCAGCAAGGAAATCGGCAGAATAGCACTTTCCACGGACTACAACGGCAAAAACTTGCTTTCTAATGGAACGTTCAATAGAACTGAAGGGGAAGCAGACAAAGACAATAGCTTTGGTGTAGTAAATAGTGATAAGGTAGCTCAGTCCTTTACCTTGCACGTTGGTCCTAATTACACAACTAATTTAGGTGGCTTACATGCCAATCAAACTCCAGTTACATATAGTTCCATAAACTTTACCAATGGTACTGGAACTGACCTTAGGGGATTTCTGCTTGGCAAAGGCAAGAACAAAACAGAAGTGGATTTCTCCATGCTACGTATTGACGGTAAAGGAGAGGGTACACACTCTACCGCACCCGCCACTGTTGCCGGTGCCTTCGGCCCTGGCGTTCGAGCGGGGGTTCAAGGTATCTATGACACCATAGATGCCCTTGATGCCGCAGTTAAGAGCATAAGTGCAACTCGTGCTAAAATCGGTACATTTATCAACCGTCTTGATTACACGGTTAATAACATATCGAGCCTTGAGTTCAACACTCAAGAAGCTGAGAGCCGCATACGCGACACCAACTTCGCAACCGAAACAACAAACTTTACCCGGAACCAGATTATGGTTCAAAGCGCGACGAGCATGTTGGCGCAGGCGAATTCGCTGCCGCAAACAGTTCTCGGATTGTTGGGATAATTTTAACCGTAGGGTTAGACCCTCGCGCGGAAGCGCGGGGGTCTTTTTTTTTGGTTAATTCACCGCCGAACTCTTAAATTTCCAACCGTTTTTTTCCATATCAGAGCGTTTAGACCTCAAAGCCTTGCAGTAAGTATGGAAATCATAGTTGTTCTTTTTCGCAATCTCAGTTCGTATTCTACGAACTTCTGCTAAAATCGGATCTTGATATGCCGGCATATTTGCTTCTCCTATTGGTTTTTAAGTTGTGAAAAATTCCGGTGTAACCAAACTCGGCATCCATAGCGAATGAGAATCATTATAGCTGCGAATTTTATTTTGGGTAACATTTCCTAAATGAGTACAATTCCAAGATAGAAGATAATCTATTTTCCCTAAAACACAATATGCTAAATGTAAACAATCATATCTAGCCTTTTCCGGGATACATAAAATTTTTTGATAAACGCTTGCCAATTTTTCAACTCCCTGTGGAATCTCTAATTGTTCTATACCCGATATGAATTGTATCCGCTTCTGTGCTGCCACCTTATCGCCTTTGGAACACTCGTCTATGACAAATTGGCTTACAAACAAATTATATTTGCGCCTTTCTTTTTCCCAAAATAAATTCGTAAGCAACTGGCGAGCAGCTACAATTATATCTGCGCTTGGCTTCGCAGTTGCATAACTCGGAATAGTCGTTTCCAAATAGATGCTTTCTTTAAGTTTCATAGATTATAAAATACAAAATTAAAACAACCAGATTATGGTTCAAAGTGCGACGAGCATGTTGGCGCAGGTAGAGACGGATAATTATCCGTCTCTACTCGGATTGTTGGGATAATTTTAACCGTAGGGTTAGACCCTCGCGCGGAAGCGCGGGGGTCTTTTTTTTGTTGATTAATTTTGCCGTTTTTGCAAAGATTGCCAGAAAGGGTCATCTTGTAAACCGGAATTCAAGTATGCCTTATATTCTTCAAAAGACATATCTTTTGTCTCAGCATATATCTTTGCCTGAATGTCGTTTTTCATTTTAACGCAGTCAAAATCTTTTTCAGTTTTCATACTCTATCAACTCCCTTGGATTTCTGATTTCAAGCGTAGCATAACCCATTTTCAAATTCACACTATTATACCCTCTAATTCTATTTACATTTACAATATGCTTAAAATTCCAACTTGCCAAAATATCAACTTTATTTATTGTAGCCATCGCAATATGCTGGCAGTCTTCCAAACTTGTTTTGCCTATAACCTTTTCAGCTATATAGCCATTTGCTAATTCTTTAGCTTCTTCCGTCAAGTTAACCGACTCAAAACAATCCTGCTCATAATTTTCGAGCAAAGAACGTACTTTTTCCGGTGCGGTTATTAATTCTTTTCTTAATAAACCAGATATAACGAAAATAACTTCTTTTCGCTTTAACCTTTCAAACAAAGCCCTAGTCGGCTCTGCAAACTCCTTGTCAAAAAAACCGCCTACAATAGACGTATCAATGTAAATCCTCTGTTTCATAAAGATAAATATAGAAATTT
>LIUG01000099.1:21586-22235 GCA_001462245.1 Candidatus Fibrimonas termitidis
ATAGAAATTTTTAGGGAATAAGGCTCTCACACTGCCCGTGAGCGATGGGATCCTGCCCAAATTTCAGCAACTCCCTTACAAGCGAACTGGACACGCTCAGATGTTCGGGCTTGGAGCTTAAAAGCACAGTTTCTGTGCCCGGCAAAAGCTTTGCATTGTTCCACGCAACCGCTTGCTCCATTTCTAAATCACTGCCTCGCCTAACGCCCCTAACCAAAAATTTAATGTTGTTCTTTTTCAAATAATCAACAGTCAAACCATCCCAAATTTCAACGCTTGACTGCGGAACATCCGCCATAGCTTTTATTGCAAACTCCGCTCTTTCCTGTGCGGAAAAATGCGTATTCTTATTTACATTGCTGGCTATTAAAATTATCAGTTTATCAAAAATTTTGCAGGCTCGTTCAGCAATGTCTTTATGACCAATGGTAAAAGGGTCAAAGGAGCCGGCAAAAACGGCTGTTTTCAATTCTCCCATCTGCCACGCTCCCTTATTAAATTCTCCAATGCATCCAAAGCCTCTTTTTGAGGAATGTTTTTACGCACAGGATTTTCGCCTTCGTAAAGCGTTATTTTGCCTTGCGCCGCACCCACATAACCAAAATCCGCACCGGCCATCTCGCCCGGGCCGTTCACTATGCAACCCATC
>LIUG01000099.1:22358-25206 GCA_001462245.1 Candidatus Fibrimonas termitidis
GCCGTTCACTATGCAACCCATCACCGCTATGGAAAGATGCCTTAAATGCGAAAATCTTTTCTTCACCTCTGCCGTAATGCTTTGCAATTCAAATATCGTCCTGCCGCATCCCGGGCAGCTTATAATTTCAGCTTTGGTTTTACGCAGCCCAGCCGCTTGCAGAAGCGTGAATGCAACAGGAACCTCATTAACAGGATTCTCCGTAAGCGAAACCCTTATAGTATCTCCAATGCCGTCTATGAGCAAAGCGCCAATGCCCACGGCAGATTTCACCCTCCCATCCTCGCCCTCGCCGGCTTCGGTAACGCCGAGGTGAAATGGATATGGTTTGTGTCCGCCGGTTTTTAATCGTTCTGCCATTAAGCGGTTAGCTTCCACCATGCTTTTTGGATTGCTGGCTTTTAAACTGAAAATAATCTGGTCAAAATCCTCTGCTTCGCACATCTTCAAAAATTCCATAGCGCTCTCCACCATTCCGAGCGGAGTGTTGCCGTATTTTTCAAGTATTTTGGCACTCAAAGAGCCGTGATTAACCCCTATGCGAACAGCCCTGCCCAATCTTTTAGCCTCTTTCACAAACTCAGGAAACGCCTCATTGCCAAAATTGCCCGGATTCACCCTAACCTTCTCCACCCATTTAAGCGCTTCAAAGGCCGCTTTGGGCTGGAAGTGAATATCGGCAGAAAGCGGAATAGCAACGCCGGCGTTGCGAACTTTTTCCGAGATTTCCCTTAGCTTTTCCGCATCGGCAATCGTAGGGACTGTTATGCGTACAAGCTCGCACCCGGCATTTGCGAGTTCAATAATCTGTTTAACCGAGTCATCAACATCCTTTGGGCTGGTGGTTGTCATAGACTGAACAAGCACAGGCGCGCCGCCGCCTATGGTAGCGTTTCCAACCTTGACTGCGATTGTTTTTGGCATGGGGGTAATTTAGAAAGATGATTCTAGTCACAGAGACAACGCACAGAGAACAGGGCAGATTTGAGGATATAGCGTGTGTACACATTGCAGCTACTGTAATTTATGCTCCGGTAGTAGGCGCTGTAGCTACTGAACTCTGCGGTACTCCACCAATAACCAAGATCGCCGACATAGCTGAATTTGCCATCCGAGCCGCCGTAGCCGCCCGGCAGAGCCGAAAACCCAAATTCGTCCGTGCCATTGCAGTAGTTATACCAACCGCTTTTCGCTTTGAGTTTCCTCCCGGCAACTTTCTCGCCACCTGCAAAATCTACAAGAATTTGCAATTCCTCATAGCTTGGTAAATGCCAGCCCGGAGGACAAGCTTCTTTTGCAGTTTTCCAGTCGTAAAGCCTGCCATATTTATCGCCATTGGCCGGATTATCTTCGTAGTATCTGCTATCGCTTGCATTGTAATTCAAATTTTCTGCCATCCAGACTTGACTGCCTATTTTCATAGTTTTGTAAACTCTGCCGTCGCGAGGGTCTTCAAAATATGAATCCTCCGGCTTGGTATCAAACATAGCATTCCTCTTTTGCTTTCTTGATGGCAAGAATATTCTTGTTTCCTTCGCGCCGGTATTCCATAGAGTCCATGATTTTTTTTACCATGAATATTCCGAGGCCGCCGATATTTCGTTCATGTGCCGGCAGCGTTATGTTTGGTTCAGCCGATAACAACGGATTATAAGCTATGCCGCTGTCTTCAAATTCTATGGTAATATCATCATCCACAGTTGTACGCACAGTTACGTAGCCGGTTTTAGCACTATATGCGTAATTAGCAATATTGGAAAAAATCTCGTCAATGGCTAGCATTATTTCATTTTTGGTTTTTGCATTACAGTTTACGATTTGCGTGCCAACAAAATCTGAAACCGCGCCGATATTTTCTATTTTTGCTTCAATAAAAAGCTCTTCCATTATTTATTTTTCCAATAACATCTCATCTAGGGCAGACATCCACAAAACATGCTTGACAGCTTCAGACGGACAAGCAACACAGAATTTCATTCCTGCGCTTGGGGCTTTTTTATATGTGCCAAGCAATACCCGAATCCCTGCGGAACTTAAAAAATTCACCAGAGACATATCCAAAACCAGAAGAGCGGATTTGCTATCTAGCGCTTTGTTTAGCTCTACTTGAAGCTCACACGCTTCCCAAGCACCGATATGCCCTTGCGCCATGAGATAGAATTTTTCATTGGTGTGCTCTCTTGCTGTTATTGAGAGTTGACTAGTTGTTGTTGCCATTGTGGCCTCCTTTTGTGTTGCTTACTCCTTTATACCGCAGTGCAAGCATGGTTATATCATCTGATTGTTCTGCACCCTCTGCAAATCCGTCTATTTCTCGTTTAACGATTTCGATAAATTCTTTGAGGGGCAAATCGGGGTAATTATTTGCCGTTTCAAGCAACCGCTGGTCGCTGAATAGTTGACGTTCATTGTTCATAGCTTCGGTTACGCCATCAGTGTACAGAAACAATTCTTCGTCGGGATGTAAGGTTACTTCATATTGCGTGTATAACATATTCTCCATACCAGCAAGAAAAAATCCAGGCTTTGTTTTAAGCCAGTCAAACCGCTTGCCATTGCGAATCAATGGCGGATTATGCCCAGCACTAGCGAATGTAAATTTTCCGCTCGGTATGTCTAAATAACCTAAAAATACCGTAACAAACATATTCATCTCGTTGTTTTCGCAGAGTATGTTATTGACAATTTCAAAAACTTCTTTAGGGCTTTTGCCGTGATAAGCGTTATTTTTTATTAAGGTTTTTGCAATGACCATAAACAGCGCAGCGGGCACGCCCTTGCCCGATACATCGGCTATAACCACGACGAGCGTATTGTCGTCTATCAAAAAGAAATCATAAAAATCACC
>LIUG01000100.1:0-674 GCA_001462245.1 Candidatus Fibrimonas termitidis
TTAAATATTGTAAGAACCCAGGAAACTGCAAAAAGAATAAACGAGTTATTACAGAAACGGAAAAACCAGAACAGCAATATTGTAACTTAGTATAAAATCCTTGTAACTTGGTAATTATTGGTAGACAAATCAACTCCTGACATTGTTTTATTTATACATTGAAACAAGGAACCAGGAGTTTATATGAAAAAGATTTTGGTGTTGGCGTGTTTTTCGGCATTCATTTGCGTCCCTGTATTTTCGCAGGAAAATCACATGAATTTGGCGATTGTTGCGGCAACTAGCGGGCAAATGGATGTTACCTTTACATCATTATGGCAATTTCCTTTTCTGCAAGGTAATCATCCTTTGACAAGCGGAAATAATATTGCGCTAAAACTGAGTCCAAGACTTACCCCTATAGGCGGAGGAATTGCAGGCGATGTAAATTTGACCGTATTGCCATTTCTTACTTTTGGGCTTGGCGCGATGGCTGGTACAGGATGGAACTATGACCTTTTCGGCAAAGTTTATTTTGCCGGGCTTGGAATGAACAAAAAAACAAACATCAATGACCCAACCAACAGCGAAGTTATCGGAAACGGCCTGGACGGAGTTGTATGGGATGTTCACGCAGGGGCTATGCTGCAAATGGATCTTGCCGCAATTATTCCTGGCGACTGGAATCATGTTTT
>LIUG01000100.1:793-2063 GCA_001462245.1 Candidatus Fibrimonas termitidis
TGGAATCATGTTTTAATGCAGTATTATAATCGAATTGATTATTTTGCCTACAGCAAAGCCAAAGGCGATGAGTTTTGGTATTACCTTAACGAAGGTGAAAATCAGAACGCTTTCCGGCATTCTTTTGTCTTTTTTGTCGGCTATGCAATGCCGGTTTTTATAGACCTTGTTGGTTATCAATTATCAGGAGTTGTGCCTTTCTACAATATTGAAACAGGCCGAGGTGTGAAAGACAGGGGTTATACTTTGGTCAACTCATTTCTGGTTGATTTCAAAATTAACAAGCAATGGTCGATTATGACGATTGTCGAAATCCCAAACAGCTTTATAGACACGGATAAATATGGCTATGAACGTGAATGGAGTTTTGGCAGTGTCCGGTTTATTGCAAACTGGCAAATAAAATAGGGTAATACAGATGATCGCTAAAACATTATTGTCAACATTGACAAGAAAAAAAGCGCGAACATTATTGCTGTTATTTTCCATAGCGGCTTGCGCTTCGCTTCTGTTCGCAAATGCCGGTTTCCAAAAAACCATAAGGCGTACGGTCTATGAAAAAAGCGTCCGTTACAGCGGAAACGCGGATATTTATATCACCGTAAAGCAGTCGGTTGGAGCGGAAGAATGGATAGATACAAAACTTTTAGCTCCCTATGCCGGGCAATTTGAATACGTGCAGGAATTGATAAAATGCAAGGTTCTTTACACCCAGGCGAATACTGATACTCAGCATTATTTTACAGCCCTTGGTACGGATATAAACGAGTTTAACTTGCGAAATCCGCTGTCATTGGAATCGGGAAGCACTGACAACTGGCATGGTGACAAACTTATTATGAGCGCGGCTTTCGCGGAACGGTTGCATGTAACAACAGGGGATACAATTCCACTGGAAATAGACGATCAACTGAAGCATTTTCAGGTTGCGGGGATTAGTCAACCGCGAGGACTATTTACCCGCGATGTAGCTGACGGCGGATACCTGCTTATGCCGAGCGAAACCCTAAAAGATATTCTTACGGGGGATTGCAATTTGGTTTTTATTAAAGCTGAGAATCCTTCTTTAGTCGAAAGCTTAAGACAAACCATTGCCGAAGTAATACCGCAATACAGCGTTAATCTTGGTATTAACCATTCTGTTATTAACGCCGAAGCGAATAATTTCGTAATGCCTTTCTGGATTTCAAGCATACTCGTTTTGTTTATGAGCGTTTTTATCATTTATTCATCGTTTAACTTAATTGTTAACGAGCGGATAAAAATACTC
>LIUG01000100.1:2178-4776 GCA_001462245.1 Candidatus Fibrimonas termitidis
CATACTTCGCAGTGTCGGCTGTTCCCGCAGAAAAACAAATCGTATTCTTATAACGGAAAGTATAGTTATTGGAATTGCCGGTGGTGTTTTTGGCTGTGTACTGGGCGTTGGAGTTCTGCACTTAATAAAAGCTATGTTTTTCAGCGCGAATACAGATATAGAAGAAAGCAGAATTGTTTTTGGTTTGTATGAAGTCGCGTTTACGATAACAGCTTCGATGGTTCTGACGGTATTAAGCGCAATGCTGCCGATTTTCAGAATCACGAAAATGCCTGTTAAAAACATTATACTCAACGATTATCAAAAACAAAACAACAAATCGGTAAAACATTGGGGCTTTAGGTTTATGCTGTTCATCCCTGTTGTAGTCGTCCCAATTGTTATCAGACAGGGATTTATCGGAATGATTATCGCATCCTTGGCGTTTGTTTCCGCGCTTGTAGGTCTTAATCTGATTATTCCTGGTGTCTTGCGCTTCGCCGCTCGCATCTTCCGCAATGCCCCGCAGGAACTTATATTGGGGGTGCGCAATACGGGAGATTTCAAAGCACTGGTAAACAACACCCGGTTATTCGGTACTACAATCGCCATAATGGTTATTATGATAACATTGTTTAACACGCTTGCATCGGACATCAGAAACGTGTATCAACGTGAACCTTATGATATCCAAATGGAACTGCGAGTATCAAATCACCAAACGCTCGAAGACTTAACCAAGGTTGAAGGAGTCCAAAGCGTATACGGTGTTTTTATGACTTGGGGGATGGTAACCAATTACGGTACTTTTTTGAATGGGCTTGTCGGGATAGAAAGCGCGGATTATTTTAATTTTTATCATGCAAATATACCGCCTGAAACGATAATCGCGTTGAATAATCTTAAAGATAACGATATGGTAACTACTTATATTTTCCGCGATAAGTTCGCTCTGAAACCCGGTGATATAATAACCGTTTCACGTGATGAAGGTACTTGTGATTACAAAATCACCGGCTTTCTTGATACCAATTGGGGTATCGGGCACATGGGCTTTATCTCACAGGATGCTTATAAAAACCATATTGGCGAGGAAAACTTTTCCCACATAGCTATTAAAACAAACGGCGATCCCGACATTGTTAAAAGCAATATTCTGCGAACTTACGCTAAAGACGTTCTGGCGATAAATACAAAACAGGAACTGGAAAACGCAAATGCCGACAAGGTAGAGGGAGTGTTCAACGCTATCAACACTTATGGTTATTTTGCAATGCTTATCGGATTTCTTGGAATCGTCAATAATATGGTTGCCTGTTTTATGGGACGACAGCGCAATCTCGCAATGTACAGGTGTATTGGAATGTCCAGAAAAGTTGTTGGGCGTATGCTGATAACGGAGGCGGTAACAATCGGAATTATCGGAGTGTTGACGGGATTGGCAGCAGGAATTCTGGTAATGCCCGTCATACCGTTTCTGGTCGGAATGTTTTGGGGCAATGTGGTTGTATCTGTTCCGGTTATGAAAATCGCAGGGGTTTGTATTGCCGGGATTGCCGCTATGCTGATTTGCTCGCTCATTCCGTCAGTTAAGGGCAAGAACATATCCATTATGGATAATATTCGTTACGAATAAAAGGAGTTGTTATGATAGAGGCTAAAAACGTTTCCAAAAGTTTTGAACTTGGCGAACAGAAATTGCAGGTGCTGGAAAACATCAATCTTACCGTGGAAGCAGGAGAATTTGTTTCGCTTATGGGGCCTTCAGGGTCAGGAAAAAGCACTCTGCTTTATATATTAAGCGGGCTTGATAAAGCCAATGCCGGCAGTGTTATTGTCAACGGCAAAGAAATAGGTAATTTGAACGATTTGGAAGAAAGCGTTATGCGCCGCTATGACATTGGGTTTGTTTTTCAGGCATATAATTTGATTGACAACCTGACAGTAGAAGAAAACATTTTAATCCCTGCGATGCTCGACGGCAAAAAGCGCGGCGAGGTAAACGAACGGTTGGAAGAACTGCTAAAGGCGGTCGGGCTTTTAGAACACCGCAAACACCGCCCGATGGAGCTATCCGGCGGGCAACAGCAACGCACCGCTATTGCCCGTGCTTTAATAAATCATCCAAAGATAGTCTTCGCTGACGAGCCCACCGGAAATCTCGACAGTCAAAGCGGAAAAGAAGTCCTGGAGCTTTTAAGCAAACTGAATAAACAGTACGACATCACTATTTTGATGGTTACACATTCGGAGGAATCTACCAGATACGGCAACCGCGTGATACGTCTAAAAGACGGGAGGATTGTATCGTGAAAAGACACCAACACCTTACGCAACCTTGAAGCGTGAAACCTCCTTCATTAGGGAATCAATCCTTTCGCGGTTTTTATCCGATAGTTCATTAACCTGATTTACCGCAATATTGATCTGATCAGCTCCGTTTGCCATCTCGTTCATGCCCAATGTGATCTCCTGTGTCGCCTTTTCAAGGTTTTGACTTTCTTTGATTACTTCCTGCGCCCCCAAAAGCATTTCATTGGAACCGGTCTGTACTTGCCGTGTTATTTCATTCACCTCGGCAATGCCGTTAAGGATCTGCTTGCTCCCCTCTCCCTGCTC
>LIUG01000100.1:5057-5349 GCA_001462245.1 Candidatus Fibrimonas termitidis
CATCGAAAGCAGGTTCGTCTGGCTTGCGATATTTTTCATCACAGAGTTAATCGCCAAAAGGCCCTCTGATTCCCGGGCAATTTCCTGAATGTCCTCCGCAACGTCCTGCAGTCCGGTGCGTCCCACTTCGGATGCTTCTTCCAGGGTTTTTACATTGCCGCCGTTCTTGACAAGCGTGTCGGTAACCGACTGAATATTGGCAACCATTTCTTCAATAGCGGAAGATGCCTGGGCTACGTTGCGGCCCTGATTTTCTACGTGGCTGTTGAGCTTGTTGATGTTTGTCGTAACC
>LIUG01000101.1:0-3370 GCA_001462245.1 Candidatus Fibrimonas termitidis
GGGGAACTCGTATTTGGAGAGCAGCTCACGGATATCCATTTCCACCAGCTCCAACAGGTCGGGGTCTTCGGTCATCATATCTACTTTGTTCATGAAGACGACTATGGCAGGCACTCCCACTTGGCGGGCAAGCAGTATGTGCTCACGGGTTTGAGGCATGGGGCCGTCTGTCGCCGCCACTACAAGGATCGCGCCGTCCATCTGGGCCGCGCCTGTGACCATGTTCTTCACATAATCAGCGTGACCCGGGCAGTCAACGTGGGCGTAGTGCCTGTTCTCGCTCTGGTATTCCACATGCGAGGTGTTGATGGTGATGCCGCGGGCTTTTTCCTCGGGAGCGTTGTCTATTTCGTCAAATTTCTTGGCACTGGCGAGGCCCTTGGATGCAAGGGTCGTGCAGATTGCCGCTGTAAGGGTCGTTTTGCCATGGTCAACATGACCGATGGTGCCGATGTTGCAGTGAGGCTTGTTGCGCTCAAATTTCTCTTTTGCCATACTATACCTCTTCTTCCCAGAAGGTTATTGCTTCTTATTATTCAACTAAAAGGCAGAGGAAGCTTTACCATTTAGCAGGGATTACAAATTTAGAAACTTTTTTTGAGTTTGTCAAGGGTAGATTGAATTTTTTTTTTGAAACCCTACTTCTTGCTTGACAGCACGGTTTTTTTTTTCTATATTTAATAGACATTGCGAATACGCCTTGTCAATAATGCGCCTGAGCAGACTTTTTCGCTTTTGGAGGGCGATGAGCCTGTTTTGTTCAGGGAGTTGCGGTTAAAAGGGCCTTTGAATTGTAATTTTACAGTTTACAAGGAAAAAGGTGGCTTTGCCGTCAAAGGAGTTGCAAGCGGATCGCAGGAATTTGTGTGTGCCAAGACATTGGAGCCGTTTGAGCGGCTTTTTGAAGCAGAAGTGGACGTTCTAGTGCTTCAGGAACAGGGTCTAACGCAACAACAAGAAGATGACGGAAGCGAAGATTTTTTTAAAATCAGAGTTCCCGCCAACCAAAATGAAGCGGATTTAACTGAAACCGTGCGTCAATTGGTAATACTCCAAGAACCAATGATTCCGGTAAAGGATATTTAACAGGGAGAAAAAATGGCTGTTCCAAAAAGAAAAACCAGCACAACACGGCGCGATAAACGCCGCCATAATTCCTATAAGCTGGAAATTCCGGCAATGGCAAAGTGCGAGCAATGCGGTGCGGTTAAACGCCCCCACAGAGTTTGCGAAGCATGTGGATATTATAACGGCGTTAAGCGCATGAAGGTAAAAGAGGGTGCCTAACGTTAAGATAGCTCTGGATGCAATGGGCGGCGATTTCGCTCCGGAGCAAATTGTTAAAGGCGCCGTCTTAGCCGCAAACGACTCAGAGCGCGATTTTGATATTCTGCTGTGCGGCCCCGAAGCCGTTGTTAAAGAGGAATTGAAAAAGAACGATTATTCCGGCGATGCCATAACCGTTATAGATGCTCCAGACCTTGTGGCTATGGATGACCCTCCGACCCAAGTTCTAAAAACAAAACCCAAATCCGGGCTTGTGACCTGCGTTGGCTTGCAAAAACAGGGAGCTACGGTTGCTAGCGTAAGTGCCGGAAATTCCGGTGCGATGATGGCCGCTTGCCTTATGATCTTAGGCCGTGCGGCGAATGTAGCGCGACCCGCCATAGCTTGTGCTGTTCCAACAGCCAAACGCCAAGCCATTCTTCTGGACTGCGGCGCAAATGTGGACGAAAAAGCCTCCGTTCTTGTTGATTTTGCCCTTTGCGGCAGCGTTTATGCGGAAGCCGTTATGGGCTACGAAAACCCGACTGTCGGTTTGATAAATATGGGCGAAGAAGAGAAAAAAGGCACCGAGGTTTTGCAGGAAGCCCACAAGCTTCTAAAACAAGCTCCCCTGAACTTTATAGGCAATGTAGAAGGTGGGGACTTTATCAAAGGCCATGCCGATGTTGCGGTTGCGCCAGGCTATGCCGGCAATGTGATACTGAAACTCATGGAAGGTTTTTACGAGCTTGCGCACGAGGTATTCGGCGAGGTGAAAACCGAAAAGGCAAAGGAATTTGACCGCCTTTGGGATTACAGAAACCACGGCGGTGGTTTGCTCCTCGGATTAAATGGGGTTGGCATAATAACCCACGGCAGAGCCGACTATATAGCTATTCGCCATTCCTTGTTTACCGCTTGCAAATTTGCAAAAACCGGAGTTCCCGCTAAAATTGCGGAAAAATTATCCGCAATAAAAAGGGAATAACATGAATGCAATCATAAAATCCGTTGGAGTGTATTTACCGGAATTCATCGCAAAAAACGATGACCTTGCAAAATCCAAAGGGTTAGATACAAACGACGAGTGGATAAGAAGCCACACAGGCATTGCCGAGAGGCGTTTTGTAAAAGATGATAATATTCTAACCGCGGATATCGGTTATTTTGCAGCAAAGAACGCTATTGAAAGAGCCTGTATTTCACCTGATGAAATAGATGGCATTATAGCAGGCTCAATGACCCCGGACAAACAGTTTCCTGCAGTAGCTTGCTATATTCAGGCGAAACTCGGTTGCGGCAAGGCTTTTGCTTTTGACATTACCGCTGCATGTGGTTTTATTCCACCTGCTCTTAACACTGCGGCTCTTATGATCCGTTCCGGGCAGGCTAAAAACATTTTGGTTGTAGGCGCAGAAATCAGTTCTCGGATTATGGACTGGAGTGACCGCAACACTTGTGTTCTCTTTGGAGACGCTGCTGCCGCAATTTTGCTTTCCGCTTCCGATGATCCTTCGCGCGGCTTTGCAGGTTCGGCTCTTGCTGCAGATGGAAATTCTGCGAACATACTTTACTTGAACACCCTTGGGGCTAAGGATTCTTTTTTAAGAATGGAAGGCACTGCTGTTTACAAATTAGCAGTTTCCGAGCTTGGGGCTATAACTCAAAAAGCTTTGGAAAACGCCGGCCTTTCCCTGAGCGATATAGACATTTTTATTCCACATCAGGCGAACATACGCATAATACAATCCGTTGGAAAAAGGCTTGGCTTACCGGCGGAAAAAGTTATGGTGAACGTTGACAAATACGGAAATACTTCCTCGGCCTCAATACCTATAGCTCTTTACGAAGCAGAGCAACAAGGCCGTTTAAAACCGGGTATGCTAGTCGCAATGGCAGCCATAGGCGGCGGCATGAATTGGGGTTGCATTTTGTTTAGGTGGTGAGTATGGAAAACAATATGGACAGACGGGGTTTTTTAAAAACTTTGGCAATAGCAGGCACCGCTTTTACCCTTAAAATGAAGGGCGGAATGGATGTTTTTGCGCAAACCGTGCCTCAAATAGAAAGCGGCGCGGACTTGGTAGCCGTGATGGGCGGAGAG
>LIUG01000101.1:3475-6380 GCA_001462245.1 Candidatus Fibrimonas termitidis
CCATTGTTATGCTTCTCGCATTTGTCGCTTACGGGCAGCAAAAACGCATAGCGATAATAAATACGGTGGATGACGGCGAGCCACCTATCGGACATTCGGAACTCAGCCATCTGACGGACAGGCTTCGTGAGATTGCCGTCAAAAACCTGCCGGAAAGAAACTACGCTGTGATGACCCAGCAGAGCATAGTTGCTTTTCTAGGCTCGCAAGAGGACATGGTTAGAAAATGCAAGGAATCGGAAGGTTGCTTGGCTAAACTTGGCAGGGAAATAAGTGCCGATTATATATGCCAAGGGCGGATAGGGCGTTTCGGGAAGAATTTGACCATCAAGGTAGAACTTTACAATGTGCAGAGCGGCAATTTGGTTGGCTCGTTCACGGATGAATCTTCCAAAGACATATACGGCTTGCTGTCCGCTATAAACAATAAAGCACCCGCCATGTTCGATAAATTGGGTACCGAACCCGCTCCGATTTCCATTCCTGACGGCATAAGCGACTTGCTGCCGAAAAAAATTGACCCGCAGGTGAAAAAATACCTGCCCTCCGATAAATCTTTTTGGGTGGCTCTTGCGCTGGATATAGCGGGGACCGCATTTGTGGGTTATGGCATATACAAGAATAATGAAGTGAAGGACAGGCATAATGAATACAGCGATTTGCGTTCGGATTTTGGCAATGGCTGGGAGAAAGTGGAAGATGCCAAGACGGCAAGGAATGTTTCTTTTGCTTTGGGCGGTGCGTTTTTGGCGGCAGGAATAGGAGTGCATATATGGTTTTAAGTTTGATGTTTATAGCATTTTTGCTTTTGGGTTGCACTCAAGTTGAGCGAGACAACCCTTATGATCCGGATGGGATTAATTACAACCCCGACCTCGTTAAAAAATCCAGTTCGTCGGCTGAGCCTACGCCAAGCAGTTCTTCTTCTGAAACACTGAGTTCGTCTAGCGTTACTGCGAGCAGCAGTTCGGCTGTGCTGTCTAGTTCGTCAAGCGTTGTTGTGAGCAGTAGTTCGGCTGAGTCGTCCAGTTCATCTGCCTTATCGAGTTCGTCGAGTTTTGCTGTGAGTAGCAGTTCGGTTGAGTTATCGAGTTCTTCAAGCGTTGTTGTGAGCAGTAGTTCGGTTGAGCCGTTTAGTTCATCTGCTCTGCCGAGTTCGTCAAGTGTTGCTGCGAGCAGCAGTTCGGTTGAAACGTGCACGGCAAACAACAATACTTCAACGCATTATTGTTCCGAAGGCACAATGAAAGAATACGGTTCATTATCCGATAGCCGAGATGGTCAAATCTATAAAACGGTTATTATAGGTAAACAAACTTGGATGGCGGAAAACTTGAATTATGCAGCTAGCAGCAGCATATGCTATGGTGACAATACTGGTAGTGATAGCCGAGGTTATTGTGATACCTATGGCAGATTGTATGATAGGCCAACGGCTCTGAATGCTTGCCCTTCCAATTGGCATTTGCCGGGTGAGCGCGAGTGGGAAGTATTGATTGAGGCTGTTGGTGGTTCTGAAGTGGCAGGTAAAAAATTGAAAGCGGCAAGTGGCTGGAAAGACAACGGCAACGGCACAGATGATTATGGCTTTTCGGCTCTCCCAGGTGGCTGCTATGGTGAGGACGGTAGTTTCGGTGATGTCGGCGACACCGGCTACTGGTGGAATACCAGAACGATGTCTGGCAACTACTATTACAATGGTAGTTATTCCTATTTCGTGTTTAGTGGTTTATGCCACATGAGGAGCGAAACGGACACATTCATTTATAACATCTCCCTAATAAACTCCTTGCGTAGTGTTCGCTGCATAAAAGATTAAGTATAAAGTGCCGCCGCTAGCCGGAGGCTGGCGGCGAATACAAAGATTTGTGCCATGGTGGCACGAAACCCGTTCAAACCTTAACTTTCCCCAAGGGTTTGGAGGGATAAAATAAAAACCGGGGAAAATGGAGAAGAGAAGATGGGAAAATGTCCCGTTTGTGGTGGAAGTATTTCTGTAGACAATGTACAAAATCTAAACGATTATTATACTCAGTTTGCATGCAATACTTGCGGAATTTTCAGCTTAGAAATGCAACACAGTTTTAACAAAAATCATGCTGCTTCATTTCTGTATTATAATTGCAAAATTCCTTCGCTGGCTTCAGATAAAAAGCCAGATAATAAATGGTTTTATCTAGGCGATAAAGAAGTTTCTGAGAAAATGCCACGATTATATCCCCCTAACCGTTTTGTAACATTCCAAGAAGTAGAAAATTGGTATCCACGAACATTCAGTGAAAAAATTGATAAGATACTCATTGGGTTTTCAGAATTATCGAAATATGATGGTAGTTCCATTGAAATTACTTATGAACAATGTTGCAGTGTCTTTTTTATAAAAAGACATGAAGAGCATGACAAACAAATCAAGTTTATTGAAGATTATTTATCAGAAAATAACTTCATTAAAGTAGAAAATAGCTCTGAAAAAATCTTGATAACATTATTGCCAAATGGTCTTAAAAGAATAGATGAACTTCAAAAGAACCAATCATTAAATAGTAAAAATGTTTTTGTGGCTATGGCTTTTTCCGATGATATGAAAGAAGTCAGAGAAGCTATTTGCAAAGCAATTCTAGATACAGGATATACTCCTAGAATTATGGATAAGATTGAGCATAATAATCAAATAGTCCCAGAAATGTTACATGAAATAAAACAAAGCAAATTTGTTATTGCTGAATTTACTAGGCATAACAAAGGAGCATATTACGAGGCTGGTTATGCCGCTGGTTTAGATAAAGAAGTAATACATATTTGTAAAAAAACTTCTTTAAAAAAAGCTCATTTTGATGTGAAACAAGTAAATACTATTATATGGGAAACGGAAGCAGAACTCACTGAAAAACTATCAAAGCGTATT
>LIUG01000102.1 GCA_001462245.1 Candidatus Fibrimonas termitidis
AAATATTATGTTCCGTATTTGGAAAAAGGGTACAATATTTTTAAGATAGGCGTTGTGTTTGGGAAAGAGGAGAGGAATGTGAAGGAGTGGAAGGCGGCATAGGGCTTCTAAATTTTCTACCTTCCAACACAATGCAATCAAAAGATATCATTCGTATTCAAATCTCGCCGGAGCGGGAAATTATTTTGCTGGGGACTGCGCATATTTCGCAGGAATCCATAGATTTGGTTCGTAAAACAATAGCTGAAGAAAAGCCGGACTCTGTTTGCGTTGAACTTGACGAAGGCCGCCTGAAAGCCCTAGAAGACAGAGATCGCTGGAAAAATTTGGACATTAAAGATGTACTGAGAAAAAAGCAGATGTCCTCCCTTATTGTGAATTTAATTCTGGCATCCTATCAAAAAAGGATGGGCGAATCCACAGGCGTGGAACCAGGCTCGGAGTTAAAAGCTACAGTTGAAGAGACTAGAACCATCAATGCAAATTTGGTTTTGGCAGATAGAGATGTTAAAATCACTCTGCGCCGTGCTTGGGCAAGCACTCCGTTTTTTCGCAAATTCAAACTGCTCGCAAGTTTGCTAGGCTCCATTTTTGAAACGGAGAAAGTGAGCGAAGAAGATCTCAGCAAAATGCGTGAACAAGATACCCTCTCCGTTATGATGGACGATTTCGGAAAGGCATTCCCGGAAATCAAGCAAATTTTAATAAGCGAAAGAGACCAGTTTTTAGCAGGCAGAATTTTAAAAGCAGAAGGCAATAAAGTTTTGGCTGTTGTTGGAGCCGGCCATTTGCCGGGCATAAAAAGCATAATTGAAAGCAATCAAGAAACTCCTCCGGAAGAAGATCTATGCAAAATTCCGCCGCCATCGCATTGGGCAACCCTTATAGGCTGGGGAATACCGGCTGCGATAATCCTCGCTTTTGTTTATATAGGGTTTGAATTCGGAATTAGCGAGTTGGCAGACAACGTTGTTTTTTGGGCGCTGGCAACAGGGGTTCCGGCAGCACTAGGTGCCACCATTGCTCTGGCTCACCCCTTTGCGATAATATCCGCATTATTTCTCGCTCCAATAACAACCTTGCATCCCTTGATAGGAGTTGGAATGTTCACCGGTTTTATTCAGGCCTATTTTTGCCCGCCACGGGTCTTTGAAATGGAAACCGTAGCCGAAGATCTTTGGAAACCCAGCCGTTGGTGGAAAAACCGCTTTACCAGAGTTATTTTGGCATTTATTTGTCCGGGCCTGCCCACAACCATAGGCAGCATAGTAGGCATTGAGAGGATTGTGAGTACCATAAGCAACGGATAGCGTTTTTTCTACATTACCCCCATGACACGCATAGTTTGTAAATTTGGTGGAAGTTCCGTAGCAGATGCGGTACAGTTTCGTAAAATTAAGAGTATCTTGGAGGGCAATCCGGAAAGGAAAATCGTGGTTGTATCCGCACCCGGAAAACGCAATGCGCAAGAAGCAAAATTAACGGATTTATTTTATACATCCCATGATATTGCCACAAAAAAGCTGGATTTTGCGGAACCATGGAAGTTGATAAGAGAACGCTATATCGAAATAACGCAGGAACTTTCCCTGCGTTCCACTATACGTGAAGAATTGGATAAATTAGAAGACTCCCTGCGGGAACGTCCGGATGAGCTTTCAGTGGATTTTCTGGTAAGTCGCGGTGAATATTTATGCGCAAAAATCATGTCGGAGTTTTTGGGCGCAAAATTCATAGATGCCTACCCTCTTATACAATTCGATAGCCAACACAATGTAACACAACAAAGTTATGAAAATATAGCGGAGGCTCTTTCGGATACGGAGGCTCTCTATGTTGTCCCGGGGTTTTACGGAAGCGATATGGAAGGCAACCTGAAAACATTCTCACGTGGCGGCTCAGACATTACCGGCGCTATTTTGGCAAATGCCTGCGACTGCGCACTATACGAAAATTGGACTGATGTTTCCGGGCTTTTAATGGCAGACCCCCGCATTGTTAAGGAAGCACGTTCTATAAACTATGTGAGCTATCGTGAAATAAGGGAGCTTGCGTACAGCGGCGCAAACGTTTTGCACGATGATTCCATAGCACCATGCAGGATAAAAAATATCCCGATAAACATAAAAAACACAAATAATCCCAGCGATCCCGGCACAATTATCGGGCCAACTCCCGAAAATACCTCAAGGGTGATAACCGGAATAGCGGGCCGCAAAGATTTCTCAATGTTCTACATAGAAAAAAGCATGATGAACAAGGAAAAGGGCTTTGGGCGCAAGGTTCTGGCGATTTTGGAAGAACACGGCGTTTCTTACGAACTTTCCCCCTGCGGCATAGATTCTATGAACGTGGTGGTGGATTCCAAAACGCTTCATAAAGTTGAAATTGAGGTTCGCAAAGAAATAGAGCAGAAAATGCAGCCCAATAAAATGAAGATATTCAACAATTTAGCGTTAATTGCAACGGTAGGCCATGGAATGGTAAACCAAATTGGAACCGCATCAAGGCTTTTCAGCGCACTTGCCAGAGAGAAAATAAATGTGCGTATAATAGATCAGGGTTCATCGGAAATAAACATAATTGTCGGTGTTAACGAAGCTGATTTTGAAAAAGCCATAATATCTATCTATAGGGAATTTATAGATTAAACGTATATTTTATCCCTTTCAAAAAACAGCACTATATTCTCCATCAGCTCATCCGTTGAGGAATGCGTAAAAAACCATCCTTCTTTGCGCATTTTCTCCGCCTCGCTCTCAATACGAACAGCCAAAGTTTCCGGATAATCGAAATTATTCAAAGGCAAAATTTTCTCGGAGATTTCTAACATAAAGCATCCTTCAAGAAGCTCCCTTTCCGTTAAACATCACTTCAATGGTTTTTAATTTTAAATTCAAATCGCCAAGAGTGCTACGCTCACGTATATATCTGTTGTCAAGGCGCATCCACTCGTCAAAATCAATATCGTTGCGACCGCTGGTTTGCCAAATACACGTAAGCCCCGGTTTAACAGCAAGCCTTACGTAATGCCATGCCTCGTACTTTTTAATTTCATCAGGAGTGGGTGGCCTAGGACCAACGAGACTCATATCCCCTTTAAGCACATTAAAAAACTGCGGCAATTCATCCAAACTGTGTTTTCGCAAAAATTTTCCACCGTGTTTTAAAATTCTCGGGTCATCGTCCATTTTGAATGTAGGCCCCTTGTTTACATAGCCATTTTCCGTTTCCTGCCGTTTTCGCAGTTCATCTTTTTCCCTGTCTGCACCCGGATACATAGTTCTGAATTTGTAGCATTTAAACAATCTGCCGTTGCGCCCGACCCTAATCTGCTTAAACAAAACAGTAGTGTCTTTTGCCGGATCTTTGCCGAGTTTCCTTTGCTCCGCTTCCCATTTTAGCAAAGCACGCTTAACAAAAACAGCACATATAAGCATAACCAAGGAAAATAAAATTATGCCGAATAAACTGCCTATAATATCTATGAATCTCTTCAAACCCCTTGAATAAATTCCATGAAATGTTTTTTCCCTTACATTTTCAATGGAAATACGCTTCACCTTTAAAAGCGACGAATCGTTATTCCATCTTTTTATAAGCCTATTCTCTTCTTGAACAAAAGTCTGGGACTTGCCGCTGTAAAAATATGCCTTGAAATTAAACCCATCTTTGGGAAAATATTTCAAAAACTCAGCTCTTCTTATGTTCTCTTCTATATTGGCCTTTACTTCCTCTAGAAAATGCAAATCCTTGTTTATATGCAAACACCAGAGGCAGTCCCTGTTTTGCCCCATAATCCCCATATATTCTTTTGAAAGTATGGTTTGTACGGTTATCTTCCAAATTTCTAAAATTTTCGCATTTCTTTCAATAGCCTGATTGTACGGGACCTGCAACCTTAATCCATCGTAAACAAAACCTCTAAGCGGAATTTCAAACCATAAGAAACATTGATTTCTGCGATTGCAACGATATATTTCCTCTTTTATCCTTTGTAAAAAAATCTCTTTAGGATATACAAACTCCCCCTCCACTATAGCAAATTCGTCTAAAGTTTCTACACGTTCAGTACCACTCATATTGGTGTCTTCTATCCGTCCGAATTTATCGCCTCTATAAGTTCACCTAATACTTTAGCCGCCTGATCATTGGGAATTTGGCAAGTTCCGGCTGCCGCATGTCCGCCGCCGCCGTATTTGAGCATAAGTGATCCTACATCGGTTTTGGAAGAACGATCGAAAATAGATTTTCCGGTTGCGAAAACAGTGTTCTGCATTCTAAGACCCCACAGTACGTGGATGCTTATGTTGATTTCCGGAAATAAGGCGTAAATCATAAAACGGTTTCCCGCCCAAATAGTTTCTTCATTCCTTAAATCCAAAACGCCCAGATTTTTATACACCTTTGTGCAATTCTGAACCTGTTCCTTGAATTGCTTTTCGTGAGCTTGGAAAATCTGTACCCTTTCGTAAACGTCGGGATGTTTCAAAATTTCATCTATGGAATGCGTTTTGCAATAAGCTATAAGCTCCATCATTAACTGGTAATTGCTTATGCGAAACTCTCTAAAACGCCCCAGACCTGTCCGGCTGTCCATTAAAAAATTCAAGAGTTCCCAGCCTTTAGGCTCTAAAACGTCTTCACGGCTAAATTGAGCACTATCCGCTTTGTCAACGGCTTTCATCATGGCCGGGTCTATTTGCGGGAAAGTTTCTGCGCCTCCAAGCCAATCATAAACAACTCTTGAGGCAGAAGGGGCATGAGGGTCAACTATATAATTATTCACGTTAACCGAGACATTCCTTAAAACCTCGCTTTCGTGATGGTCAAAAACAAAAGCGCAAAAAGACTGATAAGGCAAGTTCGTGCTTATGTCTCTACCGGAAAGTTCTATCAATCCGTCTTGCATGTCCTTAGGATGAACAAACTTAATATCATCAACTAGGTCAAGCTCCGTTAAAAGCATTCCGCAAACAAGCCCGTCAAAATCCGACCTTGTCACCAAGCGGTATTTTTTTCCATCCGCTTTCATTCTAGCCAAATTCGCATTCATATTTTTCTCCTATAATCGGCTAATATAGAAAATTTCACTTTTTAATCCATTCTCTGTTTATATCGGGAATGTCTTCCAGCAAACGAACAGTATGCGGGCTTTGAGGGTTCTGAGTCACGTTTTCTGGTTTCCCGGCTTCCACAATCTTTGCCTCGTGCATAATAAAAATACGGTCGCTCACATAATAGGCAAGCCCTATGTCGTGGGTTACAAATATAATGGTCATTCCAAGTTCTGCCTTGAGCTTCATAAGGTAGTCCAAAATATTCGCTCTAACACAGGCATCAACCATGGATGTAGGCTCATCTGCAATAAGCACCTTGGGCTTTAAGGCAAATATGCGAGCAAGCAGCATTCTCTGCATTTGGCCGCCGCTCAGTTCAAAAGGATATTTCCCTTCAATATCTGCCGGCTTCACGTTCACAGCGAGCAATGCCTCGTCAACGCGCTGATCGATCTCCTGCTTTGACGGCTTGTTTTTCAATATGCCAAAAGCGTCTTTAAGCTGGGTGCGAATAGAAAAAAACTGGTTAAAGCAACCAAAGGGGTCTTGAAAAACGCTCTGTACCTCATTCCAGTGGTCGAGGGTACTGGTAATTGGCTTGCCTTTGTATAAAAAAGAACCGCTATCCGGAACATAAAGACCGAGCATTATTTTTGCGAGAACGCTCTTTCCGCAACCGGAACCGCCAACTACGGAAACTATTTCGCCATCCGTAATGTCAAAAGAAACATCATTAACTGCGCAAACTCTTTTCTTGCCATGCCCAAAAAACTTACTTATAGCTTTCGCAGAAAATATAATATCACTCTGCATAATCGCACCTCACTAGACGTCCTTCTACCATACGCATACTTTGAGTCTTTTGCCTGCATTCCGGCCTTGCGCTAGGGCAACGTTCTGCAAAACGGCAACCCTCTATCTTTTTGGAAAGGCTTGGCGGCGCACCTTCTATTGTAGTCGGTTTTCTGTTTTTCTGGTCCGCATCTGCGCTCAACATGGCACCCATCAAAGCCTTTGTATAAGGATGGCGAGGGTCGTGCACCACTTGAACGGAGGTACCGTATTCCACAAATTCACCGGCATACATAATGGCTATATTGTGGGCAACATGGCGGAGCAGAGGAAGTTCGTGGGTAATGAATATCATTGTCGAAAAAATATTCTTTTCAAGCAAGTCAAATATCATCTTAATAACCACTTTTTGCGTGGTAACATCAAGGGCAGAAGTCGGTTCGTCCGCGATAACAACCTTGGGATTCAGCAAGGTTGAAATTCCTATAACGGAACGTTGCCTTTCACCGGCAGTCAATTGGATTGGAAAGGAATTCAAAATATGCTCCGTTTCCATTCCGAATAGATCAAAACGTTCTCTCAAACGCTCATAAATTTGCTGTTTATTCAATTTTTGGTTTTCACTGTGAGCAGCCATAACATCGGCGGCAATGTCTTTGATTTTGCGAGTCGGGTTAAGAGCATTAAAAGCACCCTGAGGTATCATTGAAACTTTTTGAGAAAGAACGTTTCTGCGAATATCATCCGGGTTTCTGTTCATAAGCGATTCGCCATTCACCAAAACATCCCCGCTTGTAGGATAAAGAGGCGATATGAACAAACCCATCAAACCGTTTACCAGCGTGGATTTTCCACAGCCGGATTCACCTGCAATACCTAAAATCTCTCCCTGCTTCATTGTAAAAGAAACATCGGTAACCGCATTTATCTTTTGCCCAAAGCGAGTTAGATAATGCAAACTTAAATCTTTAACTTCTAATATATGTGCCATTCAACCGCCTACTTCCTCAAACGAGGATTAAATACGCCTTCCATAGAATTATTAAGTAGATAAAGAGCAAACACTATAACCGTAATCACAATGGCAGCAGGGAAAACACCCCACCAATATCCGTAAGTTATAGCGGAGTTATTTTTAGCCGTATTGAGTATAACGCCAAGCGATGTAGAGCCTTCGCCAATAGGTCCGAGGCCTATCATGCTGATTGCGCTTTCCGATAATATGCCGCTCGCCACCTGCATAATGAATACCATAAACACATATGATGCGAGATAAGGCAAAATGTGTTTGAATATAATCTGCAAATTGGAAGCTCCGTTTATGCGAGCAAGGGCTATGTGGTCGCGCCCTCTTAAACTTGTGGCTTGAGCGCGCACGGAACGAGCCGTCCAGGGCCAAGTTGTTACACCTATAAGCACAGCTATCAAAGTAAGGGAACGACCTTCCGGCCAAGATGCGCTAACCAAAACCAAAACAACAAATGAAGGTATAACTATAAACAAATTGGTAAACATATTTAAGATATCATCTACAATACCGCCCTTGAACCCGGCGAAAAGCCCTACGAGAGTCCCGATTGTTGTAGCAATTATACCTGCCGTAAAGCCAACATAAAGGCTATTTTGCAAACCTCTTAGGAGCAAAGCCACATAGTCCTGCCCCAGATTATCAGTCCCAAGCCAATACGCAGATCCCGGAGCCTCATAAGACATTCCGTCAGGAGAAGGCGTATATAGATGGGTACCAAACAAGCCCGCAACTATGGTCACCAAGAACAGAAAAGTACCTATAACAAACATGGGTTCTTTGATTAAATTTTTAAGAAGTTTAAACATTTTTCCTCCCTATTTAACATCCATGGCTAAACTTTGCTTCACGCGAGGATCTAATAATGCAATCAAAATATCAACGGTAAAATTCGCAAGCAAAACACTGGTTGTAATGAGCAAAGTTACCCCTTGTATAACGGGATAATCATTTGTTTGTATTGCCGTAAGCATAGCCATGCCAAGGCCCGGATATGAGAATATCATTTCGGTGATTAACGCTCCGCCCACCATCTGTCCTATAGACAAAGCGAGGCCCGTCAACTGCGGAAGCATTGCGTTGCGAAATAGATAAGCCAGCACTCTGGTTTCTTTCAAGCCGAGCCACTTCGCATATTTAATATAATCCGTTCCCAGCTCATAAATTCCCATAGAGCGCATACCTATCGCCTGGCCGCCCGCAAGAATCAGAAATATTGATAAGAAGGGCAAAACATAATGATATGCCACGGAGAACAAGAAGTCCAGAGAAAAACCCGGCGTAAGTTCAAGAGAATATGCCCCGACAGCGGGGAAAATTTCCCACACAATTCCAAAGAAATAAACAAGCACCATTCCGAATACAAAGAAAGGCACCGAACTCATCAAAAGAGCGAGAGGGAAAAGCGCTTTGTCAAAAACACCGCGCTTGTAAGCCGCAAGAGCTCCTAAGCTGTTGCCGAATATCCAACCGAACAAAATTGCCGGAAATTGCAGGGCTATAGTCCATGGCAATGCTTGCATAATTATTTCCGATACCGGCTTTTGATTTTTAAATGAAGTTCCCAAATCCCCTTTGAACACTTGCCCTACATAGGTCACAAGCTGTGAAAACTTAGACGCCTTAATAGCATTTCCGCCCTCATCTCTGAGTATATTGCCTTCCTTGTCCAAAATAATCAAACCGAAATCCTTGCGGAGATTTTCTTCGGTTTGCTTGCGGATTTCAGGGCTGCTAAACGATGACTGCGCCATCATTATGTCCACAGGATCCGAACCTAAACGAGGCAAAAAGAAATTGAGTGAAAGGGCAACAAGAAAGGTAAGGAAATACCATATTGCCCTTAGTAAAACATAACGGACGGTGGGATATTTTTTAAGCATAATGTTCCAAATTTAAAGGCTCACTTAACAGGCGCGAGCCTCCATAAGGTGTTTATGCCGCTTCCAACCCAAGGAAGCTGGGGCGGAGCAAACGGGTTCTTTTCCGTTGGCCAACCGGTCCAAGCTTTTGAACTGAACTGAAAAAATTCCTCCGGCAAATGGCAAACCGGTATAGCCGGCTGATCATCCAAGAATATGTTGTTAAGTTCGGTATAGGCGGCTTTCATCTCCTCCTCGTCCGTAAGCAGAGGTATAATATCCAAGAGTTCATCCACCCTTTTGTTGTAATCGGAAGCAGCGGGATTATTGTAGCGGCCTTCATTTTCGTTCATGGAATTGCCATCTCCAACGGGGCGCCAATTGCGTGAAGACAGCACAGCATTGAAACGATTCCACGGAAGCGATGCTGTAACAGCAACCGGTGGCTTTCTCATAACTATATCAAACTCGCCGGAAGGCAGGGTTGGCCAATACTGGCTACCATCAACAAAACCTTCACGCACGTCTATGCCTACGGAACGCAATTGCTTAACAACTAAATTCACAATTGCTTCCCAGTCGGACCAACCGGCAGGAGATTTTATCAGCAGAGTGGGCAAGATGTCCCCTTTTGGCCCCAAGGTGTGCTTAAGGTTGCCTTTATCGTCAAGAACGGCCTTATAACCTGATTCTTCAAGCAATTTTTTGGCATATTCTTTATCGCCAAGCGGAACGCTGTGCTTGCTCACTTCTTCTGCATTGTAATATTTCTTTTCAAGGCCTTCGGACATTATTAAACCGGGTTTCATTTCCGGCATATAGTTGGAAACAGCAAGGCGATTAAGAGCGGCGTAATCAATAGCGGCAGCCATTGCTCGGCGGAAATTCTTATCGTTTAACGGAGCCTTTGTGTTGTTCAAGTATAAAAAGTGCATTGAGCCGGGAACAAAATAAGGAGGGGCATCATACCAAGTGTTTACGCCGTCTTTCTTTTTTTCATTTATGCGGGGGATGTAATTCATAGAAGCGTCCAATGCGCCTTTTTGAAGATTTATGGCAAAATGATCGTTGTTCTTATATATGGGATGAATTATGTACTTCGGAACAGGAAGAGCACCGTCGTGCAGAACCTTGTTTCCCCAGTAATCATCGCGGCGAACAAGAACTATGCGCTCATTATTGTATTGAGCAAGGGTGTATGGACCGGAAACAACAGGATTGTTATCGCATTTGATTTTTTTCACAGCGTCAAAATCGTTGTTATTATCCGCCAAATATTTTTCAAATATATGCGCAGGAACTATGCGAATGGCTTGGAGTTGGTCTAAAATAACAAGTGGATTGTTGCGCTTTTTATTAACCATAAAAGACAGCCTCTCTTTGCCATCAACGGTATCTACTTTTATCTCGCTGACAAAATCGCCGACATATGAGGTTGGAGCCTGAGGGAATCTTTTGCCGAGTTCGTAAATGAACTTAACATCAGCGGAACTGACGGGCTTACCATCGCTCCATTTGGCTTCCGGTTGAATATCAACAACCACTTTCTCCGCATCGTAAGAAACCAAAGTCCCCAGTATAGGCTCTGTAGCCCCTGTTAACGAATTGTAGGCAGTTAAAGGCTCGTACATTAGGTTGAAGCGGTCGTTAGTGGGCCAAGCTACCAGCCAAGTCTCCACCAGTAGGTTAAAAGTATTCGGGTCTCCCCACTGAGAACCGGACAGATAAAGGGTTTCACTCCGTGGGTAACTGGATGTTTTAGGTTCAGCGGCCTTTTCCTCTTCACAAGATATTAAAAAGACGACCAACAGCGCAAGCGCACTGCATACAATTCGCTTTGAAAAATTCATTGACAGACCTCGCAGAGTTATTATAGATGGAAATATACAATTTTTTTTTGAAAAATGGTGGAAAAATCTGAAATTAGAGCAAATAATCTTTGCAATTATCAAAAGCTTCCAACACTATAGGGTCAAATTGAGTGCCTTTGCCACTAAAAATAATTTCAAGAGCTTTCTCTCGTGGCATCCCTTTACGGTAAACTCTATCGGAAACCAGGGCATCGTAAACATCAACTACAGACATAAGCCTTGCGCAAAAGGGTATTTCCTCGCCTTTTTTGCCGTTTGGATACCCTTTGCCGTCAAAATACTCATGGTGATCCAAGGCTATATCGTATGCGTATTGCAAATAAGTATGGCTTTCAAACCTTTTTTGCATCTTTTTTATCAATTCCGCCCCTTTTTCGGCGTGTTTCTTCATTTCGGTGCGCTCGTTGTCCGTTAATGGTCCCGGTTTCAGCAAAATTGAGTCCCGAACTCCTATTTTTCCAATGTCATGCAATGGCGCTGCACGTACTATAAGGTCTAACTCGGCCTTTGTAAGAACACCTCTATCAACAAATTCTTCTCCTAGTATTCCTATAAACATGGAGGTTCTAATTATATGCCCTCCGGTATTCTCGTCTCTGCTTTCCACCGTTTGAGCGATTGTTTCTGCCATACCCTCCTGTATACTCATCATTTCGCGCCTAATCATCTGCATCCAGCGCACGTTATCGTCATTTTCCTTTATCATTTTAGATATGCCGGACAGGTTTCTAAAACGGAGCAAAAACAACTCTTTATCTACAGGAATTGAAAAAAAATCCGCTATACCCAGCTGCCTAGCCTTAATTTCCGTTGAAAAATCATTAGCTTTGCCAAAAAAAACGATAGGCAGTTTTTTTCTCCCCGTAGAACGAATCTTCTCTATATTCTCCACTTCATCCGTAGCCACTACAGTTATATTGGAAAGATCAAATTTTTCTTCAGGTTTAGAAGTAATAAATTCATATGAATTCGACAGTTTTTTTTCAAAATACCCCCATTTCTCAGGTTCCTTGGATATCAATAGAACTCTTTCCATAATCATAAACCCCTTAAACCCCTTATATCCGCATACCTCATCTATAAACTATTAATATACATTATTTACTGAGAGAAAAGATAAAAAATTTACTAAAAATGCAGACGGCAGGACTCGAACCTGCAATCTTCTGGTTCGTAGCCAGATGCCTTAATCCAATTTGGCCACGCCTGCAAAAAACGCCCTAACTAAATTTTCTCTACCAAATGGCGGCCGCAACACTTGCTTGGCCACGCCTGCAAAAAAATGCGAAAAAAAAAAGAATCCTCGGCGGCGACCTACTCTC
>LIUG01000103.1 GCA_001462245.1 Candidatus Fibrimonas termitidis
TGAGTTAATCAGCGTTTACTATATATTTTTTTTCCGAAAGCAGGTAACTTTTTCCTGACTTTGACACTTTTTTCTTAATAGGTGTCCTTGTGTCAAGTCAGGAGACAAATCCAGCGAAGCCCGCAAGTTTTATCGCGAGTTTGAGAACGAATATAAAGATATAAGCGATTGCAAATATCTTATAAACAGGGCGCAGCATTTGATGCTGAATTAAAAACTAATCCACGCTATTCAACAGCTCTGCATAAGTTGGCAAAGACCAATGCTTCCTAGCCACAAGCGTTTCAAGTTCATCCACAACAAGCCTAAGCTCCGACATAGCGGTAAAAATCTTGTCGCGGTAAAAACTGGCAAGGGTTAGAATTGCAAGCTCCTCTTTTGCTTCCAAAATGGAATTCTCAAGGGCAGTCAGCTTTTTCAGCAAACCGGCGGAGAGTTTTGAAATTTTTTCCAGCAAATAGGTTTCGAGCGAAGCATCGTATTCCCCGCACGCCTTTTTCCTTTTCAAAAGACCGGCTAACTCGTTCTGGTAGTCCAAGCTTGCGGGAATTACCTTTTCCTTCACTATGTTTACCATGCTGAGTGCCTCAATATTGAGCGTTTTGCAATAGCTTTCCAAAAGAATTTCATAGCGAGAATGAATTTCCGACTCAGAGAAAACGTGATGCTTTGTGAATACATCTATGCTCTTTGGCGAAACAAAGGTTGGGAGCGCATCCACCGTGGTTTTAAGGTTAAGCAAGCCACGCTTCTGAGCTTCGGTTACCCACTCATCGGAATAATTATTGCCGTTGAAGATAATACGCTTGTGTTCGTGGAAGGTCTTTTTCACAAGGGCAGCTAAATCGGTCTTGAAATCCTTGGACTTTTCCAAACTGTCTGCGAACTGCCGCAAAATATCGGCAACCACCGTGTTCAAAACTATATTAGGGCCTGCGATGGAAAACGCCGAGCCGAGCATACGGAATTCAAACTTATTGCCGGTAAACGCAAAGGGCGAGGTGCGGTTGCGGTCGGTTGTATCTTTGGGGAAATGCGGCAGCACATTTACGCCTATTTGCATTTGAAGTTTTTCTTTGTTGTGATACTCCGAGCCGGATTCCAGAGCTTCTAGGATCTCAGTGAGTTCATCGCCGAGGAACATAGAGATAATGGCCGGAGGAGCCTCGTTAGCACCGAGCCGATGGTCATTCCCTGCGCTTGCCGCAGAAACTCTGAGCAAATCCTGATAGTCATCTATAGCTTTGATAACAGCGACGAGGAACAGCAAGAACTGCGCATTTTCATAAGGCGTTTCGCCCGGTTCCAGCAAATTTACGCCTGTATCGGTGGAAATGGACCAGTTATTATGCTTGCCGCTGCCATTGATGCCGGCAAACGGTTTTTCGTGGAGCAAACAGGCAAGGCCGTGGCGGTTTGCCACGCTTCTCATCAGTTCCATGGTGAGTTGGTTATGGTCGGTAGCTATATTGGTAGTAGCAAATACCGGTGCAAGTTCGTGCTGGGCCGGCGCTACTTCGTTGTGTTTGGTTTTAGCATAAACGCCGAGTTTCCAAAGCTCTTCATCAAGGTCTTTCATAAATGCGGAAACTCTGGGTCTCAAACATCCGAAATAATGGTCTTCAAGTTCCTGCCCTTTTGGCGGCCGTGCGCCGAATAAAGTTCTGCCGGTATAAATCAAATCCGGGCGTTGCAAATACATTTTTTTATCGATGAGAAAATATTCCTGCTCAGGCCCAACAGTCGTTATCACACGCTTTGCGGTTGTATTGCCAAAGAGTTTGAGTATGCGCAGTGCCTGTTTATCTAAGGCTTCCATTGAACGCAGAAGCGGGGTCTTTTTATCCAGCGCCTCGCCGCTGTAAGAACAAAACGCTGTGGGAATGCACAGAGTTCCGTCTTTAATAAATGCGTAGGAGGTAGCATCCCAAACCGTATAGCCCCTTGCCTCAAAGGTAGCCCGTAAGCCACCGGAAGGGAAGCTGGAGGCATCAGGTTCTCCGCGAACAAGTTCTTTGCCGGAGAATTCCACTATTACCCTGCCACCACCTACAGGAGATATAAAGCTATCATGTTTTTCTGCCGTAGTGCCGGTCATGGGCTGGAACCAATGTGTAAAGTGCGTGGCACCCTTTTCCGTGGCCCACTCTTTCATAGCGTTAGCAACCACATTGGCAACGTCCAGTTCCAAATGTGTGCCTCGCGAGATGGTTTTCTTCAAAGCACGGTAAATATCCTTAGGCAACCGTGCCTGCATAACACTGTCATTAAAAACGTTGCTTCCAAACAAGTTCGGAATGTCTTTCATAAAACCTCCTAAAAACAAAAAGCGCATGTTCCCTACGTCCACCCTTTGATGGCCACAGCAAACACACGCCTTTGTGCACGGGACAAACCGATTCAGACCCCAGAACCGTCCCAGCAATTTTGGTGTCTGTAACCTGCAACCACAGGGTACAAGATATAATATAGAAATATTTTGCTGACTTGTCAAGGGTTAAGTGTAGCCATCCTAATCTTTTTGCTTTTTAGACTTGCTGCCGCCATCAATTTTGTCGAGCATATCCAGACCAATTGCCAGACCAACCACGGCTAAAAGCTGCTTGGCATCTTCTTTAGACTTTATTTCTTTTTGGATAAATTTCATTAACTCTTGCGGTTCTTCCGGAATGTCTTCCGGCTCAATCTTTAAGTTCTCGCTTAAAATTTCTCTGCTTTTTTTCACCGCAAACTTTTTTATCTCATCAAAATCTTGTGGAATTTCGCTTCTATTTACCCCTAGATTTTTTGCCGCAACGCCTTTTGCTATGTCCGGAGTTAATTCTTTGACAAAGCTCACCAAACTTCCGACGTCCTCAGGCAATTGCCTTACGCAGCCCACGCTTAAACCTATTTCAGTTTTTTTATCATCAGGGCCTGGGCCAAACATGCCGCCTATAACAGGTAGGCCGGCTATAGCGTCCTTACCTTTTATCTTTAATCTGGTTGGCACCAAATTCTTCGCAAAATTCATAAAATCGAAATTGTCGTCATCCGGAAGCCCTAAGGCTTCCTCTCGGCAATCATCGGAAATGCCACTATCAGCAACATGCGAAGGGTTGTTTTTTTGTGTACTTGAGCAGCCTATGACAGCCGTCAAAATAGTGATGGAAACTAAGAAACTGAGCTTTTTAAGCATTGGATCTCCTGGGTTATGGTTAATTTGCCCTGCGGAATTGCA
>LIUG01000104.1:0-604 GCA_001462245.1 Candidatus Fibrimonas termitidis
GGTTGGCGCTATCGTCATCGGCGTTGTTGCCGGTATTCTGGTAGTCCTGGCAGTTGAATTCATTGACTTCAAACTTAACGTTGACGATCCGGTTGGCGCGGTTGCCGTACACGGTGTCTGCGGCATCTGGGGAACACTGGCGGTTGGTTTGTTTGCCACAGGTAATGCGCCTAACGCTCCTGCGGGCGTAACCGGAGATACGGCGATTGGTCTATTCTATGGCGGCGGCGCGGGACAGTTGGGTGTTCAGGCGCTGGGCGTACTGGCGATTGCCGGCTGGACAACTGTTACGGTTGGTCTGACATTCTTCGTCATCAAGGCGATTAACGGACTGCGCGCATCCCAGGACGATGAGATCATAGGTTTGGATTCCACCGAACATGGTCTGGCCAGCAGCTATGCCGACTTTATGATCGCCGCACCGGAACCCGGATACGCGGCACAGGGCGCATCGCCGGTCCCGGCCAGTGTCGCGATACCTGTCGTCAACAACTCAAAGCCCGGCGCAAAGATGACAAAGGTTGTTATCCTGACAAAGAGAAGCAAGTTCGAAACACTAAAACTCGCGCTCGATCAAATCGGCATTACCGGAATGACGGTAACG
>LIUG01000104.1:756-3186 GCA_001462245.1 Candidatus Fibrimonas termitidis
TTGGGCTGCGGTATGCAAAAAGGCAGCAAGGAATACTATCGCGGTATCCCGCTGGAATCCACGCTGCTGCCCAAGGTTAAAATCGAAGTTGTCATCTGTAAAGTGCCGTTGCAGCTCTTTGTTGATACCGTCAAGAAAGCCCTCTATACGGGGAACATCGGAGACGGCAAAATCTTCGTCTACAACGTTGAGAATGTCATCAAGGTGCGGACAGGCGAGCAGGGATTCGATGCCTTGCAGGACGAGAAATAATCCGAATATAAGGAAGTGATTGTACACCGCTAAACGCGGCTAGTACAAAGGGAACCGTTGTTTTGCGTAAGGCTGAACAGCGGTTCCCTATTTTTTTATCTTTTAATATTGTCCGCAAAATTTTTATACAATTCCGACAATGGGGAAAATTTACTGTGATCATAATTTTCATCATTCTCATATATCACGAAGTAAGACGAGTGTTTTCGTTGAGAAAGAAAGTCAATATAAACATTATTGAATTTTTCGAGATTCGGTTCAGAGAAAAAGTCCATGGCTGTATATAGAAATTTATCATAGGACATCATTTTTTCTGCAACTAATAAGATAAAGCACGGCAAAAGCCGATCAAGATTTGTTAACGGTGAGACCTTTGACGGAATGAATATATCATTATGGTCATAACATGAAATGTATATTTTGTCTTTTGATAAAAGGCTTTTAAAATGTTTAACTTCTTTTATTATTTCCTTCCAAATATCCGGAATTACAACATCCAGAAAAAATCTATTTCCGTTTTCCATATAATATATTTCGCCACAATTACCATTTGAACACATTATATCCCTAAACAGGATAATAGCTTCGGCAACGGATTGGTAAACAATACTTTCTGCTATGTTATCACCATGAGAAAGGTCATAGCAATTGAATAATTTTTTGTTATCTCTGTGGTATTTTTTTGCTAAATCATACAAATAAAATGTACCTTTTGTATTCTTGTGCTCCAGTATTTCAGAAGTAATATCCGTCCATGAAGATACATCAGGGGTTTTTTCATATAAGAAATATTCCTCAAAAATTCGCTTTATTTCTGCTTTGTTATCTGTTATATATTCATATTGCTTGAAACTAGTTTTGTCTCCTATTTGTATTTCGAAGTGATAGCTGGTTTTCATATTATTATAGTCATTAAATTGTAATACCTGTATGTATCCAGTGTCATTTTGTTTCGCTGGTTCGAGAATAATAAAAGGATCCGCTTTGTCAGCGTTTAAAGAATCAATGGCAATATTTATATCCCGTAACGTCGGTTTGGTATTTCTTTTGCCTGTCGTACCAATAGTAAGTTTATAGTTCATTTTATTCTTCCCTGTAATAATTTTGAAATGATATTCAACAATTGCCCTGTAAATTTACCAATGTCAACACAGGAAACAACTTGCGGGTAAATCATTTTCAACTGCCGGTAACACTCGTCATCATCCGGGGAATCAAGCGCCAGGGCAACGATGGAAATGCCGTGCTTAATTATTTTTTTTGCCGCCTCTGCGGTATCTTTTACTGATACCGGGGGTACATAATCTATTGGATCATCACAGGTATGAGCAGGCGCACCGTCTGATACCATTAGTATTATTTTGTATTCGGAAGAACAATTTTTGTTTATATGTTTTTCCGCCCAATAAAGGCTAAAACCTTCTCTGGTTCCCTCGTCGGCATCCAAACTTAAAATATTGTATTTTTCTTCGTTTTTATGCCGGAAATCAACGAGGATATTATGTATAAGTTTTGGCTCGCCGTAAATGGCGCGGTGTTCGACAATGGAGTGTTGTATATTGTTGTTTTTAAATACTTCATGAATAATGACCATTGTCGCAATAACTCCGTTAATACGTTCACCTGCCATTGAGCCGGAGCCGTCAACAAGAAATAAAAACCCAATGTCGGGAACGCCCTGAGCAGTTTTTTTACTGTGCCAGAATCTTTTTTTGATGTCGCCAAAATTCTTTGAGCTTATGCCGCTGCCAAACAATTTCTTTTCTTCTTTTTCTTCTATGTTCACTTTTAGATACTGGGAAAATTGAGATGAATAAGAGTTAATTGTCAACTGATATTTTCTTACCATATTTTGATACGCTCTTTTTAGGTGTGTGTTTATTTTTGGTTTAACAACTTCGAGTTTTATCTTTCTGTGCAAATTTGAGCAATCAAAATTATTGTAGTCAAATATGGTTGAGGAACGTTCGTTTTTTCCTGATCGTAGTGATTTTTCTTTTTCAGACAAAAAAGTTTCCATGTCCCTTTCCAGTCTGTCTTTTGATGAATCCGGGGATATTGGCTTTCCGTTTTCATCCGTGAATAATCTTCGTGTAATTACTGCGTCTTTTCCTTGACTGGAAGTATTGCGGAAAGTTGAATTGTTTGAATGTTCTGCCTTTAAGTTATCAAGTAAAT
>LIUG01000105.1:0-267 GCA_001462245.1 Candidatus Fibrimonas termitidis
CCCCCCCCCCCAGCACATATATAGGGGCTTTTCACAACGGGCATTGCCCAAAACATCTCAAAAAAGAGGTTCAATATGGATAATCCTACAAACGATGAGTTGGCAGGTTTAAAGGAACAGCTTGACAAGCGTTATGCTGAAATTGCCACGCTGCTCAGGTACAACAAAACCAAAGATGAATCTATTCGGCGCTTGGGCGACGAAATTCAAAAGTACCGCGAAGGGTTCGCATTTTCTGCGTTAAAGCCGTTTATTAATGCGCTTATC
>LIUG01000105.1:363-7470 GCA_001462245.1 Candidatus Fibrimonas termitidis
GCCGTTTATTAATGCGCTTATCGCTTATCGCGAGGATTGCCGTAAATCTATCAGAGACGCAAAACAATTCGAGCTTGATGATGAAAAAGCTAAAAAATATACGGAATATCTCGTTTCGGATTTTGAAGAAATGCTTTCAAATGTCGGATTGGAGCGCAAAAACGATGAAATAAGCATAAATGGGAAGCCTATTAACGGGCTTGCCCAGCCGAGGGTGCTGCCCGCTGAACCCTCAACAGACGAGCCTAGCGGCGAGGACACTTCCGAACTGTTGAATATACGCACCGAGCCGCTAAAAGATATATCCGAACTTATCAATTACTTGAAAGATAGCGAAAACGCCATAAGGCTTGCCCTTCAGGATAGGGTGGTAGTTGACAAGACTGTTCAGGAATACATAGCACTGGCGGCACGTACCGATGCGGAGCATTATTTCGCTCTTGCCGCACCTGTTGCAAGGCAAATTTACGGGCTGTTCGACTATATATCCAAAAAAGCGGAACAGACGGGATATATTGAAATCCTTGAAACAGTCTCAAAAGAAATCGGCGATATTTTAACTGCCGCCGGAGTGGAAATAGAAACTTCGGACAGCGTTTTCGATACAAAAAAGCACAAAATTTTGAAAACAGTTCCGACAGACGATGAAAAACTCGATAGAACAATTGCAAACATCTACACGGATTGTTATACTTTCGATGGAAAAGTTATTTATCAGTCTAAAGCGGACGTCTATAAATTTAACCAGGGTTCAACACAAGGAGAAAAAAATCATGGGTAAAAAAATCGGTATCGATTTGGGTACAACATACTCTTGCGTGAGTTATGTTGATGAGAATGGAATTGTCAAGATAATTGACAATTCCGAAGGCGAGCAAATCACTCCCTCGGTCGTGTATTTTGCCGAAAGCGGTGAAATAACGGTAGGCTCTACGGCGCGTCAAGAAGGCGGACTTACGCCTGAAAGGCTGGTAGAGCGGGTGAAGAATTATATGGGCGATCCGTCATTTACAATTACGTTTGACGGAAGTGATTACTCCGCATCCGCAGTTTCGTCGGTGATACTTAAAAAGCTCAAACGCGACGCAGAGGCTTATTTGGGAGACACAATAGACGGCGCGGTTATTACCTGCCCCGCTTATTTTGGCGAAGCTGCACGTGCCGCAACTAAGGCCGCAGGTGAGGCCGCCGAATTAAATGTCTTAAAAATATTGGACGAGCCAACGGCGGCAGGGCTTGCGTACGGCAACTCACGTCAAGAGGATATGCAGAAAACGGTTCTGGTTTATGACCTTGGCGGCGGAACATTTGACTGTACCGTTCTTAAAATTGATTTTAAGGGCGATTCCAAGCAGATGGAGCAGGTGACAACCGGCGGCGACCATCAGTTGGGCGGCAAAGACTGGGACGCAAGGCTTGCCGAATATGTTCGCAATGAATTTTCGCAGAAAAAAGGAGTGAGCGTGGACGATATGCAGAGCGATGCCGAATCACGGGCTTGGTTCTCTGAGAATATCGAAAAAGCGAAAAAAATGCTCACCAGCAAAAACAGTACAACATTAACTGTTTCTTTTGGCGGCGAAAAGGAAAAAATAGAGATTACACGTGAAGCTTTTGATAGTGCTACAACGGCGGAACTTGAAAGGACTATCTTATTAGTCGATGATATGTTAGCCAAAAAAGGCCTTACAATGGCAAACGATATCAACGAGATAATTCTTGTCGGCGGTTCTACGAGAATGCCGCAGGTTCAACAGAAACTTGAACAGGCTTACGGCAAACCTATCAGTTCTTATGAACCCGATAAAGCGGTTGCGATGGGCGCAGCTCTTGTGGCGAGCGGAGCAAGTATTGGAAGCGCTTCGAAAGGCGGTGATGGAGAAGTGGCGGCTCTGGGTGGAAAAAGCAAGCCGATTGAGATAAAAAACACCGACGGAACCACTACGGTTTTCAAAGAAAAGTGCACAAAAAGTTACGGCATAGTGGCTTATAAATATAATGCAAAGCGTGAAGTTGAGAGAGAATTTGTCGGTAACATCATATTTAAGGATACCGATAAACCGGCTCATAAGGAACGCGGATTCAGGACAGTTGACGAAAATCAAGAGTGCGTTGACCTAAAGGTCTATGAAAATAACAGCCTTGAAGCAGACGTGTCTATGGAGGAAAGCACCCAGATGTATGAAACTTGTTCCGTAGATTTGCCACCGGGATTGCCCGAAGGAGCTCCTCTTTTGGTTATTTTCGATTTGGATGGAGACGGAATTTTAGTCATTACATTGATAGCCAACAATATATCTAAAACCATTATTCCCGTTCGCATTGGCCAAGAGGCGGCGAATGCTGGTATGGATAAGATTAAACGTGCCACATTAACTTGAGGATTGGAAGCTAAGAACAACTTACCCCGCCGTCGCCGTCTTTGACGACACGGTGGGGTAAGACAGGAGAGAAAAATTATGGCAGAACTCACAAAAACCAGAACTGATGAGGAACTCAAAAGTTCCAACTATAACTACTATTTGGCTTATAATATAAAGCCGGATGAAAAAGATGATGCAAAGAAGATTGAAACGGTTATGAATCAGCGTAAAAATACCTTTGCGCAAAGCACTAAAAGTATCGATTCAAGACTGAAAGAATTATTCGATGATGCAAAAGAGATAATGAAAGATAATGCCGGCAGAAAAAAAGAGTTTGATGCTGCAAAAAAATTTAAGTTAGATGAAGCTATAAAAACAATGACGTCTTTTGCAAATATGCGTGGAAAAATATATCAAAGCGATATAGATAATATTGTAAAACAAAAATGGGTTACATTGGAAGAACTGAAAAGCGGAGTAAAAGATGTCCAAATATTTGACGATACGCAAAAAATATTAAATCTTAAAGAAAAAAACGATATGGAAGAATATTTAGTTACGCTTGGCAAAAAAGATTTCTATGATTTTTTGGATTTAACGGAAAATGACAATATTGAAGCTTTGCAAAAAAAACGAGCGGAGCTTTATAGCAAGGCAACGAGCAATACAAACAAAAACAGTCAGGTAACAGCAACGGGTAAACTTGCCGGCTATACAAAAATATTTGAAAATCAAAATTCAAAAAAGAACTATGATATTTACCTTAAAACAAAAGACATTTGGGATGAGCTTAAACTATGGAAGAGCAGCAGCAATGCAGTGTTTCAAGAAAAAGAATTAATTGAGCTTTCGGGAAAAATTAAAATTGCGTTAAATACTTCCGATATATCTCTTGTAGAAAAACTTTTAAAAGAAGGTTTGGATTTTAATGGTATTATAGCAGCTGGAGGAATAGGAGATAAGATTGATTTGGAGATTTGCGAGTATTGCGGAAAGGCTTTTTCAAATGAGAAAAATCCGAAATCTTGCCCGCATTGCGGCGAGTCATTTGAAATTATATGCTGGAATTGCGGCGGCAAAGCTCCGAATACAGCCAAAAACAATACTTGCCCAACCTGCGGAGCGACAAAAGCTCACAGCCAGCGTTTTGATACCGTTGTCAAAAAAATAGAGAATTTACTCGTTCAGCCGGGAGTTTCGGTAAATGAAATTAAAAACGAACTCAATAATTTGAAAAATTTATTGCCCGATTACAATAAAGCAGCTACGTCAAATTTGGCGAAAAAAGCTAAGGAGTACCAAGAGAAAGTAGATAAAAAAGTAAAAGAAGAAGAAACCGTTGGCACAGCATACAAGGAAGAATATGAAAAAATAGCGGAACTCGTGAGCTTAAAAAAATATATTACGGCATCCGGAGCGGTTACCGCTCTTAAAAATAAATATCCCACATATAACGCCGAAAAAACAAGCACACTCAACGCCGGCATTTCATCCGTAGTATCACGCATCAAGCAGCACACGGATAAAGCAAAAACACTGGTGGCACAGAACAATGAAGATGCTGCGCTTACCGAGGTTGCCGCTGCGCTTGATTTAGCAACCGACTGCGTTGAAGCACCGCAGATAATCTCAAAGTTCCCTCCCAAAGCACCTGATAGCATAAGTGCGGTTATTAAAGAAAATTCGGCGCAAATCACTTGGGTTCAAAACAAACCGCAAAAACTCTCGACATATACGCTTATCCGCAAAAGCGGTTCGCCTCCGGCATCGCCAACAGACGGCACTGTTGTGGCAAGCGAACTCAGCATAAATTTTTTTGAAGACAAATCCATCGCTTCCGATACGCCTTATTATTATGCGGTTTTCTCTTCGCGTTTAGGCGTCCATTCTTCTATAGTATCTACCGCAGCACCGCTTACCGTCTATTTTGATGTTTCCAATATAAGGCAAGAAATTGTATCCGGAAAGATAGTTGTAAAATGGGAAGCGCCTTTAAATGCAAGCGAGGTGGAGGTCATAAGAAAAAAAGGGCAAACACCGCCTGCAAAACGAGAGGACGGGCAAAAGATCTCCGTTAAAAATAACGAAAGCTTTGAAGACAGCGATTATGATAAAGCCGGCAATAGTTATCTCTTTGTTTGCGTTTACAAAAATAATCGCTCAAAGGGCCTAACACGGACATTTAAAACCTTTGAAGAATTAAAACCGCTCTCTAACGTTAAAATTGAACAGAACACCACCACTTCTTTCACTTTAAGCTGCGATAAAATGATATCCGGCAAGCGCGGAATATATTACAGCACGCAAGATATAAATTGCAAAATCGGCAGCACATTGCAAGTTGCGGATTTCAAGAATTTTTACAAGGGCATAAATGAAGCGAGTCTATTGGCTACCGACGATAATACCGCAACTTTTAACCTGCCTCCGGATAAAGCGTATTATGTTTATCCGGTTGTTTGCAACGAGCAGCTTTTAATAGTTTCAAAACCAATTATAGTGAACACAATGATAGGTTTGGCGCAAATCGCTCATTCTCAAACGAGCACCGAGGTTGTGATTACCGGGCGTCTGCATCCGTCTGCTAAGAACATCATAGCAAAAGTGAGCAATAAGGCTTTTCCAACGACCTTGGATTCGGACGGAGACAAAATTTCCTTCGCAAAAGACGACTTTGCAAATAAAGGCGGTTTGCATATTAAATTAAAAATGAACGCCGATAACTACATAACAATTTTTGCCGAAACGGAAATTGACGGCGTTAAGTCTATAACCTGCGGCACACGCCTTAACACAGTGATAACACTCAGAGAAAAGGCTACCGTTCTATACACGATGAAATATACCGTTTCTGCCGCTAAATCTTTCTCAATAAAAATCGACTTTCAGTCCGATACCTCCGCAACAATTCCGGAACTCATGCTTGTAATGGGCAGCCCCAAGCCCTTAAATAAAAATGAAGGGCAACTCGTAGATAGAACTCCGGTTTTAACGCTTAAAAAAGGATTTTTCGGCGGTAAATATACCGCAAGCGTCTCTATCAATTCTACGCCTGTGGCTGTTAATACAAAGTTTGCGTTATTTCCGTCGGCAGATAACAATTTTTTAACACTTAAAGAAGTGAGGAGTTTATAAATGCTATTCTTTGGGAAAAAAAACACATTCACCTGCCCATATTGTTACGCTGAGCATAGCGTTGCGGATTGCGGGTTAAAATGTTCCTATAACATCATAGGAAACGCAGATAAAAAATGTAAATTCGCAGTGCCAAAAGATCAGGACGGTTGGATTCCGCTTGCATACAAAAAGAAATGCATAGACTGCAAAGAAGCGGCTAAACAGCTTTTTTGCGATGAGATAAAGAAGGAAATTCCAATTGAATTTTTATCGATGAAAAGTTTGCCTATAGCTCTTTTGGGAGCGAAAGCATCCGGCAAGTCCAATTATATTGGGGTATTGATCAACGAGATAAAAAAGAGAATGACCGCTCCGTTTAACTGTTCGCTTTCTATGACTTGCAGCAAAGAATCAAAAGAGGCTTATGACGAATGGTATTACCGCCCCCTATTCGTAGAAGGGCGCACAGCCAGAGCGACCGATGCCGGAACGGAAGTGCCGCCGCTCATATTTCCGCTTAGATTTATGGATAAGAAAAATAAGATTATCAATACGGCGGCATTAACTTTCTACGATACAGCCGGTGAAAATCTCGACGATGAAAATGTGATGCATAGATTTAATCGCTATATAACAAATGCGCACGGAATAATTTTATTGCTGGACCCCCTGCAAGTTCCAAACATAAGGAACAAACTAACTGCCAATGGCTTTAACTCTCTTCCGGAACAAAATAAAGACATCTATTATGTTTTAGACATAATTATAAAAGTGATACGAAACGTGAAAAACATTAAAGGGCAAATTGATATACCCCTTGCTTTGGTATTTACAAAAACAGATGTTTTGGATCAATATAATATTCTGCCGGAAGACAGTTGTTTAAAGGAGGAATCGGAACATATAAAACGAGGAGCTTTTATAAAACCTGATTTTGAAAACACAAATATCCAAATGCAAGATTTAATAGAGAATTGGCTTGATGCCGATTTAATCGGTTATATAAAACAGTTTAAACAGTATTCTTTTTTTGGGGTATCTTCGCTTGGCGCTAATCCGAACGGGACAAAAACAGATAGCAAAGGCATTAAACCACGGCGTGTTTTAGATCCGCTTTTATGGCTGCTGGCTGAAAACAAATATGTAAAAATATTAAAGGAGTAGGAGGAATTTTATGCGATTTTTAATAGGTCTTATTGTTATTGTATTTTTGATATGGCTATTGGTAAAGCTGGTAATATGGATAGCACCGGCATTATTAACGGGGCTTATTGTAATGCTGGGAGCCGGAAGCATTGCAGGTGTGTTAGTAGGTATCTATTATGGCGTTGCAAACTATTTTACATCAATACGTGAAAATATCAACAATGTGCCGTTGAAAATAGGAATGATGATTATCACGGTTGTCGCTTCCTTGTTATTTATAACAGGCTCTGCATATTCACTTGTTGTTGGCGGAAAGGTTGCAATTGAGTGGGAAATATTCGGAAAAGTTGAGTCTCACATAAACAGAGGGGTTAAGTTTGTAATTCAAGGCACATACAATACGGCGGCAGATGAATTTTCCAAAGCCATCGTAGAAATGAGGCAATATGATAATACACACTGTTGTCCGGTAAAAATTTTT
>LIUG01000106.1:0-16819 GCA_001462245.1 Candidatus Fibrimonas termitidis
TGTCCTGCAATGTGCCCCACATTCGCTCCACCCTTCCCTTCGCCTGCGGGCTGTTGGCGAATATCGGATTTATGCCCAGCTCGTCCAGCATCTTCCCGAATTGGGTCTTGCGGATGTCATTGCCGTGCAAATCCTTGAATTCGATGTTCTTTTCGTTCACATTGAAAACGCCCGCTCTGTCCGTGTACAATTCCATCGGCAGCCCGTGCTTGGCAATGGTGGCCCTGAAAGCCTCCAGATAGCCAAGCAGGCATTCGTTCCTGCTCATGTAAAGAGCCGTTATCTTGCTCGTGGCATCGTCTATGAAGCCATGCAGAGCAAAATATTCGCTTGTGCCGAACCACCTGAAGGAGGTCGCGTCTGCCTGGAGCAGTTCGCCAAAGCAGGCCCTGCGCTCTCTGTGCCTGTGAAGCTGCTTTCTCTTTTTCCTGCGGCATTTCTTGGACACAAAGCCGCTTTCCTTCAGAATCGAATGAAGGGCGTGATAGCTCACATGTATCCCGAAATCGCTTTCAAGATACTCCCTGAAATGGCTGAAGTTCATGTCGATGTAAACAGCTCCGCTTTTTATTGCGGCTATCCGCTTGCGCAGTTCATCGCTTAGGGCATTCGGAGGCTTTTTGCCCTTGTTGCCGTGGACTACAGCAATGTCGCCATGCTCTTTGAACGACTTCTTGAGCTGCTTTATGCGGCGCTCTGACAGATTGGTCCGGGTGGCTATCTCCTTGACCGTGTATTTGCCTTCCATAGCTCCTCTTATGAGGGCTAGCATTGTGCGCTGACGTGGGGTTACACTCATTTCCATCTCCTGAATTTAAATAAGGAGGGTGAAATAGTTGCGGGATAATTAACAGGGTGAAGGAATCGCGGGATAACGACAAAGGTATTTGCCATACCCTTGACAAAACGGCAAAAATTTGCTAAATTTACACCCGAACTTTGGAGAATGCTATGAGCCGTGTATGTGAAGTTACAGGAAAAAAAGGGTTGATTGGAAACCGTGTATCCCATTCCAATCGCAAAAAAAAGGTTAAATTGCTGCCTAACCTGCGTACAAAGAATTTCTTTATTCCCGAAGAAAACCGCTGGATCCGTCTCCGCATTAGCGCCCAAGGGCTTAGAACCATAGACAAAAAAGGAATACAGGCCGTTGCTGCAGAGCTTGGCATTTAATTTTAAAGATTTTTTCGCCTATCTAAAAGCGTTTCTCACTAAAGGAACGCTCGGTCTCTCTGATTTTGACTACCCGCAAACGGTTCAGTACTTCATTTTGGCAGCTTTTCCGCACTCTCTTTTAAAATTTTTGCTCATTTTGGTGGTTTGCCTCTGTTCGCTTGGCGTTTATCTGTTCTTTTTAACCGCAAAAAAGGAAATGAGCAGCAATTCCAGCAAATTATCCCGTTTTTTGCGTATGGACAGGAAAAAAATTGCAAGGCAGGCTAGGCTTGCCGCCTTGCCAAGGCAGGTATTCTTTTGGAGTTTTTTGGCACCTGTTATTTTTATTGTTTTGTTGGTTTTTGAGGCTAAATTTGAAATTGCGGGGCTTGGCAATACCATGAAAACAGCTTTTTATTTGAAGGACTTTCCGCTATTTTACGGCAGCTCTATTTGTGCTTTTGGGTTTATTTTGGTTGTAAATGTGTTTTTTTTAACTCTTAAAAGAATATTGCCGCTCAGATAGTATGATTATTTCATGGATTGACTTTTCGGTTGCAAACAGCATAAAGCCGTTTTCCCTAAGCTTGGAAAAAAATGACTTTCTGTTCTTGGCAGGCGAAACTAGCCATTCTCTGCTTTTACGTGCTCTTGCCGGATTTTTGCAAGAAGAATGCAATCTCGGAGATTCAATTAAAATTGACGGACAGCGCATAAAAAATAAAGAAATATTTAAGTCCGTGCTATTGCCGAAAAACGCTATTGAATCTTTTCCTCCGCACAGGACCATAGGGGCTTTTGCCCTTGATTTATCGCCCGGCATAACCAAGAAAAGACTTGAAAACCATGCCGCCGAACGTGGTATAAATAAGCATGTTCTTTACAGCAAACCTGCCAAAATATCCCCACCGGATTTACAGAAAATTTCGCTCTGGCTCTGCTCGCTTAACGCAAGCTCGGCGATTTTTATAGAAGAACCGGAAGGCGGATTTTTTGAAGAGTGCAGGCCATATGATTTTTTGCAAGGGTTGCTCAGAGACGGCATTACCAACAGCATAGTTTATTTAGCGAACAAAAAAGAGAGCATTTTGCAAAAAGCCAGAGTTATGCAATTATGCAGAGCACGTATCGCTGTTTTTTGCGCAGACAGGCTCGTTGAAGAAGGCGAAGCGGCTAAGATATTGGGAAATCCCATTCATTCCTATACAAAAGACTGGATAAAATTCAATTCGAGAAGTCAGGTAAAAAACGGGGCTTTATGGCAATACTGCCAGCCTGATTGCAAAGAACAGCACAATTGCCCAGCAAAGCAGAGTTTGTCTTCTGTAATGTGGGATTGTGAACCTAAGGGCCTGCATAAGGTTGTATGCAGGGGATTTTTCAGCTAAATTCTCCAATAATGCGAATCCAGCAGGTATGCCAGCAATTCCTTTCCCTCTGTGTTTTGCGAAAGTTCTTCCACTAGCGGCAAATAGCGGCGCATTCTCTCGTTTTGCTTTTGCCCCAAAAATCTGCGTTCCCTGTCCAGCTTTGCCTCCGCTCTTTGGCGGATGCGGCTCGCTAGCTCATCTTCGTTTATGGGTGGCATTTTGATAAAGTTTATGCCGAAATCCGCCGCTGTTTTTTGAATTTCAATCTCTTCAACAGGGGTAATCAGGGAAATTGCAAGCCCGCTCCTGCCGGCTCTTGCCGTGCGCCCGCTTCGGTGAACATAAACCTCGTGGTCGCCCGGGTGATCATAAACAATAACGTGCGTCACATGGCTTACATCTATGCCACGGGCCGCAACATCCGTGCATATCAAAAGTTTTAAAGTGTTTTGCCTGAATTCGCCCAAAACCCGCTCCCGTTCGGTTTGGGAAATATCGCCGGAAAGGGCTTTTACCGGAAAACCGTAATCGCGCAGAACTTGTTCCAAATATGCGATATCTTTCTTTGTATTGCAAAAAATCATGCAGCTTTCCGGGTTTTCCCATTCCAGAATTTTTATCAGCAAAGAGTCTTTGCCCATAGCATCGGAAGCATAGTAGCGGTGCTCAAGATTTTTCGCTATAATCTGGTCATAGGAGAGCGAAAGAAAATCCGCATTTGGGCGCTGAAATTCCGAAGCAAGGCTTTTTACGGTTTGCGGAATTGTCGCGCTGAACATGGTGCATGAAATTTGCTTGGGCAGGTAGCGGCGAATACGCTGCATATCGGGGTAAAAACCCATGCCAAGCATTTCGTCCGCCTCGTCCATAATCAGGTCGCGAATGCTCCCGAAATCTATGTTTCCTCTTTGGGCGTGGTCTAACAAGCGGCCCGGAGTTGCCACAATTATATGCACTCCGGTTCTCAGAGCGTGGATTTGGCCTTCAAAACCCACCCCGCCGAAAATAGCGCAGGAACGGATTCCAAGGTTTTTGGAAAGTTTTTCCGCCTCGCCGTGAACCTGCAAAGCAAGCTCTCTGGTGGGAACCAAAATAAGAACTTGCGGAAAAATGTGTTCCGTAACTATAACCTGCAAAATCGGCAGCAAAAATGCTCCGGTTTTCCCGGAACCGGTTTTCGATTGAATCAGCATATCCCTGCCTTGCAGCATATAGGGAATAGTCTTTTTTTGCACAGGCATCAACTCGCCCCAGCCGAGTTCCTTAACCGTTTCTTGCAAGCACGGCGGCAAATCCTCAACGGAATAGTCGGGCAGCTTGTTTTGGGGTTCTTTTATTTTGGAGGGGGTGCTAAAAGGCGATTCTTCATTCATTTGTTACTCCATATCCACCAAAATACTCTCATCTCTCTTTGCGCCAATGGAAATCATTCCTATTTTGACGCCGGCCAGTTCGGAAATTCTGGTCAGGTATTTTTGCGCATTTGGCGGCAAATCAGCCCAAGAGCGGCAATTGGAGGTTGAACTTTCCCAGCCCGGCAAAATTTCGTAAACAGGTTCGCAAAGAGAAACCTGCGATAAACGGTTTGGAAAACTCTGCAAATTTTTGCCCTCTATATTATAACCGGAGCAAATTTTGATCTCCTTGAAGGAATCCAGCACATCCAGCTTGGTTATAGCCAAATGCGTTAAACCGTTCACCGCTACGGCCTTGCGAACAACGGGCGCATCAAACCAGCCGCAACGGCGGGGCCTGCCTGTGGTGGCTCCGAATTCTCCGCCTATTTTGCGGAGAGTTTCTCCGGTTTCGTTTGTGAGTTCTGTTGGGAAAGGCCCATTGCCCACCCTTGTTGTGTAAGCTTTTACAACGCCAATCACCTGCTCTATGGCTATTGGCCCCACCCCGGAACCGCAACTGGCATAGCCGGCTACCGTATTTGAGGATGTGACAAAAGGATAGGTTCCGTGATCTACATCTAAAATAGTTCCCTGGGCACCCTCAAAAATTATCTGTTTTTTTTCCTTCAGTTTCTCGTGCAAATAAGAAACCGTGTCGCAAATATAGGGTTTTAACTGTTGTCCGAGTTCCAGATACTCCTTTATCACCGGTTCCGGGTCTATGGCCTCTGCTTCGAACATTTTCTTGAATTCCTCGTTTCTGAACTCCGCTATGGCTTCTATGCGAGGCCTTAGATCCTTTTCGTTCAGCAAATCGCCTACCCTTACCCCGTGCCTATTCACCTTGTCGCTGTAACATGGGCCAATGCCTCGCCCTGTGGTTCCGATGGCAGAGCTTCCGGCCCTGGCTTCTTTTAATTTATCGCTAGTTATGTGCCAAGGCAGCACAACATGGGCGTTTTCGGCTATCAAAATTCGATTATCAACGGAAATTCCCTTTGAAACGAGGTCTTTTATCTCTAAAACAGCCTGTTTTGGGTCAAAAACAACACCGTTCCCTATTATGCAAATTTTATTCGGATGCATAATCCCGCTTGGGATCAGGTGAAAAATAAATTCCTTGCCTTCCGCTTTTACCGTATGCCCTGCGTTTGCGCCGCCCTGGAATCTGACTATTATATCAGCGTACAACGTTAAAAAATCCACGATTTTGGCCTTACCTTCATCGCCCCATTGCGAACCTACAACTACTCTATTTGGCATAAGGTTATGAAGATACAAAAAAATCTACCGCTTTTCATTTTTTTTTTGTATTTTATAGAATATGCAAAAGGGTCATTCTATGCAAAAACGCTTCTTAAACAGCTTAATTGCCGCATCGGCACTTCTCGTCCTTGTAACTTCTTGCGGAAAAGTTTCCGAACAAGCAGATTGGCGAAACAAGGAGATAGTCACTTCCTTCAGAGCTAAGGGCATTGACGGGTATCATTTTGACAACGCCCAAGCCGAGGGTGCGGACTTCCAGAACGCTACGGGTGTAAGCCCTGTGTTCAAAAAAGCGGAACTCAGCAATGCGAAATTCCAAAACGCTATGTTGACAACGCCGGATTTTTCCGGTGCCAACCTTACCGGCGCAAACTTTTCAAGCTCGGATATACGAGGTGTTGATTTTTCCGATGCAAACCTCGAAAACACAAACTTTTACAGAGCCACGCTTTTGAATAGCGAAGGTGCTATAGAAAGAGCAACGAATTTCAACGGGGCTTCGCTTATAAATGCGAATCTCGCATCTATGAAGGTGTCGGAAGGCATCAGTTTCAAGAATACAGATATGACGGGCGCAAAAGTTTTAGGAGTGGATTTAACCGCAGCCAATTTCGGCGGGGTTGTTGCGCAAGGGACAGATTTTTCCAATTCCGAACTCGCCGGTGCCAGCTTTAAGGGTGCGCAGGTTAACGGAGCAAACTTCTCCAAATGCAATTTAACAAATGCCAACTTTATAGATGTGGATTTAAGCAATTCAAATTTCACCGGAGCGGGTTTGCAAAGGGTGGATTTTTCCGGAGCTACATTCGGCAATGCGAATTTCACCAGCACAGATTTTTCATTAACATCGTTTAGCAATGTAAATTTAAAGAAAGCAAAACTTCAGAAAGCTATTTTTGCGCAAGCTACTATATCCGATATGGATTTTAACGGTATGACCATAACCGGCATTATATTCGATAAAAGTTCGCTCAGCAGTGTGACATTCATAGAGACCAAAATGGTAGGAGCCAGCTTTTTTAACTCAATAGTTGACAAATGCGATTTTGTTAGTTCAGACTTAAAAAATGCCGTTTTTGACGGTACTGATATGAAACGTTCTCAATTCACAAAAGCCGATTTAACAAAAGCGAACTTTTCAAAATCCTCTTTGGATAGAATTATATTTGCCGAAGCTTTAATGTCCAGCACGAATTTCGAAGGCGCAAAGTTAAACCAAGTTAGCTTTGTCAATTCCCAAATGCAAAATGCAAAATTCAGTGAAACAAGGCTGGTGTTAGTGGATTTTTCCGGAGCGGATTTATCTCGCGCAAAGATGGAGAAATTACAGGCTGAAAAAGTTGTGTACGATAACAAAACAAGATTCCCCGAAGGCTTTGAACCGGAAAAATTCGGTTTTATAAATAAAGACGGAGGTGGTGTTGCCGCTGCTCCCAAAAAGAAGAAAAAGGCAGAAGAAGGCGAGGAAGAAGCGCCAAAACCTAAGAAAAGCGAAGAAGTAGACTCCGGGAAAAAAGCGGCAAAAGAGCCTGGAAAAGAGGGACAAAAGCGCGTGAGAGCAAAAAAGAAATAGCAAGGCCACACGATATTCCGTGCCTAAGTTAATTTTTTGCTTAACTCTTCTGCTGTTAGCTCTTCCTAGCGCAGCGAAGGTTCCTAAGTGGAAGTTGCAAATTACGGGAGCCAAGGTCTATAGTGAGAGCTTTTTGCTTGAACAATTGGACCTGCCGATGGAAATGGATCTTATTTCTCCTGAAAGACGGAGTTTTATAATCAAGCTTGCAAAGGGGAACTTAGACTATTTTTACCAGAACAACGGTTATTTTAGCGAAGATATTACGCTTTCCATAAGCGAAGAAATTGTAGATACGGTAAAAGTAGAGGTATATAAATTTAAAATATATGAAGGCGAGAAGTATAGATTCGGCAATGCGGAATTTGTACTTGCCGAAGGCTCGGATTCTCTAATAGGAACGGATAAATTTTCGGTTCCGAAAGGCGGGTATTACGATACTGAAATTATAAGCAATGATAGAAAAGCCATTAGAGATATTTATATGAAAAAAGGCTATTTGCACATAACCGTTGAACATATGGAATATATAGACACGGTGGGAAAAAAAGTGAATGTTCATTATTACGCCGACCCTAAACATCAAGTTCGCATGGGAAATTTCAGGAGCAAAACATTTCGCGCCGGTTTATTGCCGGGGCAAACCGAACCGGAAATCGGGCTTTCCGATACGGCTTGGCTAAACAAATTGTGGGAAATTCCGCGCGATTCCATAGTAGATGAGAAATATTATTTCTCATTTAGAACAAAATTGTTTTCAACCCAATTGTTTTCTCAAGTTAAGCAGGAAGATTCCTTGCAAGAGAACGGACTTTCCGATATTACCTTAACGGCTTACGAAAGAGTTCCGGGAGAGGCAAATTACGGTTTCTTTTTTGAACAGCTATATGGTTTTGGAATTTCTTACTCCGCTTTGCACAGGAATTTGTTCGGTTCTTTCCATGAAGGAGGGCTTAGCGTTATGCTTGCGGAAAATCGCCAAGAACTGTCCCTAAACTATGCTCATCCTTTGCTTTTTGGAACCAGCGTATCTTGGATACCTACAGCCATAAGATTGGATGAGAGATTAGCTTTTAATCATGAAATACTTCCAGCTCCAACCGATCCGGACAGCCTTGTTGAGAGGTTTGAGGTGATAAACAGGGCGAATTTATCATTTGGGCTTTCCAGTTCCAACCGTATTCGCAATAGGCATACTTTTGATTTAAGGTTTTCAAAGATTCAGGGCGAAGATTATTTTAAGTTAAAATACGAAACGGGATTTATTTTTGATTATACCGATAACAGCTACGACCCTGTTATAGGTCTTAGGTTTCTCCCGAGCGTTGGTTTTGGCGGAGAATTGCAGCACGAATCTTTTAGCGAGATGAAAAGCGTAAGAAAACTTGCCGAATTTTGGAATATAAGCATAGATCATGGATTTCTTTATACGGATATTTCCACTTATACGTATATCCCAATATTAAGGAGATATTTGCTAAGCGCATTTGCTTTCAGCTATGGAAGCGTTTTCTATAACAAAGCTTCGGTGGACGATGCTCAAATATTTTACCAGGGCGGTTCGCGAACTTTGCGGGGCTATAGATTCAGAAGCGTGTTTCCTTACATGGTAGAAATGGTGAACGATACAGCCATAACAACTGCCGGGCTTTCTCCGAAATATTTTAGAATAAATGAAGAGCTCAGAATAATTCCACCCTGGAAGCCGCTAAGGAGTTTTCAAGTTGTGCAATTTATAGACTGGGCACGCATAAGCGACAGAGATAAGGCTTTTAACACCGCTCAAGAGATGTCCCTTGGGTGCGGGTTGCGCTATAAGTGGCAATTTTTGACAATCAGGCTGGACTATGCCCTAAAAACACAGTTTGAGGATTTTAAACCGGATAGATTCAAGTTCTCGCACATAGTGTTCGATTTGTCGCAGGCTATATAGTCCGCCGCGAATACCGCCTTCTATCAACCAGCGAGGCTATAACCGGGAATATGGCTACGTGCGCAAGGGCAATGCTCAAAATTCCTATAACCGTCACCACGCCCAAGCTTTTTAAACCCGGATGCGAAGAAAAACATACGCTTGCAAATGCAACTACCGGTATCAGATAAGAGATTAGCACCGTTGTGCCGCTGTTTGCGCAAACAAATTTAAGCGAACCGGTTCCCTCTTCCCAATACCTTTGCCATAAAAAAAGAGAACCGTCTATGGAAATACCTATGAGAAAAGGCAATGCCATAATACTGTAAACGGTTAACGGAATATCCAGCATATGCAAAATTCCGAAAAACCACAAAAAGCCAAGCGATGGCGATGCCAAAATTAAAAATATGCGATTTCTCGTATTTTGAAATAATAAAAGCCAAAGCAAAATCGCCATGCAGCCAAACACTGTGCAGTGCCGTAAATTGGGCAGGCTCAAATCGAGCAAAGCTGCGCGTATTATCGGTTCCCCTGTGCTTTTAAGAGGATAGCCTAAAATGGAAATCTCGTTGACGCTTTTTGCAAACCTACGGCATTCAAGCCCATCGTCAATGTCAAATGCCGGGAAAATAAAACCGAATTCTCCAATGCTGCCGTTTTTGCCTAAAAACTTCAACTGATAGCTCTCCGGCAAATCGGTTATTTTTACGGGTTTCAAGTTCCAATTTTTCACTATTTTATTTGCATTAACCGAGTCGCTGCCGCGCAATGTTTCCAAAACTTCTGGTGTTAACGCAGCGTGAATCTCTCTCAGAACTCTCAATTTTTTATCCTGCTCTCTCGGCAAAAGGCTTGTGAGCGTCACCCAATTTATTTGCGGATAGTTATCCGCGGCAGCCTCTGCATGCTTTGCGCTTGGGAAAAATACTATGATTGGCTCCGTATTGTATTCCCCTATATCTCTTAGAATTTCATGCACTTGCTCGGAAGGTTTTGGGAATTCCGTTTTTGAAAAGCGGTATTCCATTTCCGGCCAAATACCATAAATAGTGAAAGCTATTGTGGCTAGAAAAACTCCGAACGTGTATTTTCTATCCACTTCCAGAGGTTTGGGAGAAAAATCCGAAAATTTATAAGTTATCTTTGCAAACAAATGGAACTTGCGTTTTTCTTGCAAAACGGTTAGCATCGCCGGAAGTACCGTATTTATGGCGAGCCAGTCAAACAAAATTCCAAGCCCGCCTGCTATTCCAAGCTCCTTAAGCCCTTGCAACGGAACAGGGAGCAGGCAAAAAAACATTGATGAACTTATGAATGCGCTAACGGCAAAAGGCTGCCCAATACCGAGTATGGTGCTTTCCAATGCGAGTTTTACGCTCAAGCCTTTTTGCATTTCCTCAGTGTACCTTGAAAGCAAATGCACGGCATTTCGCCCGCCCAAGGCCGGTATTATTAAGCCCAGTATTATTGTAAATATATTTATTCTGCCGAATAAAACAGCCGCCACCGCAAATGTCCATAGCGTTGCCATAGATAAACTGAGAGCGGTGATAAATGATATTGCCGGTATTTTGAAACAGGAAAGAATGAATATTGCAAGCAGGATTATAGCGGAAACCAATGCTAAAGTTCTCACTTCGGATAGTATGGTTCTGCTGCTAGCTACAAAATCGTAAATAGCTCCTCCGTAATGCACCTCTATATTTTTTTCGTTTTTCAAAGAATCGGTTTTTGTTCTAACTAATTTGTACAACTCTCTCATATCCGTTAAATTTGAATTGTCTTTAGTGGGGTAAATTTCGAGTATTCGTATTGTGCCGTCTGCGTTGCCTCTAAAATTTTTAAGCCTTGGAATGTATTTTTGCTCAATATCTTCAAGAGAAAAAGGGGGGCTTAAATCGGAGGTGTCTTTTATCAACTCAACTATAAACGGATTCAGTTTTTCTTTTTGTTTTGCGACAAGTTTTTTAATCCTATCATTGATGGTCTCCAAATCCGAAAGATTTATGTACAATAGTTTATGTTCCTGATAAAAATCCGATTCCGTGCGATATTCGGCTAAATTCACGAGCGGGCTTTGTTCCAGAATTTTTCCCAGATTTGCTATAAATTTCGCATTAACCGTGCTGTCCTCAGATTTTGAGAGTACTATTAAAGATTGCCAGCCTCCGAATTTTTTATGCACGGAATCTTGAGCTATTATAGCGGAGTGCTCTTTTGGGAGCAAGTCTGCAAGGCTCAGTTCCCAACGCAAATTTGAAACAGGGTATATGCATAAAGCGGATAACGCCAAGGCAAGGGCTATTATAAGCTTTGGCGCATTCTGCAAGAACAGCAAAAACCTTGTTATTAATGAAAACATTTGTAAATTCTCAATTTAGTAAATGAAAAAATTTTTTGTGCTGCTTTTTCTCCTTGCTTTTTGCGTAAGTGCGCAAGAGGCGGGCAATGACTCATCGGTTGTGAAAATAGAGCCAAAAAATCTGCTATTAACCATTGTATCTTGGCCTTTTGTATATATTGTGCAGCCTGCGGTCGAAATTTTAATATATCCTTTTATACCGCCGTTAATTTACATATCAAGGGAAAATTTGATAGATAAGGGCGGAAATCTTATAACTTTCGGTGAAAACAAGCAGATAATGTTTTACCCTCTGGTAAATGCCAAAATGGGCAGCTCTGCAAACATAGGCTTTGCGTATTGGCATTCGGAAATCTTTTTAGACAACGATAATATATTCTTTTCTCCGCATCTTTATATAAATGCGGATTGGGATGCAACTTTACGCTATAAGAAAAAGAAAATTTACGAAGGTCCTTTTTATTTGGGATTGAATGCAAATCTCAGAGCAGACGGAGACAATTCATTTAGAGATACGGAAGGAATCATATATTACTTCGCAGATAGCACCATTACTTTAAGTACTTATGGAGGATTTGATTTTGCTAAAAACTGGGATTTGGAATTCGGAGTGACATTCGATTTTTACAGATTTGACCTGCCGAATATAGATTATGATATTATTGAGGGCGAACACGTTCCCAAACGAGGATTTTACAGAAATTATGAGGCCTATCCATTGACCCTTTCTCTATTGCACAATAGCCTTGATGTGCCGTATGCGGCAACCAGAGGCCGTAAATTCTCCATTAGCTATAGTTATGTGCCTGTAAGCCGTTATGATGGAACTTATGGCCATAACTATCATGTTGTTGAGAGCCGGTTGGTGAATTATTCCCTGCTCGGCGGCAGAAGCTATGCCATGACGGTTGCGGAGAGCAATGCCAATAGGGAAAGGTTAAAAAATCTCTCTTTTGCAGAGGCTATTGAAATTCTGAACCCTATAAACATAAAAGAGGAAATTTTGGACAGGCGGGTATTAATAACGCAGATAAAGGCTCGTTATATGCTGGAAGAAAACGAAGGCAAGGCTCCGTTTACCGCCATGAGCAGGCTAGGCGGCAATTTTCCGCTTCGTGCTTATGAAGATGGTTATTTTACCGCTCCTTTGGTAGCCGGTATTTCCGCCGAATACCGCTGGCCCATAGACCGTTTTGCCGATGCCCTTATTTTCAACGAGTACGGCATATACGGGGAAAATTTTAACGAATTATCCACTTCCAAGATAAGAAATTCTTACGGTTTTGGCTTTAGAATTCGCACTCCCAAACTGTTCATAACCCGTTTTGCCTTAGCCTTTCACGGCTTGCAGGGAATAAGCTTGATTCTCACCACAAGAGCGGAATACGAGTAAGCAAACGCAGATTAAATGAGCATTTCCGGCATAAACGGGGTGCCTGATTGTCTGAACCCCGATACCCCCGATTTTTAGGAAGATGCCTATTATCAGTAGCAATTGATTTTGTATAATAATTTGATTTTATTAACGCAAGACAAACATCTTCTTTTGATGAATAATTATTTGCCTTTGCAAATTTATTAAATACCCCATCGGGAAAATCCTTCCCATCGGGGCTATCGCAGGGCAAACGCATCTAAATATTTCATCGCAGATATTGGGCGTTGCACTTCTTTCAGGGCAAGGCAAATTTGTTTACGTTCAGATTTTTGACATAGCTATAATGCTTAAAGTTTCCGGTTAGCAAATTTTCATTATTCTCCAAAGCTGTTGCCGCAATCAAAGAATCTGCTAGCTCCAAATTATGGCTAAGTTTATACTTTTCAACCAAAGCTATCGCTTTTAAAGATATATTTTCATTTATTTGCAATATCTCAACTCCCCATTCCGAAAAATCCTTTTTCAACTTGTTTAGTTCTTCCTTATTCCGTATTCCTTCAAGCAATTCAATATAAGTTATAGCAGAAACTTTAAAAGGAACGGCACTAAGTACAGTTTTTTTAGCACTTTCATAACCTCTATAAAACCATACTAAAACATCGGTATCTACAATCAAAATTCCCTTCCCTTTCGCAGGTTACGAACATACTCACTAGCATTTTCAATATCTTCCCTGTCTTTCCACATACCAAAGGAAACGGTTTGCTTGCTGGTATTCTTTTTGATTGGCTTACTCAAGCTGATAAACTTCAATTTTTCTAATTCTTGCAGAATACTCATAGCAGCGGTTTTTAATACGCTGACAGTCAATATCTGTGGCTCCGCAAAATACGTTATTTTTGCAGAATCTTTTGCTTGCATAAAATACCTCTGTTGGATAATATAGTAAAAACTGCGTTTCTATTAAAATTTTGAGGGTGGAAAGTGTAACATAGTAACACTTTCCCCTGCCTTATGTGTTTAAGCATATGTGAACACAAGAACTACACTTTACGCCATTATGCTTTGCCTTGCGCCATGCGCTTTTGCGGATATCGCTTCTGACTTGGAAGATTACCGCTCGCAAAAAGCGGCTCTCGAGGCTGAAATAAAGAGGCTTGACCAGCGCATTAAAAGCACGGACTCCCTTTCAAAGGAAGAAAAAAAACGCTCGCAAGTGCTGCAAAGCCGCTATCAGGCAGACCTTCTGCGCCGCCGTGCCGAACTGGACAGTTTACAGGCAAATATTCGCAAGCAGGCAGGCGAATTGCAGAGCGAACGCAATCGCCAAGCACGTGCTCAGAGCGCAAGCGACCATATAAAAGCATATCGCAACGCTATGGGTAAAATCCTTGCGGAAATGTGCCTTGAACTTGAAAACTTGGTTGCGCAAACCCTGCCTTGGGATAGAGAAGATAGGGTAGCACGCATACAAGCGTTGCGCCGTGATTTGGAAACCGAGAGCGCCGGAACCGAAGAAGGCTTTTCCCGCCTGCGTTCTCTCTATGCCGAGGAAATACGCTTTGGCGATGAGGTTGTGGTTGTAAGCCGCCCGATGGTTCGCAAAGACGGAGAAACCGTAAACGCTCGTGTTTTACGCATAGGCAACCAGTGGATGGTTTACCAAGACGATGAGGCCCTGCGTTTTGGCGTATTGCAACGCAGCATAGGCTCAGACGGAAATACAAATTACGAGTGGCGGGAAGATTTGAACTTTGAAGAAAAGCAAGCGGTGAAATTAGCCGTAGATGTCAAACTCGCTCGCAAACCACCGCAAATGGTGTCTCTGCCCCTTTCTTTAAGCATTTCGAAACCGGAGGAAATATGATAAGAATTATTGCGTGCCTATTCCTTGTGCTATCTGCGCAGGTTATAGCAAATCCCAAAGAAAAAGAAGCAATGCAACAGCAGCAGTTGGAAACTTTGCGCCAAGAAGTAGAAGCTCTTAAAAGTATCCGCTTGAGAAAAGCCGACCAGTTGGAGCAATTGGAAAGCCAGCGTTGGCAAGAACGCTATGAGCAAAACCGCTTAACACAAGATTATCAGGACGAGGGCAATGCTTTGGAAGGCCGTTATTCTAAAGCGGCAAGCGATTTGAGCCGCCTGAGCGATGAAGTTGGGCAAGCCCGCAATCTCGCTGCAGACTTGGAAGAAAAAACAAAACTCTTTGAAGCCGGACTCAGCAGTTTGAATACGCAAGTAAAACAAGCGGTGGATAAAACATCAAGCGACCTCGCTGCGGATTTCCCGGTTGGCGTTGAACAGCGTATCCTCTCGCTCGCCCATGCAAACTCCATGCTTGACAAAGACAATTTCCAAATAGGCGAAGCAATGCGCTCATTATTCGGCGACCAGTATAAACGCTTGCTGCTAACCCAAGACCAATCTTTTGAAACCCGAAAGAGCCAAATAGATAAACGCACAGATGTGTCCGTATATCGCTTGCGTTTAGGCACCATATTCCTTGCCGAGTCAGAGCGTGATGCCTCCGGGCAGGCACAGGCTTTGCTCAGAACGGGTGCGCTGCAAGGGCAGGTTTTTGAATGGCGTGCAGACCTCGCCGCTTCCTTGGACGAAGATATACGCAAAACGATATTGGCCGCAAGGGAAATGGAAGGTTCCTTGTGGATACCCCTAGACCTTTTGCAAACGAAGGCTATTAAAAATACCACAGCTGCGATGCAAGAGCAAGGCTTGCCGGCAAAACTAAAAGGATGGTTCAAAGCCGGTGGAATAGTGATGTATCCATTGCTTCTCGTGGCTATTTTCGGGTTGCTTATGTCTTTGGAAAGAGGCTTTGTCTTTTGGCGGCGCGGGCGTATAAATAAAAAATTCGTGAATTGCCTGCACAAATTAATTGCCGAAAATAATTTCGCAAAGGCCCGTGAACTTTGCCTCAAACAGAAAAGCAGCCTTGGCAATGTGCTATATGCAGTTGTGAACCAATCGCACAGTACGCTTGCCTCTGCCGAAAAAGCTTTGCACGAGGCTTTGCTCCGTGAGCAACCCGCTTTGGAAAGCCGCATGGGTCTTATAGCCGCAATGGGAATGATAGCTCCATTGCTCGGCCTGCTCGGCACCGTGACGGGCATGATTACCCTTTTCAATGTAATTACCGAGGTGGGCACCAACGACGCTCGAATACTGGCCGGCGGCATTTCCGAGGCCTTGATTACCACGGAAACAGGCTTGATAATCGCCATCCCAATTCTATTGTTCCACGGCAAGTTGAGCGAAAATCTGGACTACATACTCGGCGAATTCGGCATCCAAAGCTTTGCCTTGCTCAACCGTATATGGCCCGAAAAGAGCGAGGGCATGGCATGAGCCTTTTCTGGCAAAGATTGCTGAACGAAATTCATTCCACCTTTCAGGCCGGCGGTTGGGTAATGGTTCCCATTCTGCTGGTTGGAGCGGCGGGATTTTACTATCTAATCACTGCCTATTTACGAGTGGGCAACGATTTGCTCCGCCGCGACTTCCCGGAATTATTCGAAGCCTTGCGCCAAAAACTGCTCGCAAACGACATAAAAGGCGCCCGCCAATTGCTGCGTTCAAATCCGGGCTTCGTATCACGGGAATTGCGCAAAATCCTCTCTCAAAAAGAGCGGCAAAAAGGCAACTTGGCAAATGTGCTCGGCGAGAGACTGCTGGAAATAATACAGACCTTAGACAAAGGAATGCACTTGGCCGGTGTTATGGCAACAACCGCTCCATTGCTAGGCCTGCTCGGCACCGTGACCGGAATGGTAGCCACCTTCCAAGTAATCACCCTTTACGGCAATCAAAACCCCGTCCTAATGGCAGACGGAATTTCCGAAGCCTTGATCACCACGCAAAGCGGCCTTATCATTGCGTTTCCACTGGTGTTGCTGAAGCAGCGTTTGGAGGAGCGCACGAACCGCATAAAACAGCACATAGAGATGGGAGCAGCGATGATTGTTAATAGCAGGGGGTAGAGTTTTGCACGCAACGGACAGAGAGGAAGCACAGCTTGTCTTGATATTGCGAATAGGCATCATCGCTGCGGCAGTTTATGAACCGGCTGTAAGCGCGGCGGGTGTTGCACTCGTATTCAGTGGTACTCCACCAGAAGCCGAACTTATCCGTGCCATAGCCGTCTTTATTCCAGCCGCTATTTGCTTTCAAGTTTTTCCCAGCCGCTTCTTCACCGCCGGCAAACTTAATCAAATATTCCCATTCTTCTTTGCTCGGCAAATGCCAGCCCTCCGGGCTGACTTCTTTTGCCGAGTACCAGTTGTAGAGCCTGCCATATTTTCGCCGTTGGCTTCGTCATCGCCATAGCATTTGCTACCCTTAGCATTGAAATTCAAATTCTGAGCCATCCAAACTTGCTCGCCGAT
>LIUG01000106.1:16976-20178 GCA_001462245.1 Candidatus Fibrimonas termitidis
GGGTCGGTGAAGGTTTCTTTTTCTATTGCCATGTTTCTTTTCTCCTATGCAACATTTGTTTTCTATATTCCCTCCCAAGGGAGCGATCTTTTTTATATCCATTTTTATTTTTTCCGCAGGGAGGATTATGCCTAAAAGCATGGCCGGCAAAGCTTTCGCTAACGAGCGAAGCAAGAAATGCACGGAAGTTGTTCAGCACTTGTCCATGAGAAACGATAGGCACCCCGAAGTCTGCTACGATATGCTTAGTATGACTTTCGTTATTCTCCCTAGATTTAAGAAATCCGAGAGCGAATGCAGAACAATTGCGGATAAAATTTTGTTCTCCATGAAGAACGGGCACAAGCTGAACGGTGTTCCCAAGAGTTTCAAGGAAAAGCAATTTCGTGAGATATTTGAGATAGCGAAAGTTTCTAATTTTACTAAAATTGAGCTTGCAAAATATGAGGCCGCTATGATGAACAGATATGACTATGAAGCTACTATAGCTTATGCTAAGAAGGAAGGCATTGGCATAGGCGAAGAAAGGGGCATTGGCAAAGGCCTTTTGCGAACCGCCAAGTCTATGCTCATAGATGGGATTGAGCCTGCACGTGTGGCTCGCATTACCAAGCTCCCTAAGAAGCAAATTATGGCGTTGAGATAACTTCATAACTGTTTCCGCATCAAATTCAATCCCATCTTCCGTGCCGCTTCAATCCTTTTTTTGACATACTGCACAACGGATGATTTGTAGAATAATTTTTGAATAGGCGCATCTGTGCCGAACAGAACCCGCTTGCCAAAGCCGAGGGCAAGCAGGATTTCAATGTCTTTATTTGGCATAAAAGCCGTGTCCACAAAAGCATTGGGGCAAGTGTTCAGCATAAAAATTGAGGCATCCAAAGGCCTGCCGTGAGCGAGGATTACCTTTACCTGCGGGAATTTTTGGCAGATTTTGAGATAGTCGTCCGGCCTAAATCCTTTGCCTTCGCCTGTGTGGAACATCACGGGCAGGTTACGCTCGGCGGCTATGGAGAATACCTTTTGCAAAGGCTTGCCGAATGGCAGCCAAGGCTGTGCCTTGCCGTGGATTTTCAGCCCCAGCACGTTTTTATCAAGCCAAGTTTCCAAGCCGTTCCTTTTGCTAACCATCTCCGGCATAACCCATTGGAAAACAACAGCCTTGTTCTGCGAAAGCTCCAGCAGTTCCTCCCGCTCCGCAAGCAGAAAACCCCTGTCGTTTGTGGCTACGTGCGAGAAGGAGGAAAAGGCGAAATGCGTGATGCCCGATTTTTGCAATACCCGCCAGACATATTTGGGCGAGAAATAATGCTCCTTGTATTGGCCTACGTGAGTGTGGATGTCAAAAATCATTTCTTCACCTCTTCCACGATTTTGCGGTTGATTTTGGCGACCTTGCAAAAATGAGGACTTACTTTGAGATAGTCTCCGTCACTCTCGTTGAAATTGCGGGCAAGGCATGCGGCACAAAATTGCTTATCTTCACAATCCATACATTTTGGGATGCTTCCCTTGGTTATGGAGCGTAGTTCAAGCATTTTTGGTGAGCGTTCCCAAATGTCCTTAACTGGCTGTTCCTTTACATTGCCAAGTGCCATTCCCTGCCAACCCGAACATGGATAGACAACGCCGGAGGCGGCTATGCACAAGTTGTCCCTGCCTACACCGCACATAGCTTCATTTGCTTCTTTTTCACGGCTTTTCTCCTTTACTAAGGTGTCTGTAAGCTCTATGTATTCCTTATCGTAGGCCATTATGTCTCGGATTAGCTCCTCGGTTTCGTCCAAGTCCAGCCGCTCGGCAAGGTTTTCCGTAGAAAAGTCGTAGCGAGCCATCATTATGAAGTCCGTCTGTGCCTTGCATTTGCGTTCTTGGGCGTATTTCAATACATTTTTGTAGGAGCGGAAATTTGATTTCATTACAATGCAACTGATTTGCACTGGGATATTTTCTGCTATCAAAGTGTCTATTGCCGCCGTGGTTTTTGCGAAGGAGCCTTTGATTTGGGTTATATGGTCATGCTCGGTGGCTACTGTGGAGTAGAGCGAAGTTTGAATTAAGCTTGGATTTGCCTCTTTTATGGCTTTTATAAGCTCAGGCGTTAAGAGGGTTAAATTTGATAAGATTGATATTGAGAAATCAAGCTCCCTTGCTTTTCGTAGTATTTTTACTATGTCGGGGTGCGAAAGGACTTCGCCGCCGGTGAGGGTTAGGTTCAGGGTTCCCATCTCGCTAAGTTGCACAAGCACGTTTTCGATTATGTTATATGGCAGGATTTCCATTTTAAACTCGTGCGGTATGTAGCAATGCAGGCAACGTTCATTGCAACAACTGGTGGTTTCAATTTGGCAACCGTGAATGTGGGGGCGTTCAAGGTATTCTGCTAGCAAAACTTCTGATGTATCTGCGTATTTTATGGCATCGTCGGGGTTTTGCATATAGTTGTAGATTGCTGTTTTTGGGTTTTCGGCATAGGTGAAATGCGGCTCTTTTATATCAAGTTCATGCTCATTTTCGCCTGAGACAATATAGCGGTCTTTTTCAAGGCTTTGCAGAAAGTCTATTAGGTCGGTTTTGAGTTCGCTTTCGGATACGCCGTCAAATTTCTGTGTTATTTTTTCAAGCAGAGTTTCCAGTGTTTGCGGTTTGCGGGAGAGTGCTTTCAGAAACACCCTGCCAGACTCGCTATAAGTGCGGTCGTGCTTTGTGAGCTGGGAATATATGTAGCCGTATTGCCCTATTTGGCGGACAAAGGTATCTTGGCAGAGGCTGTAAAGCATTTTTGTTCCTATTGTTGGGGTTAAAAGCAGCGTTGCCCAAGAGCAACGCTGCCGGTTTTGTTTAGCCCGCTCTATCGCATCTCTTGCACTCACCAGAATTATGAGCTTGATTTGCAGGGCATCCAGCAGCGAAACTGCCAATTGGGTTGTTTTTTGCAACCAGAACGGGTTTTTTGTAAGCTATCTTCATAAGATATCTCCTATTTCTATTCGAGGGGTTTCATAAGGACTCGAGAATAGAAACCGAGCCTTACGCTTTGCCGAGATGGCAAAATCTTTTTAGAACATGCAGCTAATGCAACCATAAAGCATGCCTGCTCCAATTATAATCATAATTAGAACAGTAATAAATTTCCAGCAACCAGAAGAATTTCTCCACTCTTCCATATTCTCTTCATACGTTCTATACTTTCCCATTG
>LIUG01000106.1:20271-20532 GCA_001462245.1 Candidatus Fibrimonas termitidis
TACGTTCTATACTTTCCCATTGTTCACCTCCAATTTTTCCCATTCTTCCGTGGCTTTTAAGGATAAACTCATTCGATTTCCATATTCCTTCTCGAATTTTTTCCTGCCAATGCGTTTAATTTCTTGAATGACATATTTTTCATTGTACCTAACATATACAAGATAATCCCATTCGCCTTTTAGCAGTGCCGGAATATTGAAGAGGGCTGTGGTTATTTTAACACCTGCCGGACGGTGAGCCTTCACTTGGTATTTTTTGCC
>LIUG01000107.1 GCA_001462245.1 Candidatus Fibrimonas termitidis
AAAAATCTATCTGGCCTCAAAACAGAAGGTTTGATAGAACGCATTGGACCAGATAAAGGCGGATACTGGAAGATTGAGGCCCCCTATAATTTTTCTGAAAGTTCGGAGAAGAGTTCGGAGAAGAGTTCGGAGAAAAGTTCGGAGAAAATAGTAAATATTATAAGAAATAATCCTTTCGTTACAATAGAAGAGCTATCCGTTTTGTTGAATAAAACAACAAGAGCTATAGAAAAAAATCTATCTGGCCTCAAAACAAAAGGTTTGATAGAACGTATTGGACCAGATAAAGGTGGATATTGGAAGATTGTTTAGTAACCCTCACACCCCAACTTCTTCTCCAACTCCAAAGTCCAGGCATCGCTAAAATGGGCTATGGGAAACCTCGCCGCCTCACACGCCCTTTCCAAATCCCCCATCTCGAAATAAATCTCCGCACGCCCTTGGCTAACAGGCCATGAATAACCGGCAATCTCCTCTATCGCATCCATAGCTTTCAAGGCGTCTTCATAGTTTTTTTGCCGCAAATGCAATTGAGCGAGATACCAAAGCACAGCCGAATTTTTTGGATATATTTCAAAGGCTCTGTTGATGGGTTCTAGATTTAAGAACAATTCTTCACGGTCGGAAAAATGCCCGTATTCCAGACGGGTAAGGTGCATTGAATACAACTGCTTGCCTCTGTCCCAAAGCAAAAAAGAGAGCAGGGGAATTAAGATTATGAAAAACAGATTGCGTGCCAAGCCTTTGATAGCAAAACTGCGTTCGGTTTGCAACGGCAGAAGGGCTTTCACGCAGTAAAGCAAAAATATCCAATGGATTATTTGTATGAAAGCGAACATGGATATTGCCTCGGCTACTTCCATAACGGAAAGCATGGAGGCGAGCATTCCCGCTATGAATAGAAAATGAGGCTTGCCGGTTTTGAGATAGCGGAAAATGGATACGAACCAAGGTATTGCGAATAAGGCACAGTAGTAGAAAAATCCGGGCCAGCCTATTTCCGTCAGAATTTGGAGGTATTGGTTGTGTGTGCTGGTGTAAACCGTTGCTCCGTGTTTCAGATAGGCTTCTTCTATGGTCGGCCAGTGCTGCATGGAGTTTGCGCCGTATGCGCCGAAGCCAACGCCGAGAGGCTTTTCCTTGATCAGGTTCCAAGCGGCTTTCCAGTTGTCCAGCCTGCTTGTCGCTTCCGGCGGGGAGTCTGAGTTGAAAAAATTGGAGTTGACGGCGATTATGGAGGAGAACATCAGTGCTAAGAATATCAGGGCGGCGAGGGATATTCCGAGGTTTTTGGGTAGGTTGAATTTTTTCCAGAGGAATAGAGCGGTGGTGAATATAATTCCGCATCCAAGTCCGAGCCATATTCCAAGGGCGTCTTCACTACTGATTTTGAGTATTTTTGTGTAGATGTCATCTCCTACCACAAGGGAGATAGAAGCTAAGGCTCCGATTGCTACGGCATATATTCTCCAAAAAATATTATTGTCTTTGCGGTAGATGATAATTGAGCAAAACATTAGGAGCATGTAGAAGAACATTATTTCGTTTGCTAAGGGGAAAATGCTTCTTATTGCTACTGTTTCGTTGTTTATGATTGTTCCGAAAATCTGCATAATCAAGTGCATATTTCCGCAGACAATCACGCTTCTGAAAATCCATTTGCTGTAGATTTCTTTTTGGGAGAATACGAGCAGTGTTGCTGCGAACATTGAGAAGCATAGTATCATGTCGTCTGAGGCGAATTCAAGTTTTTCGTTTATGCTTGCGAAGAGGATTATGGGCATTGCGAGGTATGGGAGTGTTTCTATGGGGATTTTCAGTTGGTTTTTGAAGGCTGTTGTGATGAGGGTTATGAGCAGTATGATTGCTATCACGGAGCTTTGGGGCGCAAGGGGCTGTCTAAGAGAATAGACGATTACAAAAGAGACGAAAGGGATCAGGAACATTTATTGTTCTCCATGGGCACCCCCGCCCTTCTCACCCCAAACCTCGCACCGTAAAGTGACGAGGTGATAAACGTTTGGGCTTAAGAGGGCTGGGGCGCATCCCCGCAGAGCGAGGACACCAAGCAACCTTTGCTACGCTGGGCAACTAAGAATAAGGAAACTTCGTTGTTTGCGTGGTGGGGGCTGGCTGGTCTTTAATTTCAATTTCCTATCTTTCCGAAACTTGGAGTTAAAGTAAAACATCCATTTGTCGGTGTTCCGAATGCGCCTGAGCTGGCAGTTATACTCCACCTTCCTCCGGAGGCACTCCCGCAATTGATGCTAGCAGCTTTAAACCAATCCCCAGCCGATGCCTCCCAACTAGGCTTGCTCCCCTCAGTGTATGTGAAATTACTGGTTTTACTTCCACTTTTACCATTATCGCCAGGAGCGGTATATCCAATATCGTCCCATCCTCCTCCACTGGATATATCAGGAGCTTCCATAGTCCAAGCTGTATACAGCTTTGTCCAAGTTCCGGCTGCTGGGCCAACCTCGCTTGCTTTTGCCTTTGCGCTCATGCCAAACAGTTTTGGGATGGCGATGGCTGCTAAAATACCGATGATCACTATAACAACCATCAGCTCGATAAGGGTAAAACCCCGCTTTTTCTGAGTAGACATAATTTCCTCCTGTCTCTAAACAAGCCTACTCTTTTCAACGATTTTCAGCTTCCTCGTGTCCACTTTAAACCATGGTTTAAAGTGGACACTTTTTTCCAAAAAAATGACTGGGAAATGATAAAAAATTGACAGAAAAATAAAAAAAACACCGCTTTTTCAAAAAATTATGTATATTTATAGTGTACACTTTAAACCATCGTTTAAAGTGGACACCCCTTTTTTCTAAAATAAAGCTTATGATATATGGTTATGTAAGGGTTTCAACAACCCATCAAAATGTTGAAAATGGAACTTTCGAAATAGCGAAATTCGCTCAAAAAAGCGGTTTTTCTGTTGACAAATGGGTGGTTGAACAAATTTCTTCCTTAGAAGGGCTGTCCAGGCGCAAGCTTGGGGCATTGATAAGAAAACTCAAAAAAGGCGATATTTTAATCGCCACGGAAATTTCCCGGCTGGGCCGGAATTTGCTCGAAGTAATGGATATCCTGCATCTCTGCCTCAAAAAAAACTGCCAAGTTTGGACAATCAAAGAAAACTATCGCCTCGGCAGAGACATTCAAAGCAAAGTAATGGCCTTCACATTTGGAATTTCCGCAGAAATAGAACGAAGTCTCATCTCCGCACGAACCCGTGAAGCCCTGCAAAGGGTCAAAGCAAATGGCAAAAAACTGGGAAGGCCCACCGGATTTAAAAAAGATGTCCTAAAACTCGATCCAAGAAGATTGGAAATAAAAGGTTTACTAAGAAAAGGCTTCAAAAAGCGAGAAATAGCAAAACAAATTGGAGTAAGCCACACCACGCTGTATAGGCATTTGAAGAAATAAATGTATGGGGGGGATATGGTAAGAATTTCATCTGCATTTTTCTATATTCCAACCCCTGATGAAGACCATGAAATTTGAAATTGAGCTTATAGATAAAGCTCATGGGGTAAAATGCAACCGAATTTCGAAGCCATAATAGTTAGCAAACTAGCGGAGAAACAAAAGCAAGGGCTTTTGCGCTCCTTAAGCCTACCCTCAGGTGTTGACTTTTCAAATAACGACTATTTAGGACTGGCCGGCCACTTTGAAATAGCAAAGACCGCCGCAGACGCATACGTAAAACTCGGAGCCGGCAGCAAAGGCTCCCGGCTTTTGGGCGGAAACAATAAAATTTTTGAAGAAACCGAAAAATGGTTCGCAAATTGGAAAGGCACGGAAGCCGCTTTGATTTTCAACTGCGGATATAGCGCGAATTTAGGCATTATTTCCGCTTTTTGCGGCATAAAAACACATCTGTTTTGCGACAGGCTAAGCCATGCCAGCATTCTGGACGGCTATGCTATGAGCAACGGAAAATTGCACCGCTTTAAGCACAATAATCCGGCAGACTTGGAAAACGCCCTGCAAAAAGCAGAGGCGGATAGCTTTAAGCTAATAGCCGTTGAAGCCGTTTACAGCATGGATGGCGATGTTGCGCCGCTCAAAGAATACGCAGACCTAGCGGAAAAATACGGTGCCATGCTCTATGTTGACGAAGCCCACAGCGACGGGGTTTTAGGTCCTGGAGGCAAGGGTCTGGTTGCGCAGCTCGGCTTGGAAAACAGGATCCATTTATCGCTCACAACATTCGGCAAGGCCTATGGAACTATGGGAGCCTGTGTCTTTGGCTCTAAGCTCCTAATTGATTACCTGCAGAACCACGCTCGCAGCTTTATTTATTCCACGGCAATTTCGCCCGGTGCCGTTGTAGCCATGCAAAAGGCGGTTGAAGTAGCCACAAGGGAGAGTTTCCGCAGGGAAAGCGTGTTAAAAATGTCTGCGAATTTCAGGCAGAAAATCACCGAAGCGGGGTACGATTGCCTGCAAAGCGAAACGCAAATAGTGCCGATTGTGCTGGGAACTGTGGAAAAAACCAAAAAATGCCACGCTTTTTTGCTTGAAAACGGATTTTATGCCGCTTGCATTCGCCCGCCAACAGTACCGAACGGAACTGCGAGGCTAAGGATAAACATAACAGCAGCCCACAAAGAAACGGATATTGAAAGCTTGGCAGAAACTTTAATTTTATATATTCACTCTCTATGAGCAAACTATATATCGCAATATTGTGCTTCGCTTTGCTCGCCCTGGTGGCTTGCAGCGATAATCTGTTCGGCAGCAGCAGCGAAAGCAATTGCGGCAATGATGTTAAATGCTGGCGCCTGAAGGCGGAGAATGAATTTAGGGACGGCAATTACGAAGCCTCTTATAAATCCTACGGCGAAATACTGAAGCTGGATTCGACAGCCTCCATAGGCTATTTCGGAATGGCGAAGGCAGGCCTGTGGATGAAGGGCATAAATCCTTTTGATGTATTCCGATATGTTGATACCGACGATGACAAAATTCCCTTTATAAGCGATTCTATAGTAACGCAGAACAGATATTTGCAGGGAATGAGAATCGCTGCCATACCATTATCCAAATTAAAGACACGCGATAGCCTGACCACTCTTTATGAACTTCACCAAAAAAACGACCCTGCCAATCAGAGCGATAGCCTCTCCAAATTTAGAGAAGATTTTTGCGGCAACTCCAAGACCGGAGCTTGCTACGATAACTCAAAAAACCCTCGCGAACCTTTTCCCCTAAGCGATATGGAATACAAATACAATTCCTACTATGGCGGCTTATTGATTTCTATCATGGCAAAAACCCTGCTGGAGTTTTTTGATACAAACGAGGATGGTTGCATAACAAGAAGAGGGGGCATACCAAAGGTAGATAACCCGGGCGATGAAAAAGACACAAAGGCATGGGAAAAATGGGGCTGCGAAAAAAAAGGCGATAGATTCGGCTATGATTTGCCCGTAAAATTAGTGAAGGATTCCACCGGAAATTTTTCGGTTGATCTGAGCCAAACTCTTGAAAGTATTGAGATCGATTATCAATATTATTTAGATCACCCTGATGAGCCGCTGCCGCAAGAGATTGATGACATCAACAAAAAAATAGATGATTTCAACGGCAATATGAACGATGTAATAGACATATTAAATGTGAGCGGCGGCGAATCAGAAGACTCCTGGCAAGAGGAGATGAACAAATATAAAGATTTTGCTGCGTTTTATAGGGTATCAACCCGCATTGATGAAGACGGAGATGGTTGCATAGACGAAGAACTTTTGAACGGACAGGATAATGACGGCGATGGCATTAAGGGTGAAAACTCCAGATTGGCCTCCCTTGATCCGGACAGCCCTATCTTCGGCAAAACAGGCATAAACCACAGTATGATTGGGACTAATCCCGAAGACCCGGCAAGCATTAATAATTCGATAAACCTGCCTGTGGTACTGGGATATGTTGATATTAGTGTTCCGCCGGAAGATAGAACAACGCCATATTATATATGCAATACGTCGGATTGCTCTGCTCAAACTCCCCTATGGGGAGATAGCACCGGACTTGTTACCGCTGTAGGATTCACCCAGGAACCCGGCTACTGGATTACGGATGACCTTGAACTAAAACTCAAAGTTGCGCAAGACACTGCATGCCCGCCGCAGTATGACCTTGACTTCAGAAAAATCAACGTAGGCGGTTGCTGGCAATATTATGATAATGAAAAATTTGTGAATTATTGGTTAAAGAGAAAGTTAGCGCGCGATAAAAAGCGCATTCACCCCACTTGTGAGGCATGTACATCCACAGCATGTTTGCAATAACCATGATAAAAAAACTAACTTTTATACTGCTTTGCAGCTTTGCATTTGCAAGTGCCGCTAAGGGGCCGCAATACCGCTCTCTGAGAGTGCATGGCATGGGCGGCGCTTTTGTTGCTGTTGCCGATAATAAAGACGCTCTCTACTATAACCCCGCAGGCTTAAATCTGATGAACCGCCTAGGAAATTATGAAGAAAATCCGGATATGGGCTATATGCCTAGAAAACGCTTTGAATTCCGGCTGATAACCGTATCCGGCTCGCTTCCCGGAAACACAATTACGGATGCCATTGATCTTTGCGGAGCGCCGAGTATTGGCAAAATTGTGAAGAAAGCTTTATTCTTCGATTTTGGCTATTTTGGTGATGCTAAATGGTGCCCGATATATGAGAACATAATTCCCGATGATAAGAGTGATTTGCCCGATTCTCTGCAACATAATCAGGATTTGGCAAATAGATTAACTCGGTTTGATAGACAACCGATTGAAATAGGGACGCAAATCAGCGTTTTGGAATTTGCCATGCACAATTTCGGTCTTTCGGTGTGGGCAAACACTTCAGTCGCTCCATATGTAGATATGGGTATTTTTGTGCCTTCTTTTGGCCATGAGCCTGTGCAGGTTGATTTTGCCGCGCAAACAGCATTTGCATTTTCTCCTGTGGATAAATGGTCTGTTGGAATGGGATTAAAAGCCGCAAAAAGAAGTACGCTGCCGGGGTACGAGTTTTACCCCGAATACAGTCTTGACAGCGTGAACTACGAGAAGGCTTTGGATACTTTGGAAAACCGCTGGGAAGATTTTGCAGATGACTTGCGCAAATTCAAAGACTTTAATTTTGCCCTTGACTTTGGCGTGCTTTACCAGATAACTCGTGAAATACGCTTGGGAACATCGCTTCGCAATGTATTTTTCAGCAAACTCGCCGACGAATCCATAACCCCGAATTGGTCTATTGGAGCGATGGCAAGCCCCATGATTTTGCAAAGCAATAGCTGGTGGGGGCGCAAAGTGAATTTTGCAATGGACTATGTTGATATTTTAGACGGCACCGTAGGCGATATGTTTTTGGCGCATTGGAATTTTGGCGCAGAAGTTGAACAAGTAGTAATACCGTTTTTGCTAAAAGTTTCCCTTGGCGGTGGTTTTGAGGGCGGTTATTATGCTTGGAACACCGGTGTTGGCATTGGCGATGCGGTTACCATGCGCTTTGGTTCCTATGCGGAAGAAAGAGGTGTAAGAACAGGGCAAAAAGAGCATAGATTTTGGACCGGGGAACTGAGCGTAGGTTTTTGATGTCCAGTATTTTTGGAAAATTATTTACAGTTAGTACTTGGGGAGAATCGCACGGAGAGGCTATAGGCGCAGTTGTGGACGGTTGCCCTGCCGGGTTGGAAATCAGCGAAGAATATATTCAAATTTTTTTAGATCGCCGCCGCCCTGGGCAAAGCGCATTGACAACTCAAAGAAAAGAAGGCGATGCCGTTAAAATTTTGAGCGGAGTATTTGAGGGCAAAACCACAGGCACCCCCATATCCTTAATCATCAAAAACACAGACCAGCACAGTGCAGACTACGAACAGATAAAAGATTGGTACAGACCCGGCCACGCAGACGAAGTTTATGATTCCAAATACGGATTCAGGGACTACCGAGGCGGAGGCAGAAGTTCAGCACGAGAAACAGCAACAAGAGTAGCAGCCGGTTCCATAGCCAGAAAATTTTTAAACGAAAAATGCGGAACGGAATTCACCGCAATAGTCTGCGGGGAAATTGAAACAGCAATCGAAACGGCTCGCAAAAACAATGACAGCATTGGCGGCATAATAAATTTAACCATAAAAAATCCGCCGAAAAATTTGGGCGAACCCGTATTTGATCGCACAGAGGCCTTGCTCGCAATGGCTATGATGAGCATTCCTGCGACAAAAGGTTTTGAGATAGGCGAAGGTTTTAACGCTGCAAAAATGCTTGGCAGCGAACACAACAAATTAGGCGAAAACCACGCAGGCGGAGTTTACGGCGGCATAACGAGCGGCGAGGATATTTTTTGCAGAATTGCATTCAAGCCAACCCCCTCAATTTCAAAGCCGCAAAGAGCGAAAAACAAAAACGGCGAAATCGGCGAAATATCGATAAAAGGCAGGCACGACCCATGCGTAGCCCTGCGTGCTCCGGTAATTGTGGAAAGCATGGCAGCATTGGTTTTAATGGATTTGTGGTTATGTCAGAGCAAATAGAAGAAGAACAGCCGCTTGCAGCAGACCTTCCCCCTATTGAGAGCGTGGAAGAGCTTTCTTGTATTGTGCAGGCATTGGTGTTTGCCTCAACCGAGGTTGTTACATTAAAAAAATTAAAAGAGATACTGGGAGATTTTTTAGACCAAAGCCAGGTTTCCGGTGCGCTCAGGCACGCAAATGAACAACTGCTGAAAATAAAATCGCCTTTTGAAATTGTGGAAGTCGCAGGCGGTTATCGCTTTAGAACAAAAAACGCATATTACCCATATATCCGCAAACTTTTTCCGGACAACAACCGCCGCAAACTCACTCACGCTGCTCTGGAAACCCTTGCTATTATAGCCTACAAACAACCCATAACAAAGGCCGGCATAGAAGCCGTCCGTGGAGTTTCCTGCGATGGACCTATTCACAGTCTTTTGGACAAAAAATTTATCGCTTTGGGGCACCGCGCAGACTCTATCGGCAACCCCTATACTTACGTAACCACCGAAGAGTTTTTAAAATACTTCGGCATAAATCGCATTCCCGACGACCTCCCCCGCCTCACGGAGTTCAGCGATATTCTGAACAGCGATTTCTTAATTCCGCAATATCCATTGCAACAAAAACAAAACCAGCCCGAACCGGCTCCAACGCAAGAAGCAACCGAGCAGTTGGAAATACCATTGGAAGAAGCATGACCCCCCTGATGCGTCAATACAACGATGTAAAAGCGGCTAACCCCGGCTGCATACTGTTTTTCAGGATGGGAGATTTTTACGAACTCTTTGAAGACGATGCAATTATAGCATCAAAGGTTTTGGGCTTAACCCTAACGACCCGCAACAACGGCGGTGCAAAAGAATCCCCCTTATGCGGATTTCCCCACCACGCCGCAGAGCGATATGTCCCAAAAATGCTCGCCGCAGGTCACCGAGTTGCGATTTGCGAACAATTGGAAGACCCAAAACTCGCTAAAGGCATAGTCAAAAGAGATGTGATAGAAGTAATTTCCGCCGGAACAAGTTTTTCCGAAAATAATCTGGATGCAAAGCAATCATCTTATATATGCGCATTCTTAAAAAGCAAAGACGGAGCGGTTCTCGCCATAGCGGATATAAGCACAGGATATTTTGCAGTCGGTGAGTCCATAGCTGCGAATGTGGAAAGCGAAATAGAAAGGCGAAGCCCAAAGGAAATTTTAGTGCAAAGCGGAGAAATCCCGGAGAACGTTCAAGGCATAGTGCGCAGAAACAGAATTATGCTAACAGAAATTCCGGAGCAGCAATTTGAATTTGATTTTTGCAAAAATGTTTTGAAAGGGCATTTTGGCAGTTTTGATTTGCAAAATGATTTTTTGATAAGGGCGGCGGGTGCCCTTCTTTTTTATATTTTGGAGCAAAAAAAATCGGGACTCAGCCACATAATAAAAATAAACTCCATTCCTTGGAGCGATTACATGGCATTGGACCCGGCAACGCAACGCAACTTGGAACTAACGGCCCCCCTCCACCCCGAGGACTCAAACTCTACTCTGCTCTCCATTATGGATTTCACAAAAACCGCAATGGGTGCCAGATGTTTAAGGGAATGGATTTCCCATCCTTTGGTTTCTTTCGAGAGCATTTCAAACAGGCTCTCCTGCGTGGAAGAATTGGTTGGCAATTCCATGTTTTTAGACGACATTGCAGAGGCTATGAAACCCATTCCAGATATGGAACGTGCTATGGGGCGTGTGGGGAGCGGAAGGGCGAATGCCCGTGATGTGCAGAGTTTGGGGAAATCTCTTTTGCAAGCAGAACGGATAATAGGATGTTTGCAAAATTTGAAGCAGAAAAAATTCGGTGAAATTGCGGAGAAACTCTCCTTAGCAAAGGGCAAGGGGAAGGAAATTTGTGCTCTCTTAAAAGACGAGTTGCCGCTAACAGTGAGAGAAGGAAATTTAATTCGCCAAGGAGCGAGTGAGGAAATTGAAAATTTCAGAGAAGAAATTCAGGAAAAAAAGGACTGGATTGCGAATTTGGAAACTCGTGAAAGAGGGCGGCTCGGCATTCCGTCTTTAAAAGTTGGCTATAACAAGGTTTTCGGTTATTACATAGAGATAACGGCCAGCCATGCACATAAAAAAGTTCCCGATGAATATATCCGCAAGCAAACCTTAACCACCGGTGAACGCTATATTACACCGGAGATGAAGGATGTGGAGTCTTTTATTTTGAATGCGGAAAGCAGGCTTTTTGAGAAGGAATACAAGGTTTTCTGCGAGTTGCGAAACAAAGTGCATGAATGGCGTGCGGATTTGCAAACAATAGCAAATGCCGTATCGGAACTGGACTGCCTTTGCTCCCTAGCCCTAGCCTCACGCAGATATGGGCTTACCAAGCCCATAGTGAACAATGGCGACAGAATAAAGATAGCAGGTGGCAGGCATCCGGTGATTTCCACTCAGCCCGACATTCAATTTATCCCAAACGAGATAGATATTTCAAACAGCGAAACTCGTTTTATGCTAATTACCGGTCCGAACATGGCAGGTAAATCCACATATTTGCGGCAAACAGCCTTAATCACCCTGCTCGCCCAAATAGGTTCTTATGTGCCCGCAGATTTGGCGGAGATAGGCATTGTGGATAAAATTTTCACAAGAGTCGGGGCAAGCGACAGGCTTGCAAGGGGGCTCTCAACCTTTATGCTTGAAATGACCGAAACCGCAAATATTTTGCAAAATGCCACCCCAAAAAGTTTGATTCTTTTAGATGAAATCGGGCGAGGCACAAGCACCTTTGACGGGCTTTCCATAGCGTGGGCCATAACAGAATTTCTGCACGACACCCCCGAAAAAGCGGCAAAAACCATTTTTGCAACCCATTACCACGAACTGACAAATCTCATAGAAAACTTAGAACACGCAAAGAATTTTCAAATAGCGGTAAAGGAGAACAACGGAAAGCTTCTATTTCTGAGAAAAGTTTTAGAGGGTGCCTGTGACTCCAGCTATGGCATTCATGTAGCGGAAATGGCCGGAGTTCCCGACGATGTTGTTCGCCGAGCAAAGCGAATTTTGCTGCGTTTGGAAAAGGAAAAAATAGACCCAAGCGACGGCGCCCACAAACCAAAAGAAGCTCAACTCTCCTTCTTTGAACCGCCCCCGATGAGCGAAAACACCGAGCTTTTGCTAAAGGAATTGAAGGCGGTGAACCCGGAAGAGATGACGCCGATACAGGCGTTGCAGTTTTTGGGGAAGATTAGGGAGAATTATGTTGTCTAACCCCCCACCATAACCATAATATAATCTTGGTCAGGGACGCAAAGACCGGTTACATTAAATCTGCGCATATTGAGGGAAGGTAGAAAATCAAGGCTGTGCGTTTTCTACATTACCTCACGATGAGAATAGCATTCCAAGGCAGGCATGGGGCGTATAGCGAGAGCGCAGCGCTTCATTTGTTTGGGAAAAATATGGAAACCGTTCCTATTGATACCTTTGGAGAACTGCACAAAATGGTGCAGAATGCCGAGGTGGATTACGCTGTTATTCCAATGGAAAATTCCACGGCCGGCTCGGTTTGGGAAAATTACGATTTATTGTTAAGATACAGGTTGCCCATAATAGGCGAAATTAAAATTCAAATAGACCACTGCCTAATAGCTTTAAAAGGCGAAAAAATTGAAACCTTGACTAAGGTCATTTCTCACCCTCAAGCCCTGGAACAATGCTCAGGATTTTTTGAAAAAAATCCGCAGATAGAGAAAAAACCTTTTTTTGATACAGCCGGTTCCGTTGAAAGAATTGCGAGAAAACAGTTAAAAGGCGTGGGTGGAATAGCCTCTGCTTTTGCGGCGGAATTTTACGGGCTGGAAGTTCTGAAAAGTCCGCTCGCGAATTTTCCGGGCGCAAATTCAACGAGATTTTTTGCCATTCAGAAAGAACCGGTTCCGATTGACCGGGCTTTGCACACAAAAACTTCAATAGCATTTATTGCGGGAAAAAATGTGCCGGGTGCTTTACATGCCTGTCTCGGCTGTTTTGCAAAACATGATGTGGATTTAATTCGCATAGAAAGCCGCCCAAAAAGCGGCAGCCCTTGGGAATATGTTTTTTATGCGGATTTCGCAGGCAACCCTTTGCAGAAAAATGTGGAGCAGGCTCTGCAAGAATTGAAAACAATGGCAGAGGTAATTTTGCTGGGGAGCTATGCAAGGGGAGAAAACAAAGGAGTAGAATTTTGAACAGCATTTCAGAAGCATTATCCGAATTTAAGAAAGGCAAAATTTTAATCATTGCCGATAATGAAAACCGTGAGAGCGAGGGAGATTTTGTTTGCGCAGCCTCGCTTTGCACAGAGGAGCATATAAACTTCATGGTGACGCATGGCAGAGGTCTTGTATGCGCCCCATTAAGCGAAGAGCGGGTTGAGCAGTTGTGCTTGCCCATGCAAACAATGCGCAACACAAGCCGCTTTGAAACAGCCTTTACCGTTTCGGTTGAAGCACGTGACGGCACCACAACGGGAATTTCCACCGCCGAACGTGCCTTAACCTGCCGTACGCTTGCGGATTTTTCAAAAAATGCAAACGATTTTGTCTCTCCCGGCCATGTGTTCCCGTTAAAAGCGAAGAAGGGCGGATCCATGGAACGGGAGGGGCACACTGAGGCTGTGATAGACCTTTGCCGTATGGCAAAACTGCCGCAAGCCGGTGTTTTATGCGAAATTCTAAATCCGGACGGCACAATGGCGAGAATGCCGCAGTTGAAGAAAATTGCAAAAAAACACAAATTGACTTTGATAACCGTTCAAGAGATAATAGATTGGCGTTTGGCAAACGAAAAACTTGTGGAACGTGTTGCCGCACCAATGGTTCCAACAAAATACGGGGATTTTCGGGCGTTTGCGTATAAGAACAGGATTAATGGGGAGGAATATGTTGCGTTAACGGCGGGGGTCGGCAAAAATGTTCGCATCCACAGCGAATGCCTTACCGGCGATGTGTTCCATTCTTTAAAATGCGATTGCGGCGAGCAGTTGGAATTTTCAATGAAGTACATAGCCAAGCACGGCGGGGTTTTAATTTATATGCGTGGGCATGAGGGTAGGGGGATAGGGCTTGCGAACAAGTTAAAAGCTTATGAATTGCAAGAGCAGGGATTGGATACAGTGGATTCCAACTTAAAACTGGGTTTTGCCGCAGACCACAGAAACTACGCTTTTGCAGCGCAAATTCTCAAAGACTTAGACATAAAAGCTGTGAATTTACTCACCAATAATCCTCAAAAAATATCCGAGCTGGAATTTTACGGAGTTAAAGTTTCAAAAAGAATTCCCATTGAAATAGAGCCTAATTCCTTTAATAGAAAATATCTAAAAGCGAAAAAGGAAAAAATGGGGCATATTTTGATTTCTACCTTACTACCTCAATGAATCCCCCAAACAAACCGCTGAACGGAGGCGATACTCGCCCCCCCATAGAAGGACGGACGATAACCTCTGTATTCAAGCCTATGAAACAAGGGCCGCATTACCCTCCCGGAAACGTGCGAACCACCAAACTTTTAACACGAATGTTCTTGCAACTTTTTATAAACATGATTGCTATTCTAAAATTACGGCGAATATATGCCAAACAAAGGGCAAATAGAAAAGAAGAAGATTTTTCCGTGATTTTCTACTCCGACAACCTAGACGAGATAAACGGCATAGCAAATAGTTTGCGCTCCGTTGTGCCATACTTAAAATCAAAAGGAAGAAAAGTACAGCTTTGGGGCAGCGCATTCCACACACGCACAAACGGAGTAGTTGAAGACAGCTTTGTAGTTTTATTCCCCCGTGCCGTGAGCATGGAGCAACTCGGATACGCAGACTCCGAACTCGCTTCTCCCTACCTCGCGCCGATTCTGAAAATGCTCAAACGCTACCCCGCAGATTTAATAGAGCTTGAAACCCCAAGCCCCGGCGCATGGCTGGTTGGCATTACTGGTAAAATACTGGGCATAAAAGTTTTGAGCCACTACCGCACCGATGTCCCAAGTTACACCCGCTCGCTCGTGAAAGAGGCATGGATGCGCCGCTACGTGCTTTGGCTGATGCGAGTGTTTTACCAAAACACCACCCCCGTAATAAGCCCCTGCGAGGCCTACCGCAAAATCCTGGAAACGGAGATAAAGGTAAAACCCAAACACATAAAGATTTTACCCAGAGGAATTCCTTTGGAAAATTTTTCGCCAACATACAGAAAAGAATCTACGCTCATACGCTTTATATACGTGGGCCGCATTTCCTCCGAAAAAGACATTCCTTTTTTGGAAATTTTGTGGAAAGAATTTTGCAAAGAAAACCAAAATGCGGAACTGACTTTTGTGGGTGGCGGCTGGTACTTAGATACCTTAAAAGAAAACATGAAAGATTATAAGAATGTAAACTTTGCCGGAATAAAAGCGGGCAAAGAACTTGCGCAGTACTACGCCAATGCGGATTTCTTTTTATTCCCAAGCGCAACGGATACCTTTGGAAATGTGATTGTTGAATCTCTCGCTAGCGGGACCCCTGCGCTCGTAACCGATAAAGGCGGGCCTCAAGACATAATCAGAAGCGCAAAAGAAAAATGCGGATGGGTTCTGCCTTTCAGGGATTTGGAAATTTGGAATGCGCAATTAAAACAATGCTGCGAAATGCTTAAAACGCCCGAATACAAACAAATGCGAAACTTTTGCACAGAACACAGCAAGAACTACACGCTGGAAAAAATGACAAATGCCCAATGGGAGTTTTATAAATCCATATTCTGAAGGGCTGCGCCGCTGGCTCCCTTGCCTAGGTTATCTAAAACCACGGTGATTTGCCCATGAACTTCGTGCCCGAACACAAAAATTTTCGCATTATTTGTTCCGTTGCAAATTGTGGGATCCAGCATGGCAGGGTTCTCGCTTGCAGGAACAACGCTCACAAATTCGCAACCTTTATAATAATCCGTTAAAAATTCTCTCAGTTCATCAAAGGAGTTTAAGCCTTTCAGCATACTGGGAAACAGGCTTACAGTTACCGCCATTCCTTGGCAGTACGGCCCGATAATCGGGTTGAATAAAGGCGGTTTTGAAAGCCCGGCATTTTTTTGCATCTCCGGCAAATGCTTGTGGCGAAGCCCTAAAGCATAAGGTTTTGAAGCCAAAACAGATTCGGATTCAAATTTAATGTGCTTAAAATTTTCCTGATATTCGGCTATTATTTTTTTTCCTGCGCCGCTATAGCCTGTTAAACTATAGCAACTCAAATTTTCATCCGTTTTCACTATGCTACGTGTCACGAGCGGATGGACTGCGAGCAAAAAACCCGTTGCATGGCAGCCCGGATTTGCTATTCTTTTTGAATTTTTGATTTTTTCCCTGTGCTGCAAAGAGAGTTCCGGCAAGCCATAGGCCCAAGCATCATTTGTGCGATGTGCCGTGCTTGTGTCTATTACAATGGTATTTGGATTGTTTACAAGCGAAGCGGCTTCCTTTGCGGCTTCGTCGGGCAGGCATAAAAAAGCGACATCGGCTGCGTTCAAAAGCTCGGCTTTGCGTGCAGGGTCTTTGCGAAGCTCCGGTTCAATTTCCAAAATCTCCACATCTTTGCGGGCTTGCAGTTTTTCCATTATCTGCAAACCCGTTGTGCCTTCCCTGCCGTCAACGAAGACTTTTTTCAAAAGCTATTTCGCCTTATTCGTAACCCAAACGGAAACGGTGGCTTCCACACCGGAAAATACTTTAACCGGAACCGAGTAATTGCCGAGCTGCTTTATAGGCTCCTGCAAGGCAACTTGCCTCTTTGCTACGTTAAAGCCCAAAGCTTTAAGAGCAGCGGCAATATCGGAGGCAGAAACCGAGCCGTAAAGCCTTTCGTTTTCCACAACGCTGCGCTCTATGGTTATCTGCGTAGCGGAAATTCTTGTGGCAACGTCTTCGGAGGCGGCAAGTTCTTTGCGGAACAAGGCTTCCATAGCGGCACGGTTCTTTTCCAGAGAGTGCTTTGCCTCTTTGGTAGCCAGCACTGCAAGGTTGCGGGGGAGCAGGTAATTGCGGGCAAAGCCGTTTTTAACCTGAACCACATCGAGCAGTTTTCCCAAATGCGGGACTTCTGTTTTAAGAATAACTTCCATGGTTCCTCCCTTACCTCAAAGAATCCGCTACGAATGGAAGCAACGCCACGTGACGGGCACGTTTAATGGCTTCAACAAGCTCACGTTGATGTTTTGCGCACGTTCCGGACAAACGGCGGGGCAGAATTTTGCCACGGTCTGAGAGAAAACGGCGGAGCATCGCTTCGTCTTTGTAATCTATAAAGCTGATTTTATTCTCAGAGAACCAGCAGTTTTTTTTGCGCGGAACGTTGTTGCGTTCGTTCTTTTTTTCTTCAAAGTTCATCAGTCTGCATCTCCATAGTCAAGGTCAAAGCCAACAGTGTCTTCTGTACTGCTCACATGGTCTTGGTTGTAAATTATCTCGGTAAGCGGATAATCGGCAAGCGTTAAAAAGCGCAGGATATTTGTGTTTATGTTAAAACCGCGCTCCAAATCCAAAACAATGCCGCTATCTGCTTTGTAATAGAATATCACATAAAAGCCGTGCGTTTGTTTGCGGATTGCATAAGCTAGCTTGCGCTTGCCCCATTTGTCGCATCTCTTGACTTCTCCTGAGTGCGCCAGTATCTTTTTTTCAACAGAGGCTATTTCCGACTCTATTGCCTCATCGGAAATCATGGCGTCTATAACAACCATGGTTTCGTAATCTTTTATACCCATAAATGTTCTCCCTATGGACTTAGCCCGCCCCCAACATTAGGAGCGGAAGGTACCTGTTTTTTGCAGGTAAGGCAAATATAGAAATTTTTTTCGGATTTGTCAAGAAATTACTGCAGTAGAGATTACTGCAGTAGGGTAGATTAGCAAAAATACCCCTTGACAAACCAGCAAAAATTTGCTAAATTTGCCACCGAAAACGAAAGAAGAGGCTTTTTGATGAAAGCGTTTTTTGCTATAGTTTTTGCGTTGTTCCTCTGCTCCTGCAGCACGGGGCTGGGTGGAATGCCAAACAGGGATTTCCTTAGCAAGCGGGGAACGGGGTTTGTGGAGATAGCGCATTCAAAAGATTATGTATTAGATTACAAGGAGGAAATAAAACACGAGGGGAAACTATGAAACAGAGCTTGCTTGCGGTTTTTTGCGTTGTTTTATTCGGGTGCGAGAATAACATTAACGGCATTGGCTATGACAGGGACGAGGCTGAGTATAAGTGGGGCGAATGGGCTGACCCTAGATTAATATCCATAGTGGACGATTCTTTGGCTGTTTTGGCGATTTATAAACCTTATTATAAAGAGTGGTATCAATGCGGTTTTGAGGGTTGCCGTATTGACGAGGAAGTTGCGAATTACCACGTTGGCTTGTTTGTGGTTAATTACAGAGAAAAACGAGAACCTGTGTGGGGAGATACTTTGGATTATGATTTAAGGATAGCTAAAGATTATTTCAGAGATTCTTCCGTGCTGGTATTTGACAGAAATCGTAATAAGTTCGGTTTTTGGAAAATAGGAACAAAGGAAGTAAAATTTGTTGATTATAGCGGTCATGGATATAATGGTTATTTCAATACCAGACCTTTTCCAAACGGGAATGTGCTTTTAATTGGTAAACCGAGTTATATATTGGACACAGAAAACAGGCAGTTAAAGCAGTTTGAATTTTCCGGGGAATATGAATGGCTGTCTAAATGCGGAAATAGTCGGATTAAAAGAGAATGGGTGTATGATGAGGAACAACAGCAAGGTTACTATGATTATAAATATGATTATATGAATATATCCTACATTGGAGGCGAATTGGTTTGCATTAAAGGCAATGAAACGGCAGATAATTTTGAATTAATCGTAAACAATGCTGTTAAAGATACAAGTAGCCTAAGCAATACTTTTTTGTATGAAAGTATAACAGGTTGGTACGGAATTTACGCAAAGGATAAGTCAAATAGAATTCATAAAATTGACACGTTGAATTTCAAATTTGACAGAAATTATGTTCCTATGTATATCGGTGAAGATATTAGTACTTATTTTTACGGAAATCAAGGTGGTTCAATGCGTTATTCAACACAGGATTTGCTCGGAGTTAACAATTAGTCAAGGAGACCCTCATGAGAAAGTTCATCAGTTCAACAGTCATTCGTGCCTCCGTGCTCCTAAAAACATCCCTAAAAACATCCCTAAAAACATCCCTTGACAAAACTAAAGAATATTTCTACTTTTTAGTTAACGGAGAGGATTATATGAAAAACGCCAGAGTTGTATTTACGGTTGTGTTTTTTGTTTTTTTCCATGGCATATCACAAGCCATAAGCGAGAGCGATGCTACAGATATTATAAATAGCATGAAAGCAGGCTACACAATCCTATCTTCGCCTTTGCCTTCACATAAAATCATTGCATGGCCATTCAAAGAACCCCACAATGAAGATTACGATTTTACTAAAAATTATTGCGTGAAGCCAAGAGATTTCAAAGTTACCGGCTTGGCTATGAAATTGCAATATGAATTTGTGGAATCAAGTCTTTTTGATGGGAGTCCATTAAGTCAATGGGATTGCCAATTCCATGTGGTAAAGGTTGATTACGAGATAACGTGCCTCAATAATCTTACATATGAAGGAACTCGGTATATTACAAGCAGCAGATCACTTATAGAACGTAATATTGGTGGTTATACACGAGGCAGGAGAATGGCGAGCGAGGCTTATGATTGGATACGAAATTTGTCACCTAATGAATATATCAATGCAAATGGCACCATAACTAAAGATGCCAAACACGGAATGTGGCAAGCTTATACAATCGCTAGATTGGATACTTCGGCAATTTATAAAATGTGGGAAAGCCAAAAAGTGGCTATTCCTGACTATGAATATATGGGCGTTCCGGGCAAACTGCCCCGCCCCGTTCTGCTTATACATGGCCTAAACGATAATTATAAAGTTTGGGGAGTTAAGATAGAGACTTCTGGGTTTAAAGATGGCAAAGTGGAAAAATACGAAAATGGCAGTTTGCCAGATATACTCGCCCGTAGCAATAATTTGTATACAAAAAAAGAAGATAGCGTATTTAATGGCAAAGTGGTGCATAGTATAAACAGCAACGGCATCTATTTCTTCCAATCGCCCGGCGAAATGATACGAAACAATTGGGTAGACGCAAAACCGCATTGGGGAAATGATCCAAATTTGTCCCAGTCTCGCAGTCTTTACGAGAAAATAGAGGCGGTTATGGATGATTTTTATGGGAAATTAGGCGTGAATTGGAAATCAAGCGACAAATACCAAATAGATTTGGTCGGCCATAGCCAAGGAGGATTGGTTATCAGAGAGATGCTCAGAGGCTTGCGGGAAAATCCTGTAGGCCCGCAAGGAACCGAGAACGCAGCCAACCATATAAATCGCATAATAACCGTAAACACCCCGCATTTCGGCAGCGCGCTTGCAACGAAAAGGGGAAATTTAAGCAAAATAGCACATGAATTTCCTGGGGTCGCTGTAATAATAAATGACATTGAAAACCCTGTTGACCATACCTTGGTAGAAGCCGATGTTGATGTGAGTTTTTGGGAAATATATAAGAATGTATATTGGCAAGCATTAACAATTCCTACAATTGCGGGAGCGGCTATTTTCGGAGAGGCAGGAGCCATTTTAGGGCTTGGAGTAGGAGCAATAGCAGGGCCAATAATAGCGGCAACAACGGATGTTTCACTTACGATAAAAGGTCCATACCTCGGTGCTTACAAACCGGAATTATTTTTGGATATTATTGGGCCATTCAACCAGACCATGAATTTAGGCAGCATTAAAATACCAGAGGGCTTTAAAGACAGGCTTGCCGAGCCTCGCAAATCAGGCAGTCATTTGGATAAAAGCGATGATTTTATGATGGACTTAAATGAACGCAATAAAGATGGATTATTTCCGCTACGTCCAAACGGCAGCAGGGTAACTTTACTTTCAATGTATTCGGATTCTGCACATAAGATATTGCCTGATCTCTTTGAGATGGCCGGCGAAAATGCTGACAAGTTTTGTGTTGCTGAGAATAAGGATCCGAATTGTTTTGCTGTGGGTGCAGTTTTGAGAAGATATGCATGGGAAATGAAAAAACAAAAAATTTCCAATATTGAATTTGACAGAGGGCTTTTGAATGCTTTAGTCAGCATTCAAAACGATTGGCTCAAGCATGGCGATGCTGTTGTGGAGGCAAGCAGCCAAAAGTTTATCAATAATGGCAACACGCCTGACAACGAACATTTTTTGGCTCCTCGCAATTACGTCATACACGACGCCCTTGCTCCTTGGGAGCCTGTGCTTCATGGCCCATTTGGAAATTACAGTGGTGCTCCCCAGCAAGGCTTAGACATTCTCTGCGCTTTATCCCCTGCTTGCGACAAGGCCTTCAGGGCAGCGAAGGAGGGAGGTCGCGATTCTGTTCTGAAGCTTTCGGGAACAATAGGGAAAGGCGGATTTAACGAAAGGTATTTGGATGTTGCAGGCGATTTTAACTTGGCTCCGGTTTACATATCAGAGGGCATACAGGCATTTTCTCTTTCTGCAAATGACGAAACTGTGCTTACCGCCACATACGAGCCCGGCAAAGGCTCTTCGATAACTTTGAAATATGGCGGAACGGAGAAAACCGAACTTTTGCTAGGCCCGGAATTTGTTATGCAACCCTCAATGACTCGCAAAGGCGATTCAATTTATGTTTCCTTTACAAATTACTCAGGCAGAGCTTTGCAAAAAGGTTACTTTTTGCCGGAGCTTCCCGGCAGTTTGACGGCGACAGTCATAGCCAGCGGTTCAGCAATGTCTCCCGTGATAATAGGCAGCGCAACAGCAACAAACCCAGAAACCCAGAAACCCGCCACGCCTCCGCCCGGTCACAGGCTCGCCCCTGTCACGCTTGGAGTTTTGCATCGCGAAGCAAGAGGGGAACACGAAAGCAATACTTCCAGGCCTCGTCTCTTGGTTTTCAACGTAACCGAAGACACTCTTGAATTTTCAAAAGTAGCCTATTATTTTACCGCAGATCCGGCAAGAGTACCCAGGGTTGTGGTTGACTATCCCTATGTTCCTGTTTCCTTGGAAAACTTGGGTGGCGACCAGTGGCGTTTTGTGCTTGATGTCGGAAACCAGAAAATAGCCCCGAAGACTTTCTATCCCTCTGCGGACGGCTGGCAGATAAGGGTTCATTACTCTGATTGGTATGAGCAAGACCATTTTGACGATTGGTCTGCGGACTACAGCCTTGGACTCGTGCAATTGAACCGCAAAATCGTTGTTTTCGACAAAAACGACAAAATAATTTGGGGCAGCGAGGCTCCGGGCTATGAGAGCGAAGACAATGGCATAATCCCAACGCCTAAGGGAACAATTGCGTGGAAAGACGATTCCCCGTGGGAAACCAATGCTTTCAAACCGAGAGTGACTGTCAAGAATACCGGCTCCGTGGCTCTTTCGGATTACCATGCCCAGCTTTGGTTCCGTGTCCCGCAAGGAAAAAATCTTGCCGTTCCATCTCCTGACGCATGGTATACGCCGGAATCCCAAGCCTCTGCCCAAAACATAAACGGCACTGTTTGGATGCTGGATATGCATTTTGACAGGCATATATTGTATCCGGGAGATTCCGTCAGCGAAGGCAATATTGGCTTGCATTTGACCGACTGGGGCTTGTTTGACAAAACTGTTTGCGGCATTGCTCTCAAAGATAAAGACGGGAATATATTGTTCGGCAGAGAGCCTAGTGTTGCGGAATGCGAAAGCTACAACGGCCCAAATCTTTTGCAGCCATTGTATTCCATAAAGGAATAAAAAGAGGCAATTATGAAACGGAGTTTGCTTGCGGTTTTGTGCGTTGTTTTATTGGGATGTGTGAGTATTGACGGCATTGGCTATGACAAAGACGAGGCTGAATATAAGTGGGGGGAGTGGGATGACCCTAGAATAATATCCATAGTGGATGATTCTTTGGCTGTTTTGGCAATTTATAAAGCTTATTACAAAGAGTGGAAGGAATGCGGTTTTGAGGGGTGCCGTACTGAAAGAGAAATCGCAAATTTTCATGTTGGATTGTTTTTGGTTAACTATAGGGAAAAACAAGAACCTATATGGGGAGATACTTTGGATTATAATTTAAGGATAGTTAATGATTATTTTAAACACTCTTCCGTGCTAGTATTTGATAGAAATCATAATAAGTTCGGTTTTTGGAAAATAGGAACAAAGAAAGTGGAACTTATTGATTATAGCGGTAATGGGCGGTGGGATATAGCCAGACCTTTTACAAACGGAAATATACTTTTAATTGGCGAACCGAGCTATATATTGGAAACAGAAAGCAGGCAGTTAAAACAATTTAATTTTTCCGGGGAATATGAATGGCTGTCTAAATGCGGAAATAGTCAGATGAAAAGAGAGTGGGTATATAATGAGGAACAACAACAAGGTTATTATGATTATAAATATGATTATGCGAATATATCTTATATTGGAGGCGAATTAGTTTGCATTAAAGGTAATGAAACAGCAAATAATTTTGAATTAACCGTAAACAATGTTGTTAAAGATACAAGCAGCCTAGGCAGACATATCTATGAACGTATAACAAGATGGAACGTGAATTATGTAATGGATGCGAGAAATAAAATTTATAAAATTGACACTTTGAATTTCAAATTTGACAGCACATACGCCTCTATGTATATCAGTGAGTATAGTGCTTATTTTGACGATTTCCAAGGTACTTCGGTACGTTATTCTACACAAGATTTGCTTGGAGTTAACAATTAGTTAAGGAGACCCTTATGAAAAAGTTCATCAGTTCAACAACAGTCATTGCCGCATTATGCACGGTAGCTATCACCCAAGCATCCGAATCATTCGGCGGCTTTGGCATTTCCGTTTATCCGGGCAAAAACGGGGCGAGCATTGCCTCCGTGCTGCCCAACTCGCCAGCCGCCCAAGCAGGGCTGCAAGCGGGGGACGTGATAATTTCCGTGAACGGAACGCTTCTATCTTCCGTGGTTCCTGAAAAACAGATTTCTCTGCTCAGAGGGAATTCAGGCTCTTCCGTTGATTTGAAAGTCAGCAGAAGCGGGGAAAGCATAAGCATTTTCGCAAAACGAGCTTTGATTTCCGTTCAGGATATTGAAAATCAAGACATTTCCGCATGGCTTGGCAAAAGCAAGAACCTGAACGTGGAAGACCTTAATTACTTGGCCTCGCAAAAAATAGGCGATGGCTATGAGTTTCTGGGGCTTATGCAGAAAGGGCTGCTCATAAGCTCCAATATGGAAAGTTTGAATCCCAAGCAGATTCATCAAATTTCTTTGAAAAAAGAATCCCCGGCCAATGTCCAGTCCACGCCAGCAGCCAATGCGTTGAATTTCGCTAACTTTAGCACAATTTCCTTTTCCCTTGCCAATGAAGCAAAAAACTCAAGGATTGCGGTTTTGAATGTCAAGGGGTCAACTGTTTGGCAGAAGAATTTAGGGAAACTGCCAGCCGGTGCCAATAACATTGATTGGAGCGGGGCAAGCCTCCCCGCCGGTTCTTACCATTTAGTGCTGGAAACTGACGGCAAGGCTTTGTCTTATAAGTTTGATTTGAGGTGATAAACATACAGTCGGCCCAATATATGGCTCCTTTTATGAGAGGTTTCTATCTTCCCCCCATGCCCTTTTGTAAAGCATTCAAAAAAACAACGATTTTTGCTGTTTTATTGCTTGAAATTGCAATTTTTGCAAAGTCACCGCAGCAAAACGTGCTTATATTACACTCTTACAATCAAAATTTTCCATGGGCAGATCAAATCATTCAAAGCATACAAGATGTTTTAACGGAAAGCAGCAATGTGAAAATTCATATTGAATACATAAATATTATAGCAACGTCTGAATTGGAAATTTTGGAAGTTTACAAGACGCTTGAAAGCAAGTACAGAGACTTTAAATTTGATGCGGTGATAACTGTTGATTACCCGGCTTTTGATTTTGCAAAACGGTTCAAAAAACGGTTATGGGAAGAAATCCCCATTGTGTCTTGCGCAATAAGCCGAACTCAAGCTAAGACCGTGGATTCCGCTAATTCCTTGTGGTCGGGTGTTTATGAATATTATGATGTAGCTGCGCAAATAGATTTTATAAATCGTATGCAGAATAAAATTGAAAGGATTATATTCATAACCGATAATACCCAAGCCGGGCAAGATATAAGGGAACAACTCAATACGGATTCGTATATTAATCAAAGAGAGATAAATTTGGAAGTATGGAAAGAGCCGGTATGGGCGAGTATTCCTAAATTTCTTTCGTTACTCGATTCCACACGGGACGCAGTTGTACTTGCCGGTACAAATCTTAGCGATTCTGCTAATGTTTCGCATAACTTATGGCAAGTATTAACCGAATACGTGAACGAGCATAGCAATGCCCCCGTATATTCCTTTTGGGACGTAGGGGTACAAAACGGAGTGGTTGGCGGCAATGTGATTTTTGCCCCCTTAATGGGAAAAAATACAGGATTAATCGCTGCGGCTATCCTAGCCAGCAATGGCAGCTACAGACCGGGTTTTCAAAGAAATGCAAATATACCCATGCTTGACGATAAAGCTGCGCTCAGCAGACATCTGAGTTTTGACAAACTTCCACAAGAAACAATCAGGCTCAATAAAACGGATTCTAAGGCGGATTCATGGCTGGCTAACGCATATCTGGGATATCAGGGTTATGTATCTAACATGATGAATGTAATAATTGCAGAGTCTGTTATCATAGTGCTATTAGGTTTTGCTTTTTATGCGTATTTCAAACGCTCAAACAGAAAACTGTTGAAGGAAATAAACACTGTTAAGGAAGCGAATAAGGCAAAAAGTTTGTTTTTGGCAAACATGAGCCATGAGATAAGAACGCCTCTTAATTCAATACTGGGATTTTCCGAACTGCTTTTGAGCAAAAGCACAAATTTGAGCGATGAGCAAATGGAATGGTGCAAAACCATAGAAACATCCTCCTATCATTTGCGCGATACATTTAACAATATAATGGATTTTTCAAAAATTGAAGCCGGAACCCTTGAAATTAAGGAAGAGTGGGTTAACATATTTTCCTTGCTTGACGATTTGATAAGTGTTTGCAGGCATTATTTGCTTTACAAGAATATCAAGATTTCCAGGGAGCCTATCAGGTTTTATGTTCTGCCGTCTATTAAAATCCCTAGATTTATAAAAACAGACCCGGTCAAGTTAAAGCAGGTTCTGGTAAATTTGGTGAGCAATGCGCTCAAATTCACAAACAAAGGCACGGTAAAATTAATTGCCAGCCATATACCCTATGAAGACGGTTGCAAAATTCTTTTTGAAATAAAAGATACTGGCATTGGCATTTCAAAAGAGAATATCGAAAAAATATTCAAACCTTTTGAACAGGTAGATAAGGGACGTTCCAGAAAATACGAAGGCTCCGGATTAGGGCTTTCAATATCGCAAGACATTTTGAAGGCCATGGGTTCTAATTTAGAGGTTAAAAGCAATAATCACGGCAGTTGCTTTTATTTTACTCTATTTGTAAAAACAAAAGAAGAATCTTTTTACAAGAGGTTTTTTAACAAGGAAAATCAAAGAGTTGCCGTTCACAACCAAAGCAAGGAAGTATTGAAATTCATGAGCGATGGCATTAAAACCATTAATGGAATTCCAACTGAATCTACCGACATAGAAGTTCTTTTGAGCTTAAGCAATCATGATTTGCTGATAGCCGAAGCAGACCGCTTTACGAGTACTCAAATACAGAGAATAGCTACCCTGTATCCCAAGGTTATACTTATATTTTACAAAGAAAGCGACAGAGTAGAAAAAATAAAGCATGATTTCCCAAAATTTGAATGTATTTTATCCCCCATCAAAAGCGGAGACATTACGAATGCGGTGCGGAAGCTGTACGCCACGGATTAGTTTACTATATTGAAAGTTCCTAATAATTGAGGAGATTTAGACAAATGAAACTCAAAGCCAAATTAAGCCTACTTGTAACAGCCATTTTAGTGGTTGTAGTGACCGGAATCGCCGTATTGCTGGTCAATGAAATGTCTAGCATGAGCCGCAATCTCAGCATCCAGGGGATTAGATATCTTGCAACCGACCAGGCTACATATTGGAAAGGGCGGCAAGATACCCGTTTGCAAGCGCTGCACATTCTCGCAGAGGTAATGGGGGAATATGAGAATATGCCGGCGGAAACCAGACGGGACCGCCTTGATGATATGATGAAGGGAGTCATAACTGCCGACCCCTATATTCTTCAATTATACTCCGTTTGGAAACCCAACGCCGTAGATGGCATGGACGCCGAATACATAGGCAGGCCCGGCTCTACCCCCACCGGTCAATATGCCACAACTTATACTAGGGAATCAGGAAGTCTGCAAGTTCGCACTACCGGAGATGTTGCCCCTTCAATGGCTTATATCAACGGTACCAATTCAAAGAATGATAGAGTAGAGCAGCCCATTATCAGGAATATGGGTGGAAAAGACTTTCTTTTGCTCAGATTGATGGTTCCTATAATCAATCCTCGCACTAAAGAAACGGTAGGCGGTGTTGGCTATCTTTTGGACTTATCGGTGATACAGCCCGCAGTTCAGCAAGTGATGAAAGAGAATCCGGAAATTGCCGCTTTAACAATTTTTGCCAGCAACGGGTTTATTTTGGGGCACAAGGTGCCGGAGCGGGTTGGCAAAACGCTAAAAGAAGCGGAAACAATATTCGGCGAACATGCTGATGCCGCTAATCTTGCCGTTAAGGAAGGGCGAGAATACCAGTTAAATACATATTCACCCGTGCTGAGTTCAAAAGTAGAGCTTGTTGTTTTGCCTTTCACCCTCGGCACTTCCGGTACTACATGGTCGGTAATGGTGGTTATATCCGAAGATCATATTTTGACCCCAATACGATCTGCAACCAGAAATGCCGTTATCATTGCGGTGCTTGCCATAATTGTATCTTCAATAATCCTTTTTGTTGTCCTGAGCGGCGTGGTTAAACCCATCGTTAAGGTAACAGAAACCCTAAAAGACATTTCCGAGGGCGAAGGCGACCTCACGCAGAGCATCAAGGTTCAATCTAAAGATGAAATCGGGGATTTAGCCCGCTACTTCAACAAACTTATGGAGGCTCTAAGAATCCCCATTGGCGAGGTGAAAAAGATAGTGGTTTCCTTAGCCTCTGTTTCCGAGGAATTATCCGCCGTTAGCAAGCAGTTAGCGAGCGGCTCGGAAAAGGCCGTGACTCAAAGCAATACTGTTGCAAGCACAACGGAGCAGATGGCGGTGAACATAAACGCAATGGCAAGCGGCGCAGAAGAGGCTTCTGTCAACGCTAATGAGGTGGCCGGCGCCGCAGAGCAGATGAGCACAAATATGAATACAATAGCCAGTGCTGTTGAAGAGATGAGCGCAAGCATAAGCCAAATAGCGAGCAATGCCGGCGAAGCCCGCAAAGTAGCGGGAGATGCAACGGCAAAATCCAACGATGCAACCGATGTGATGAGCAAACTAGGTACTGCGGCAAAGGAAATCGGCAAGGTTACCGATGTAATCAAAAGCATAGCGGACAAAACAAATTTGCTTGCACTTAATGCAACCATTGAGGCGGCGAGCGCAGGCGAAGCCGGCAAGGGTTTTGCAGTTGTAGCCGGTGAGATCAAGGAACTTGCAAACCAAAGCGCTCAAAGCGCAGACGATATCGCACGCAGAATAGACGGCATTCAGCAAGGAACCGGGACTGCGGTTAAGGTTATCAGCGATGTATCTGATATTATCATTAAGATTAACCAATCTATTGAATCCATAGCCGGCTATGTTGACCAGCAAACCAAGGCCAGCAACGAGATAGCGAGCAATGTAGCGCAGGCGAACACGGGCGCAAAGCGTGTGGCCAGCGCTATAGGCGAGGTAGCGCACGGCGCAAACGATGTTAGCCGCAATGCGGGAGAAGCAGCAAAGGGCGCAAGCAATGTAAGCCATAATGTTGTTGGCATGAGCCAAGCGGCAAAGGAGAATTCGCAAGGAGCTTTGCAAGTGAATCAAAGCGCAGATGATTTATTCAAAATGTCCGAACAGTTGCGGATGGCTATGGATAAGTTCAAGGTATGAGATACGCCACTGCCCCCGCCGCATAACCCAAAGCGGCTAGTGGGGTTATTCTTTTAAGGTACCAACCAAAAGTCAAATTTTTATCCATGCCCATAGCCGCAACTCCTGCTGCAGAACCTATGACTAGCATACTTCCGCCTGTGCCGGCACAATAGGATACAAACCCCCAAAACAAGCCGTCTTCTCTGAAAATATCCGAAGCGTTATCTATGACATACATTTTCATTGTTGCGGCAACGAGCGGAACATTATCAACAATAGCGGAAAGAGTGCCAATGGCAAGAGTTATTATGCGGATATCGCCAATGTTCTCATCCAATATTTTTGCCAAAGCTGCAAGCTGGCCCGTTGAACCCAAACATCCTACGGCAAGCATAATGCCGGCAAAAAACAAAACACTTGACATATCAATTTCTTTAAGAGCATGAAAAATACTCAGACGATCTACATCGTAAGCATATTTGCGCCCCAAAAGTTCAGTGACAATCCATAGAACACCCAAAACAAAAAACATGGCAATATACGGCGGAACATGGAAAAAAGTTTTAATTACCGGTACCATTAAAAGGCCGCCGATACCGACAGTGAAAAGTGTATTTTTCTCATACGAAGACGGTTTTTGCGTTACTAATTCTGCCTGTGCCGATTTCGAGCGAACTTTGCCCTTAACAATGAAACTGACAATTATAACGGGGACTAAGAGACAAATTATGCTTGGCAAAAATAAGGATTCTATAATGCCTACTGCGGAAATCTGTTTGCCAATCCAAAGCATAGTTGTGGTCACATCACCAATTGGGCTCCATGCGCCGCCGGCGTTTGCCGCTATAACTATTAAGCCGGTAAAAAATAGCCTGTCCTTTGTATCATCAACCATTTTGCGGCAGAGAGTCACCATGACTATGGTTGTTGTTAAATTATCCAAAACTGCGCTCAAAAAGAAAGTTATAAATGAGATTATCCACATTAGAGTTTTTGCATTATCGGTTTTTATGCGAGAAGTTATCAATGAAAAACCATCGTTTGCATCTATTACAGCCACTATAGTCATAGCACCCATTAAAAAGAATAAAATTTGAGACAAATCGCCAAAGGTATCAAACAACTGATGAGAAACGAGTTCCAAACCGTCTCCATGAGGAGATCCTTGAAATCTAAACCATACCAGCCAAAGCGCCGCTCCCAAAAAAAGCGCGCTTGCGGATTTATTTACCTTGATATAATGTTCAAGGGCAATAGCTAAATATCCGAGTACAAAAATGATTGCAATGGCGGTTAGAATCATAGCATAATAAATTTAGTTTCTGTTATTTGGTAAAGGGGTTAATGATTGGGAAATTGGGAGTGAAGGTGGGGATTTTTGGGATGAATGGTGTTTCCGAGGCGTGATGCTAATAGGGACAATGGAAGTTTTGGACGATAAAAAGACGAAAAAAGAAATCTGGAAGGATGAATATGAAATGTATTACAAAGGCGGCAGAGATGCGGAAAACGGTAGATATTATAGTAATTTTCGTTCGGAGGATTTTGGGGTGGAATGAAAGAGATAGAAAAATATGCGATTATATTTGCTATTTTACTATATTATCCTATATGAAAAAAATACTCGGTTTGGATTTGGGAACCAGCAGCATTGGCTGGGCGTTGGTGAACGAAGCGGAAAATGATGAGGAAAGCTCTTCAATTGTTCTGTTGGGAGTCAGAATTATTAATTATGATAATTTTGTCAGCACAAAAACAGGGAAGGAATCAAAGGAGCCGGAAAAAGATTTCGCAGGCGGTAAAGGAATTTCTCCTAATGCAGGAAGAACTCTCAAGCGTAGTATGCGCCGTAATTTGCAACGGTATAAACTTCGCCGTGAAAATTTGATAGAAATCTTGAAAGAATACAAATTTATTTCTAACGAAAGCATTTTGTCTGAAAATGGCAATAGAACTACTTTTGAAACATACCGTCTAAGAGCCAAAGCGGCTAAAGAAGAAATTTCGCTGGAGCAATTTGCCCGCGTGTTACTGATGATAAATAAAAAACGTGGTTATAAAAGTAGTCGCAAGGCAAAAAATACTGAAGAAGGAACTTTAATAGACGGAATTGAAATAGCAGAAGAATTGTACGATAGAAATTTAACTCCCGGAGAATATTGTTTGGAACTTTTACGGAAAAATACAAAAGCATTGTTACCTGATTTTTACCGCTCTGATCTACAAACAGAATTTAATAGAATTTGGGAAAAACAAAAGGAATTTTATCCTGACATATTGATTGTGCAATTAAAAGAAAATTTACAAGGTAAAAATGAAAAACAAACTTGGGCTATTTGTAGAGAACCTTTTGGTATAGTTGGTGCTAAAAGAAATGGAGATAAAGGAGAACAAGAAAAAGAAAATTATGAATGGCGAGCAAAAGCCTTAAATGAAAAAATAGATTTAGAATATTTAGCTATAGTTTTACAAAAGATAAATTCGCAAATAAATGGTAGTAGTGGTTATTTGGGCAAAATCAGCGATAGAAGCAAAGAACTTTATTTTAATAAACAAACTGTTGGGCAATACCTAATGGCAATTTTAGATAAAAATTCAAATACAAGTTTACGAAATATGATATTTTATCGTCAGGATTATTTAGATGAATTCGAAACTTTGTGGAGCAAACAAGCAGAATTTCACATAGAATTGACAGAAACTTTAAAAAAAGAAATTAGAGATGTAGTAATCTTCTACCAACGTAAATTAAAAAGTCAAAAAAATTTAATAAGTTTCTGCGAATTTGAAAATCGTAAAATTGAAGTTGAAATTGACGGGAAAAAAAAGATAAAAATCATTGGAAACCGTGTTATTCCTCGTTCTTCACCTTTATTTCAAGAATTTAAAATTTGGCAAATTTTAAACAACATTGAAGTTACAGATAAAAATTCAGGTGAGATTACACTTTTAAGTAAAGAAGAAAAGGAAAAATTATTTGCTGAATTACAAAAAGCAGAGAGTTTAAGCACAAAAAAAGCATTGGAAATTTTATTTGAAAAAAGAGCAAAAAATTATTCAATAGAGAATTATAAAGAAAAAATAGAAGGCAATAAAACAAGAGCGAAAATTTGCGAAATTTTGAACAAAACTTTAGCAGACGAGAAACTAAATGAACTTTGGCATTTGCTCTATTCTTGGGAAAGTGAAAATTCAAATTTGGCTGAAAAACTAGAAAAAAAATATGTTTATCCATCAGACATTGCAAAGAAACTTTCCAATATAACTTTTTTGGATGATTATGGGAATCTATCTGCAAGGGCAATTAAAAAAATCTTACCTCATCTAAAAAATGGTAAACAATATAACGAAGCGTGTGAACTTGCGGGTTATGCATTCTCTAAAAGTTCTTTAACAAAAGAACAAATTGAAAATAAAATACTCAAAAATAGATTGGAAATTTTGCCAAAAAACTCTTTGCGAAATCCAGTTGTGGAAAAAATTCTTAATCAAATGGTAAATGTTATAAATTCCATAATTGATATTTATGGCAAACCTGATGAGATTAGAATAGAATTAGCAAGAGAATTAAAAAAGGGGGCAAAAGAAAGAGAGGAAATGGCTGCCAGCATAGCATATGCAACAAAAGAAAATGAAAGAATAAAAAAACTTTTGCAGTCTGCTCCATTTAACATTGCAAATACAAGTAAAAACGATATTATTCGTTATAAATTGTACGAAGAACTCGCAAGCAATAGCTATCGTACTCTGTATTCAAATACTTATATACCTCAAGAAAGCTTATTTACCAAAGATTTTGATATTGAGCATATAATTCCGCAATCTCGGCTTTTTGATGATTCTTTTAGTAATAAAACTCTAGAAAAAAGGCAAGAAAATATAGAAAAAGGAAATTCTACTGCCTATGATTGGATGGCTAAAAAAGGCGAAAAAGAATTAGCAGATTATGAAATAAAAATTAAAAATCTTTTTGACCAAGAAAAAATTTCACGTGCAAAATATAACAACCTTAAAAGGAGAGAAAAGGATATTCCTGATGATTTTATTGATAGGGATATTAGAGATACTCAGTACATAGCAAAAAAGGCACGAGAAATGTTACAGGAGTTAGTCAGAGTTGTTGTACCTACAACTGGTTCGGTCACGGCTCATTTGCGTGAAGATTGGCAGTTGGTAAATGTTATGCAAGAATTAAATTTTCCAAAATATGAAAGACTTGGACTTGTAGAAGAAATAGAAAACAAAGATGGACAAAAAATTAAGAGAATAAAAGAATGGACAAAACGAAATGATCACCGACATCATGCAATGGACGCACTAACAGTTGCTTTTACAAAATATGCTCATATTCAATTTTTTAATCATATAAATTCACATTATGATTCTACAAGTGAAATTTATGGTATAAAACAAAAATATTTTACTAATGACAATAAAGCATTACCGCCAATCCCATTAAAAAATTTTAGAGTAGAAGCAAAAAAACAATTGGAAAAGATTTTGGTTTCTATTAAGGCAAAAAATAAAGTTGTCACTACAAATATAAATAAGGTAAATAATCAAAAAACATTAACACCAAGAGGACAATTACATAATGAAACTATTTATGGTAGCCAAAAACAAAATGTAGTAAAAGAAGAAGCTATAAATGCAAAATTTAATGAAGCGAAAATTTTGACAGTAACCAAACTCGCATACAGAGAGGCATTATTAAAACGTTTACGAGAAAACGAAAATGATCCTAAAAAAGCGTTTACGGGGAAAAATAGTTTAGCCAAAAATCCGATTTATTTAGACAATATGCATACGAAACAGATGCCGGAAAAAGTGAAGACTGTTACATTTGAAATCGTTTATACAATTCGTAAACCAATAGATAAAGATTTAAATGTAGAAAAAGTTGTTGATGTAAAAGTAAGAGAAATTTTGAAAGATAGATTGAATAAATACAATAATGATCCGAAAGAAGCGTTTGTCAATATAAAAGAAAATCCGATATGGCTGAATGAAAAAAAAAGGATTTCTATAAAGTATGTAACTATTTTCGGTGTAAGTAATGTCGAAGCATTACACGATAAGCATGATAAGGACGGCAATAAACAGCCAGTTGGTTTTGTAAGTACCTCCAATAATCACCATGTAGCAATTTACCGTGATGAAGACGGAAATTTACAGGAGAATGTAGTATCGTTTTATGACACTGTTAAAAGAGCCAATGCGGGTTTACCTGTAATAGATAAGGAATATAAGCAAAGCGAGGGCTGGCAATTTCTTTTTACTATGAAACAAAACGAATATTTTGTTTTCTCGAATGAAAAAACAGGGTTTGACCCGAAAAAAGTTGATTTAATGAATCCTGAAAATTATCATTTGATTAGCCCAAATCTATTTAGAGTACAAAAAATTGCCTCAAAAAATTATATGTTTAGACATCATTTAGAAACTAAAGTATCTTTTGAAACTAAGGAAATGGAAAAACAATTAAGAGGAATTGCTTGGGAGTTGTATCAAAGTACGGAAAAACTAAAATATATTGTAAAAATTCGTGTTAATCACATTGGGCAAATTATACAAGTTGGAGAATACTGAATAAATAAACCCGAAAACAGATATGATTAAACAAACACTTGATTTTTCCAATCCTGCTTATTTGAGCACTTCAAATGCTCAACTTGTAATCAAAACATCGGAAAAAACGATAACCCGCCCAATAGAAGATATTGGTGTTGTAATATTAGATAATCAACAAATTACAATTACACAAAGTGCAATAGCGCTATTACTGGAAAATAATGTGGCAATAATAACAACGAATTCAAAACATTTACCAGTTGGGATGTTTTTAAATTTAGACGGTAACACATTACAAAGCAATAGGTTTCAAAAACAAATAGAAGCGAGTGAACCGCTCAAAAAGTCGCTCTGGCAGCAAACTGTACATGCAAAAATTATAAATCAGGCTGCAGTTTTAAAACGACAAGGCAAAGATATCAAACGATTGGATTTTTTGGCAAATACCGTGAATAGTGGAGATACAAATAACTGTGAAGCACAGGCAGCATCTTATTATTGGAGTCTTGTTTTTGAAAATTATATTCAAAATTTCTCTCGTTCACCAGAAGGTGAGCCGCCAAATAATCTGCTTAACTATGGATATGCGATAGTCAGAGCTGCAATTGCCCGTGCCTTAGTTGGTTCCGGGCTTTTGCCAACATTTGGAATTTTCCATAAAAATCAATACAATGCATACTGCTTAGCAGATGATATTATGGAACCTTATCGTCCTTATGTGGATTTAGCAGTACTTGGTTTACTTGGAGATTTATCCTTGGAACTAACTTCTGAAATAAAAAAACATCTCTTAAATATTCTTGCCTGCGATTGTTTTTTTGAGCGAGAAAAAAGCCCTATGCTTGTGGCTTTAACTCGCACTACATCATCTCTTGTTGCGTGTTTTGAAGGAAAAAAGAAAAAGATACTATATCCGAGAATTTATGAACCTAAGTGCTCTTAACCAATACCGTATTATGTGGATAATGGTATTTTTTGACTTGCCTACCGAAACCAAAGAGGATAAGCGGAGGCATGCTCAATTTCGGAAAGACCTTATAAAAGATGGTTTTGTTATGGGGCAACTTTCCGTTTATTGGCGACACTGTGCAAGCAAGGAAAATATGGAAGTTCATATTGAGCGTGTCAAAAAATTTTTACAACCAAATGGCAAAGTTTGCATTTTGCACTTAACAGACAAGCAGTTCGGTGATATGCAAATCTTTTATGGCAAAAAAGACAGCCTACCTCCGGTAGGTCCGGTACAGTTGGAGATGTTTTGAAATTTTGTATATTTATCGTTAATGAAACCAATTCACAATAAGGATTATTCCGTTGTGAAAACATTTAGTGCCTCGGCTATCTCTGGGGTGTGCCTCTCTGCAAAGAGAGGCATTTTTATTTCAAATAAAGCTGATTATTAAAATTTAGGTTGTTTAGAGCCTCACTTGCAAGGTCTTTCAATGTTTTAAAATAAGAAACGGATTCTAGATTTCCCTAAAATCCGCTCTTTTTTGTATTTCTAAGAGCCTCCATAAGTGGCTCAAATTAGGAAAGTTACAAACACAAAGGTTGCGAACAATCCTAATTTAGAAAAAATGAAACCAATTCACAACCTGCGAACAGATGCGAACGAACCTACGTAGTTGCGAACAATCCTAATTTAGAAAAAATGAAACCAATTCACAACTCAAGCACGATGCAAGGCACATTAGCCATCGTTGCGAACAATCCTAATTTAGAAAAAATGAAACCAATTCACAACCTATGATGACTGCGTAAAAGCACTTATGGGGTTGCGAACAATCCTAATTTAGAAAAAATGAAACCAATTCACAACTAATTCGGATGCCGTGCTTAAAACTGAATGTTGCGAACAATCCTAATTTAGAAAAAATGAAACCAATTCACAACGGGTGGGAAGAGTTTATGAATCTTATAATCGTTGCGAACAATCCTAATTTAGAAAAAATGAAACCAATTCACAACAATAGTTGAGGTAGTCGCGGATGCGATTGGTTGCGAACAATCCTAATTTAGAAAAAATGAAACCAATTCACAACCGACATTCCATATAATACTTGCAGAAAGCAGTTGCGAACAATCCTAATTTAGAAAAAATGAAACCAATTCACAACGCAAATATCCGTATATCATTTTATCCCCCCGTTGCGAACAATCCTAATTTAGAAAAAATGAAACCAATTCACAACCAACTGGCCTGGGATTGTATTTTCCGCAAGTTGCGAACAATCCTAATTTAGAAAAAATGAAACCAATTCACAACTGGTGTAAGTGGCGTAGGAATTTGGCAATTGTTGCGAACAATCCTAATTTAGAAAAAATGAAACCAATTCACAACCTCAGGTCAAGGTGTATGTGCTCAGTTCCGGTTGCGAACAATCCTAATTTAGAAAAAATGAAACCAATTCACAACGGCGCTGTCTACACTTTCTACAGAAACTTTGTTGCGAACAATCCTAATTTAGAAAAAATGAAACCAATTCACAACCTTCCTGCATTAGGATCCCAAACTTTTTTTGTTGCGAACAATCCTAATTTAGAAAAAATGAAACCAATTCACAACAGAACAGGCTACGTATGGAAATGCGGGCATGTTGCGAACAATCCTAATTTAGAAAAAATGAAACCAATTCACAACGGTATAAAGCCGATGATGGAGATGGAGACGGTTGCGAACAATCCTAATTTAGAAAAAATGAAACCAATTCACAACGCGTTGGCTTGGCCTACTCCCCCAGCTATTGCGGGGTTGGGATTGATACTTTTGATTGTGCCGGGTCGCGCATTCTCAAGTTTTTTTACTGCGGAGGCTATCGTTCTTCCGGTCAAATTATCCGTAAGCGGTTTTCTTATTCCTTTTCCTGTAAAGAAATTATTGTCGCCCCTAAGCTGTTTAAATGTTTGTCCGTCAACGCTTTCCCCCAGATTGTTTGCTATGTTCATCCACTTTACGCGCTCGCTGAAATCTGTCCCAAATGCTTTGTCAAATTCTTTCAATTGCTCAAGCAATTTTGTTTTGCGATTATTTCCTTCTATATTTTCAAGATTTTTGGCAAGTCTGTCCTGTGCTGTATTTTTGTTTTCCGGAACTCTCAAAGCGTCAAACAAAGCCTCTCTTGCGCCCAGCTTGCCCGCCATTGCTCTATACGCTTCTACCGCAGCCGTTTCGCCTTCGGTTTCCGCTATGTTCATAAGCTGGTTTCTTAGATTGAAATAAGCGTCTTTGAGAGCCTTAACCTCGCCGTCCGGCCTTCCCATCTGCTCCCGCTTGAAATCATCTTCCAAAAGCTGGCCTATGCGCTGGCGGGCATTGTTAAGCTCCTTTGCGGTCATTTCCCGTACTTTCCTAGGTGGGTTTTTGCTTCTTGCTATTTGCTGCCCCTCAGCATTGAATAAAACGGGCTTTTCCGTTTTAACCTCAAACACGCTTTCTGGAGCCGGAGCTTTGGGTTTCTGTTCGTAAAATATCTCCGCTTCTTTTGGCAGCCGTCTTTGTGTGGCTTCCTCTATTGTTGTCAAACCGCCGCCACCCGCCTCTTCTAAAACACGCTTTTCATATTCGGTTAAATTCTTGACTGCAGCTTCCGGCTTTACCTTGGTTTGCGAGCGGTCTAAAAATTCTTGCACGGTTTTATTCTCTGGAAACTTCCCTTCGTCAAAATGCTTGTAATCTATAAGGTCTTCTGCAATCTGGGCTTGCGTTTTGTAATTCTGCGGCATTTTCGCCCTGCCTTCCGGCGTGGCTGCCGCATTCAAAAATTCCGGCTTCACATTGTTTTTGTTTGCCAGCCTTAACAGCAGTTTGTCAAACTCCGCTTGGCTTAAACCGCGGCCTAGCAGTTTAGCCGCTCCTTGCAGAACGGTATTTGTCGCCGCGCCCATAACAATATCTCTGTCTAATTGCATGTCGTCTGTTGTAACTACAGGTCTTGCTAATCCCATTGCCGCTCCGCCGGCTGCGCCTTCAACCGCGGGTTTTGCGACATTGTTCAGCAATACCGACGCCGCTTTATTTTTGATGGCGTTTCCTAAATTTCCAAGGCCCGGTATTTTAACCGGAATAGCTGCACCCGGTATAAGCAAAGGGTCTCTAATTACGCCTTGCGCTATATCTCCCAGAGTGCTACGTTCCCTATCATTCGATTTGGCTTCGCCTAAGGATTGCATATAATCTTCATAAAAGCTATTGTCGCCCATCACCCCGTCAGCAATAGCACCAATTGACCTGCCGCCAAGGCTTAGCATATCGTCCGAACCGGATTTTGTTATGAAAGGCTTTTCGCTCTTTCTTGCGATTTCGTCCGCAGTTCTCGGAAAATATTTAGACAACAAGGGATTATCCGCCTCTATTTGTTTTTTGCGAGCTGCTTCTATTTCATGCTCTTGGTATTCTTGAGGAGTATAAATTTCAAACTCAGAAGGATCAAGTTCTGATTCCAACAGTAATTTAGTTACATCATTTTTGCTTTCTCGATCCCTTATTTCAATGCTACCATCAACTTTGTCAATTATAAAGAACTTCATGCTGCCTCCTTAAAGATTAGGGGAAATCTTATTTCTTTTTGTTTATTATTTTTTGGTCTATGAAGGCCAAGGATAAAATCCAAACGCAGTAGAATAGGAATGCGCACATTCCGTGCCAAAGCGCCGGAACTCTTGCTATCGCACCTCCGCCCCCTACACCATCGGGAGGCGGTTGCTCCACAAGCAGGCTTAGCAAAATAGCGGGAATAATGCCCAGCAGATACAGCGATGTTTCCAACGCGCCTTTCTTGGCTTTGAAGTAATTTGCTATAACGCGCCTCATATCTATAATATACATTTTTTTTCATAAAAACCTCATTTTTTTAATTTGCTTAACCTTCTATCTACTTGCTTCTCTTCCGTATTAGGATAGCGATTTCTCAAACGCTTTATAGCCGCGTCAAATTCCCTTTGTGCAAGTTTTTTATTTTGGCCGGTTATTATTTCCCAAATTCCCTTTGTGGTTGGATCTATGCCGGCTTTATTCAAAATATCGTTGTAAGTTGGGTCCAGCTGCGCTATATCTGCCCCATTGTTTTCCAAATTGGGATTGTTCCATATAATGGATTTAATCAGGTTTATATCCGATAATTCGTTATTTTCTTTTCTCTCGGAGAACCCCGCCGATCTCTTAGCGGCTATAAGAGCTAACCGCTTCGTCTCTTCTTCTATTTCACGAATAGTTTTTCCTGAATTTTTAGCAATTTCGCCTTTCCATTGTTCTTGTGCCGTTTTCTTTTGATTGGGGTTAAGGTTATAACTATCGGCCCAAATTTCAAAATCAACGGGAGAAAAATCTTTTGCATTGCCCACTGATTTTTTCAAATCAAGTTTTGCTTGGATGTCAAAATCTTTATAATCATCCGCCTCGAGCGTGTTGCTGGACTTACTTGTTTGCATTGACTTGCCAGCATCACCCTTTTCGCCCATACCCGAAACGCCTATGAATGTACTACCTCTTATTTTCTGGTTACCCATCAGAGCGGTCAAATATTCGCGGGCTTGCTTTTCACGGTTGCTCTGGGCTTGGTACTGTCCTTGTAAATCGTTTATCTGTTCATCAAATTCAGATGCCGCCTGAATAGCCGCTTCTTCTCTAGTGTAATTACCACTCGCATACAATTGATTATAGCGACTTGTCCGGTTTGCCATAGCCGAGTTAAGACTTGCAAGGCTGCTCTGCTTCTTGCTCTCAGCTTCCCACAATAGCCTCTGGGCGTTGTTAGCGTCATCCTGCAATAATTTGTTCTCTGATAATTCTCTATTTAAATTCTGCTCTTCCAATTTATACTCCCTGTTCGTCAAATCGGCAAGCGCCGTCTGGTCGTATGGCAAGCCCATCATCATGTTTTGGTACTGCTCAATCGCGAACTTTTCCCTGTCCCAGTCCTTCTTGTCCCAGTTGACGGCGTTTTTTCCGAAGTCGAGGAGCCTTCCGCCGCCGTCTTTGGCCAGCCCGAACGCTTTTGTGAAGAAACCCGGCTCCTTGGGCGGCTCCGCCGGCTTGGGCAATGCGGGCCGCGCCTCCGACGCAGGAGCGGGCATCCCAAACGGCGCGGGCCGGGTCGTTGCGGGCTCCCCCGAGGGAACTCCCCGGCCGCCCCCGAAACTCGTCATAATCTCTTTGTAAATGCCCGGCTCGTTCTGCTGCCCCCAGTGCATAGCCTCCAAAATATCTTCTTGGCTAAGTTGGTCAAATTTCGAAGTTCCGTAGTTTTCCATGCCTATTGCTCCTAATGCGATCTCTTTTCCTTGTCTTGCTCGAATGAAATGAATGTTTTGAACGAGCCGCTCAGTTCCGAAACCTTGTCCGAAATATCTCCCAGCCTCTTCCCGAATGAGGCCAGCGAATCGAACATCTTCACGAAATTTTCGTCTATCCGCTTGAACTGGTTTTCGTAGTATTTGTCCATGTTGTTGTGAAGCTCCATGTGCGAATCCTGCCAAGCCTCGTTTTTGTCTTTGGATTTTGACCGCTCCTTGCGGTCAAGGTATATATAAGCCATTATTCCTACCACCAAAACAAAAAGCATTATGTGCAGAAAACCTTGGTTGCTGGCCTGCGCCACCACGCCTAAAATGCCCGTGGCGTCCGCCGTGCCTGCAATCGTTCCTGTTATGTCATTGTCCATGCTTGTAATTTTATCAGCCGAAAATGCTTTGGCTCGAGAACGTGGGTCTCCCATTGAAAATTTTAGGAGCGATCTGAACGGGCTGCCTCCGCGGGGGCCGCTCGTAGCTTGCGGCGAGGCAAAGGGACTCCAAGCGGTCAGGGCTTCGCCCTATCTTCTTCTTT
>LIUG01000108.1 GCA_001462245.1 Candidatus Fibrimonas termitidis
AAATGAGCTTTCTTTCACATTGCCACCCGAAACGCAGTCCGGCACAATTCGCTGTGATACAAGCGGTGCATTGCCAAGCGAAAACTCCGTTCTAAAATCCGGCTCCTCGCTTACCTTGGCAAAAACCGCAATTCTGCGCTGCGCCCAGTTCAAAAGCGGAACTTATCCGAGCGAGTCTATTATGCGAACTTATATTATCGGTGAGCGCTTGCCGGATTTACCTGTTGTTTCCATAGCGGTAAACCCAAGAGATATGTTTGATTCCACCATTGGGCTTTATGCAACAGGTCCCAATGCGAGCAAAAACTATCCTTACTTCGGCGCAAACTACTGGGAAGAAACCGAAATTCCGATTCAGATAGATTTTTTTGAAAGCGGTGCAAAATTAGCTTGGAGTTACCCCGCAGGGTTGCAAATTTTCGGCAACTACAGCCGTGCAAATCCAAAAAAATCCGTGGTCGTCGGCTTCAGGGAGAGATATGGGCAAAAGAACTTAAAATACACACTGCTCCCCGAACATCCGAGTTTGAGAACATTCAAATGGTTTATTCTGCGGAACAATGGAGGAAATTACGGCAAGGATTATATCCGTGATATGCTTATGAGTTCGCTAACGGAGGGCTTGGGAATTGATTATCAAAAGGGGCGTGCGGTAATTGTGTATTATAATGGAGAATACTTTGGCATTCACAATTTGCGGGAACGCTCAAACGGCGATTATTTTGAAACCAATTATGATATAGATGAAGATAATTTGGATTTGGTAAAAGGCGATGGCGAGGTAAGTCGCGGCTCGGATGCGGATTATATGGATATTCTGCGGTGGGTGGAAGCGAATACTTTAAACGATGAAAATTTGGAGCAGTTGAAAAGAAGAATAGATTTGGATAATTACACCAACTATTTGCACAGCGAAATTTATTTTTTGAACAAGGACTGGCCTGCAAACAACTTAAAACGGTGGCGTACAAATTCGCCTCCGTCAAAGTGGAAGTGGTTTTTATACGATACGGATTACGGTTTTGGCGGCTATGATAAAATTCCGGATGTTAAAATGCTGGATTTTGTAACCGAGCCCAGTGGACCGGAATATCCAAACCCACCGAGTTCAACGCTGCTCCTCCGCAAACTCCTGCAAAATGAGAATTACAAAAACGCTTTTATCAATCGTTTTTCGCTTTTGCTCTCCACATATTTCGCTCCTGCAAAGGTAGAAGCGAGAATCAACGCCTTAATGCAACCCATAGCAACTGAAATTCCTCTGGACCAGAAAAGGTGGAAGTTAAATGCAGCAAGCATGGACAGAGAACTTGCTGTAATCAGAGACTTTGGCAAAAATCGCCCGGCTCAAATGCAAGCGGAAATTGAGGAATTCTTTGGCTTGGATAACCCTCAAAATATCACCGTTTCCGTAAGGGGGAATGGAAAAATTTTAATTCACAATTTACCCTTGCCGGGTGAAACGGCTACCTTCAAAGCCTATTCCTCCATCCCGGTAACCATAAAAGCCGTTCCGAGCAACGGTGCAAAATTCAACGGCTGGAGCGATGGCATTAAAGAAGCGGAACGGACAGTTGTGGCAACCCAAAAGATGGAATTGAGCGCAGAATTTTAAATCACCCCAATCCAAACTTTAATTCTAGTGTCTTTTGGCCTATCCAAACCCCTAGCCACCCTGAAATTAAGATTAAACGGCACAGAATAGAACATACGGTTTTCCAAACTCCAATCTATGCCAAAACTCCGCAGCCAATTCTCCCTATGCTTCAACGCAGGAAGCGGATGAGCCTCCCAAGCGGAACCCATTTGCGCAAAAGGCGAGAAACTGAAATTCCTTGTGGTGAAAATCCAAAATCTTCTTCTGAGGTCGTTGTAAATAGGAAATTTATAACGTGCTTCCGCCAAAACCGTTCCCGTTCCCTGCCTAAAATAACTCTCGCTGCTTTCCAAAATGGGATAACCTTCCATAACAAGAGGGTGCAGGTAAAAATTATCAATGGTATCGGAATCTGCGCTTTGCCAATTCAAAATACCGCCGCCAAAAAATGAAAACGAGAGTTTGCCGTATTTTTGCAAAGGATTGTTCAGAGATAAATTTGCGGAAAATGCCCATTCATGCAAATCAAAATGCCTATAATAAGGCGTGATAACGCCGGCATCGCTAACCGAAAAACTCTCCGCAAAAGTCCCCGGCCTGAATAAATCCGAACTTGAAAAAGAGTAGAGACCTTGCAAAGCAAGCATGGTATCTCGTGTTGCAAAACTCGTTATCAAGCCTGTTTGCCATCTTTTATGATAATCCCACTTAAAACCGTCTTGGTAAAGATTAAATGCTTCCCAGTCATAAGAGGCAAATGCCGTTAAAGAATCCCCTTTTTTGAAAATTGAATAGGAAGCGGAAAACAAAGCGTTGTAAAGTTCAGAGGCATATTCACTTAAAGCGAGTGAATCGTCATAGCTGCGAGGGTCTTCATAGCGCACGGTATCTTTTGAGGGCGTATTCATTCGCATAAATGCGAGGTTAAGGGTAATCGGGAAACTGCGGTTTTCTAAACTTGCGAATAAATCGCTCTGGCTATCTTCGCCGAATTTGCCTATCTGTTGCAAAGCAGCTATTTGGAAAAAATTTTTGTTAAGCGGGTCATTCAAGCCAAAGGCAAGCCCGGCTTTTGGAACTGTAATTCCTGTGTTAATCGCGCCAAAATCGGGTGGCCGGTCGTCAAAGGAGAACAAGGGCACAAGGATTGGCATTTTGGGAATGGGCAAATAATTTCTTTCCGTGTTGGAGAAGGATATATTATCCGAATCTAATCGCTTCGGCATTACCGATAAAGAAATTAATAGAGAATCTTTTATTTCATTATCTTCAATTCTATATACGGAAAATCCGTCTCTATCATACCCCACATAATACAATCCATTCGTATCCGCCACAGGCGAAAAAGCACCGCCTAAAACATTCGTTATGCGTTCTATTTTTTTTGTTTGCAAATCCATTTTATATATGTTGAAAATTCCCGTTTCATCGCCGGAAAAATAAAGGCTTTTTCCATCTGGCGACCAATTCGGATTGCGGACATCACCGACAAATGCGATAGTATCATTTGGCAAAACAATCTTTCGATTTATTCCATCAAAATAATTATATGCAATTTGGCTTCCATCCGGTGAGAATTTCGGGTTGAAAATATTAAATTCCTCTCCGGTTGGAGCAACAATGTCTTTATAATCCCCCAATGTGTCTGTGCTCGCTACAGACAGATAAAACCTAGTTCCGTTCGCTTCCCGCCTAGCAAATACAACCTGCTTTCCGTCCGGTGAAATATCGGGATAAACAGCGTCTGCGAATTGTGTGACCAAGCGATTATTGCCAAGTGTATCCGCAATGGCAATATCAAAATACGGTTTTCCTTTTTTATCTCGGTTTTGGTAGGTCACATAAGCGAGGAGCAATCCTTCCGGTGTTTGCCTGATGCTCATCCCCTGCGAGAGATAAGGTTTTTTCAATTTGAATTTTTCAAAAGGCGTAGGAACTGTGTCTTTCAATTCAAAAACACCGCCGTCAAAAAAATCGCCGCCAAAATTTGAAAGCCCGTAAAGATTGCCGTTTGCTAAAGAGATATATTCGTTGTAAAAAACATCTTTTGTTATCTTTTCTCCCGCAATAGGTGTGCCGAGCGAACTGCGAATTTTTTCGTAATGCTCTTTTCTGTTTTCCTTCCATTTTTTATACAATTCTTTTTCGGTAATTTTAAACCTATCGTTCAACGCTCCGCTTAAAGTCAGGTTGGATATTTTTCCCATATCCTTCCACAACTGAGGAATAGCATCTTCCCCGTAAGTTTCCGCAATGTAGCGAACCATGTCAAAACCTTGGGTGTATGGCCCTAACTCCGCTTCCAAAGCCTGCTCGCTAAAGTCTTCCATGAATTCCAAAGGCAGAACCTTGTTTTCCAAAAATGCGGTTCGCAAAAGCATATCTCTATGGGTATCCCAGTGGTCAAAACCCATTCTATAACTTTCAAACTGCGCAGTGCCTTCCGCAAACCAAAAGGGCTGTATCATAAAGGGTATATATGTCGCAAGGTTTATTTGCTGCCGCTCATTGTAAAAATCCGCTTTGGAAATTTGCAAACCCTGAATCCAAGGAAAAGGAATTTTGCTCCCGTTCTGCATACTAGCCAAATGGCTGAACTCATGAGTGACCACATCTCTTATCCAAGAGTGCGAGCCGCGAATTTTGAAGTCCCAATTTGTGAGCCAAATACTCATCATATTATAAACCGGATTTGCCTCGCCGTTGCTGTAAAGAGCGTTATCAAATACCAAATTAACCTTGCTCGGCAATTTTATTTGATAGCGATTTGTTATGGTATCATAAACGCTTTCGGCAATTTCGGTTGCCCGTGCCGCCCGCTCCCTATATTCTGCGGGGTAGTGCGCCAAAAAATGCTCCGTTTCCGCGCTCTTCCAGTTTATGCCGCTTTGGTTGCCGTAGAATGCGGCAAAAGCCAGGGTTGGAGCGAATAATAAGCAGATCAACATTTATATGCTATATCTAGCAAGTTCAAGTTTTATTAAAAAAGCATTGTCAATTTTTA
>LIUG01000109.1 GCA_001462245.1 Candidatus Fibrimonas termitidis
GAAAAAAAGTGTCAAAGTCAGGACAACATTGAACAAGCCGCAAGCGAATTTTCCAAAGGCAACCGCAAACCAATTTATAACTACGCTCCTTTTAAAGAGGAAAAATGGAAAAGGAATTTGCGGGAATTTGGGGACGTTACGAAGTAGGGGCGAACGCCCCTAACATCCTATTGAAAAATTTTATAATCCTTATGGGCAGGTGCTATTTTCTGCTCGGCGAAAATTTTTGCATCTTCTGCGCTTGCAAAAAAGCCTGTGCGAACAGCAAAGAGGTTTCTGTTCGGCAGTTCCGCTATGTAGAGCTGGACTCCTTTGTCTTTAAAACTCGCTACCAATTTTTCCGCATTTTCTCTGGAACCAAAGGCGCCTAGTTGCACATACCATTTTAAGGTTGAAGAAGTTGAGAGTTGAGAGTTGAGAGTTGAGAGTTGAGGTGAAGTTGAGAATTTGGAGGGAGTTGAGAGTTGGGAGTTGGGGAGTGGGGTTGTTTTTTTTCTTGGGAGGGAAATTAAGGTTGTGTCGGAGGGTTTTACTTTGTTGCAGTTTTCGTTGTTTAAGCCATTTGTCGGAAAAGCGGAAACTATGTCTTGGCAAAGAACAAAAAGCTCCGGAAAATAATCCGGGCTTGCGCTTGCTTGCGCTGCGTTCCAAGAGCGAACAGCACGCACGGGCTGGTTCAGCATTATTTGCAGCTTGGCATCCTCTGCGCTCAATTCGGAAAACAGAGAGTCTCCGGGTTCGGTTTGGCTTATCAGCAAAAGCAGCTTTGGTTCTGCGGCCTTGGCTAAATCCATTTTATCGCTTTCTACCAAAGCCTTTACTTCGTTAAATTGGCAAATCTTCTTTTCTTTTGCCGAGAGCTGTGGGCAAATGTCCGCATAGCTTTTGGCCGCTGCTTCAAAATTTTTTTGGCTGTACAATTTTCGAGCCTGAGAATACAAGCTGTCTGCGGCGTAGGCGGTAAAGGAAAGCAGACAAATTATGCTTAAAATAACTTTGCTTTTTTTCATTTTAAAAGTTCCCCGTTTGTAAATCCAAAAGCGACTTCCCAAGCAGGTAATTATACTTTGCCTGATTATGCCTTATTTGAGAATTGTTGAAAATTGTTTGCTGTTGTACAAGTGAAGAGATATCCAGCATTCCAAGCTCGTGCTGTTGAACGGATTTATCCAGAGCGAGTTTTTGCGCTTCCATTTGAATGGTAGAAACCTCCCATTGCAAACGATAGGTTTCAACTTGCAGAGCCAATTGCTCAATGGTGTTTTCCAATTGTTTTTGAGTGTTGATGGCTGCGATTTGCGCTTTTTCCTTAGCTACTTGCGCTTGCAAAACCCCGTCCGTGGCAGCACCCCAGTCTATAATAGGGATATTAAGGCTAAGAGAGGCGGAATAGCCCAAACCGTTTTTTAACTGTGTTTGGTACCTAGGGTCCTTGGTTTCCCATTGAAGCCCTGTGTTCAGCGAACCCCTCAAAGACATGTTCGGATAGCGAGCCGCATTCGCAACGCCAATCGCTTCTCCGGCTGCCAGAACGGAAAGGGAATCCGTTTTTTTATCTATGGAGTTTTGCTGTGCCAAAGCCAATAGCGCCGAATAGTTTGCCGTGGTTTCGGCTTTTGCGGAGTCCGGCGGCAAAAGAGAGAACTCGGTATTTTGCGGAATTTCCAAAAGCTGGCGAAGCGAGGTATAATATTGAATTAAACTGCTCTGTGCTTGCAATAAACTCAAACTGTCGCTTGCAACTTGGGCAAAGGCCAATGCCAAATCGCTGGCGGTGAAACTCCCCGAACTAAAAAGAATGGAATCTTTTGCGAGCAATTTTTTAGAAAGCTCAAGCGAGGCTTTGGCTGATTTTTCCGCTTCCATTAAAGACCATACCTGCATATAGTCTCTAATCACCTGTTCCGATAAATTTCTCGCCACTGCCTCCGAATTTAATTCCGCAATTTTTTTGAGATGCTCCGCACGGCTCACCGAATGCCCTATTCTGCCGGCTGTAAAAATAGGCATTGAGGAACTTATGCCCATGCTAAGGGCATAGCGATTTTTGGAATCTTCTACCAGCGGGCTGCCGGCAACGCCTTGCGAAACGCTTCCGTCTAAATTCGGAAGCCTTGCATATTTAGCTTGCGCAAGGGAAGAGGTCGCTGTTTTTTCCGAGAGTTTTGCGGAGGCAAGCGTCAATGAATTTTTCTTGGCTATTTCAATGCAGTTCTGCAAGGTCAAATTCTTATAGTCTTGCGCAAAGGCTTCAAGAGCCGGCAAGAGCAGAAATATTAAAAATAGCTTCAAATACATTAGGAGCAAATGTAGAAATTTTTATATTAGAGGCTTATGGCGCAAATCGAAAACGGCGGAGTTTGTTTCCCCAAGGGTTTTACGGCGGCTGGAGTTAAAGCCGGCATAAAAGCAAGCGGTAATTTGGATTTGGCCTTGTTATACAGCAAAGAACCCGCCAGATGCTTTGCCGTTTTCACAAAAAATCAAGTGCAAGCAGCACCCGTCCTATACGACAAAGAAGTGTTATCCGGCAAAAATATTATCAATGCCATAGTGATAAACAGCGGAAACGCAAATGCCTGCACCGGAGACCAAGGCTACGCAGATGCAGCAAATATGGCGGAGCTTGCGGAAAAAGAACTGGGTTTAGGCAAATGCTCCGTTTTGGTAGGCTCCACGGGTGTAATAGGTCACCTGCTGCCGATGGAAAAAATCAGAGCGGCAATTCCCGGACTCGTCAAAAATTTGAGCGCAGAAAACTCGGAACTCTTTGCAAAATCCATTTGCACCACGGATACCACAATAAAAACCGGCTCCGTTTCCCTGCAAACCTCTATGGGCGAAGTCCGTTTTGGCGGCTCATGCAAAGGCTCCGGCATGATTCACCCCGACATGGCAACCATGCTAGCATACATCACAACAGACTTACGCCTACCCGAAGACTTTTTAACCGAATTTAAAAGCCTTGTAAACGAGTCGTTCAACGCCATAACCGTGGACGGCGATATGAGCACCAACGACACCTGCATTCTGCTGGCAAACGGGCAAAGCGGAATTTTTTTAAACGACCTCGGCCTAAGCGAGCAAGCCGACGTTCGGAGCGCACTTTTTGATTTAATGAAACACTTAGCTCTGCAAATTGTTCTGGACGGCGAGGGGGCAACCAAAAAAGTTGAAATTGAGGTTTGCGGAGCACGCAGCAAAGCCGAAGCCATGCAAGTTGCAAAATCCATAGCCACAAGCAACCTTGTAAAATGCGCCTTCTTCGGTGAAGACCCCAACTGGGGACGCATAGTGAGCAGCGCAGGCGCAAGCGGTGTAGTATTCCATGCAAATAAACTATCGCTGCATTTTGAAGATGTGCCGGTGGTAAAAGGCGGTGTGCCGGTAGGGGCGTTGCCTGCAACGCCTTTAGCAGAAATTGTTAAAAAAAAGGAATATAAAATTTCCCTGGATTTAGGTTTAGGCCATTCCAAGGTATCTGTGTTTACAAGCGACCTGAGCTATGATTATGTTAAAATTAATGCGGAATATACCACGTAATATATTGTTAATACCGATATTGGTATCTGCCGCCCTGCCGGTTCAAAAATTAACCGCAACAGATTCCATTCCCCACCCCCAAACACGTTTTACGCAGGGTCTTTTTTGGGATAGCGATGAACTGTGGGAATCCACCGGTTTAGAGGGTAAATCCAAGATTTACAGAATGAACAAAAAAGGCGAGGCTTTTGATTCCATTGCTATGCCGAATCCTCATTTTGGCGAAGGCATTGCAAAAATCGGCAATAAAATGCTCTGGCTCACATGGCGTTCCAATTTGGGTTTTGTTTTGTCTGCAAAACCCTTGCAGTTTTTGGGAACTTTCAAAATTACGGGTGAAGGCTGGGGGTTAACGGTTTGGAAGGGCAACTGGCTTATGAGCGATGGAACCTCCTCGCTTTCCGTGCTTTCTTCAAAAGACATGAGCGTGATAAATACCGTGGAAGTTAGGGCAAAGGGCTTTCCGCTTAAAAATTTAAACGAACTTGAGGCTATTGGCGATACCCTTTACGCCAATGTGTGGTATAGCGACTCTATAGCCGTTATTTCAATGCCGGGTGGCAATGTCGTCAAATGGCTGGATTTTTCGGAGCAGGCTAAAAATATAAGGAAAAAGTATCCGAATTCGGACGTATTGAACGGAATAGCCTTTGACGGCAGGAATTTGTGGATAACCGGCAAAAACTGGCCTTGGGTTTATAGGGTTTATAAGGTACCTTGACATTTGTCATTTTTTTTGCTATATTTGCCTCCTGAAATAAAAATATAGGAGATTTTATGCCGTTTTGTTCAAAATGTGGTACACAAAATAAAGATGAAGCAATTGCCTGCGTGTCTTGCGGAAATACATTGAAATTGGAGGTTCCGGCTTCAGCCGGCGCCGGCGACGCTTCCCTGGGTATAATCAAGGGGTTTGTAAACGACTTATTGCAGTTTCTCGACAGCGGAGATTTTTTCAAAGTTTCGTGGAAATGGATATTTTACAATTTGCCGGCCGCCCTCTATGCGCTGGTTCCGGTGGCATATGTTGTCGGTTCTGTGTATATGGTTATAAAATATGCAGAGGTGCTGCCTGCGAAATTTGTAATTATTGGGTTCATATTCTTTGTATTCTTGCTTCCGGCAAGTATATTGGCTTTTTTGACCGTACGCAACAAAACGGAAAAGTTTGACGAATTGACAAAGGGCTTTTCCGTAGGTAAAGTCACTTTAGCTAATTTTTACGACTTCTTTAAGTCCGCATTGGTTCATACCATAGAAACAAATGTTTACGCCTCCGGTATTTTCGCATCTATTGTGATTTTCGGGCTTGGCTTCTGCAGTATATTTGTAGAAGAGATAAAGAGTTTTACCGGTTATTTTGGATTGTCCGGTCTTATTATAGGACCTTTATATAGTTACATCAATATATTCGTGACCAAAGTATTTGTATTGTTCTTGACGGTATTTTTAGAATATTTGCCGAAATTGGTGATTATTCCCATTAGAGCATTATACAACTTGTTTGGAGTAATAATAGACACCCGCCATAATTTATGGAAATAAGAGAGGCGAAAATGTCTGAACAAGAAAACAGTATAAAAAAGACAGCGAAGGTTATGGTTTTTATCCTCGCCTTTTCTGTTACCGGCTTGGGTGGCGTGGGAATTGTATTTTTCGGCGGTACTTTGTTTTTTGGCGCTACTAGCATTATTACCGGTGCTGCCGGCGTTTTGACCGGCGGGCTTTCGGCTTCCAAGGATATTTTTAATGTCTTTGAATCAATTGCCAAAACAAGCTCTAGGGAAAAGGCGTATAAAAAGGAGCAGGAACGGAGAGAAGCCGAAGCAGCGATGGCCGAGGAAGAAGAGCAAAAACTTGCGAGAGAGCTGGAGGCACTGGCTTTGGAAGCCGAAGAAGCGGCAGCCAGAGAAGAGGAAGAAAGGCTGGCAAGAGAGCTGGAGAGGCTGGCTATGGCGGAGGCGATGGCTTTGGAAGCTGAAGAAATGGCGGGGGAGGCAGAAGAGGCTGAAGAGCAGGAACCTGAAGAAAAAACCGTGACAAAGAAAACTGCGGCTGAAGCTAAGAAAGCGGCTAGGGAAAAGGATAAGAAAGCAACACAAAAAGAACCGGCCAAACAAAAAGAACCGCCCAAACAGAAAGAACCGCAAGCAGAAGCAAAGCAGGAAACTCCGGGTCAAATCTACAAGACGGGTTTTAATTGCAATACGGCTAAAGCAACGGCGGCAAAAACAGTCTGCACTAATAAAGAATTGGCAGATATGGACGTGGAAATGGTTAGCTTATATAAGCCATTGGCGGATAAATTAGAGGAAGACCAAAAAAATTGGCTCAGAAAGCGCAATAAATGCGAGGATAACGTCGCTTGTTTAAAGAATGAATATAAAGCGAGAATTAAATTTTTAAAGGATAATAGCTAATGCGTGGAGAATTGATATGGCTTTAGTAGATGTTGTGGTTTGCAATAGCCCTCTGTTATGCTGGAAATACCCCAGAAACGATTTAAGGGTTGGAACTCAATTGGTTGTGCATCCTTCGCAAACAGCAATTTTTGTGAAAGGGGGAAAAATATACGATATTTTTCAAGAGGGAACCTATACACTTACAACAGCTAATATTCCGTTGCTCGGCACTGCTATAAATATTCCTTTTGGCGGAGACAGCCCCTTTCAAGCGGAAGTTTGGTTTGTGAATCTTACGGCAAAACTGGACATAAAGTGGGGGACCCCAAATGCAATTCAAGTGGAAGACCCCTTATACAATGTGATAGTTCCCATGCGAGCTTTTGGCTCATATGGTTTGAGGGTAATAAATTCGGAGAATTTTTTGCGTTCATTTATCGGCAGCGCTTCGGTTTTTACCGTAGAGACAATGGATACCTATTTTAAGGGCAAAATTCTAAGCCATTTAAGTTCCCTTATATCGAAAAAAATTGTTGAAGACAAGGTTTCGGTTTTGCAGATAAATTCGCATTTGGTTGAACTTAGCGAGTATTGCGATGATCGCTTGGACACTGTTTTGGAAAAGTACGGCTTGGAGGTTCTGGAATTTGCCATACACAATATAAATATACCTCAAGACGATCCAAGCGTGATAAAGCTCAAGGAAGCTAAAGACATAGCTGCGAGAATGAAGATAGCCGGCAAGGATGTGTACCAAATGGAGCGCAGCTTTAATGTTATGGAACACGCAGCCAAAAATGAAGGCGCAGGCGGGCAATTTATGTCTATGGGTGCCGGTTTGGGCGCAGGGATTGGGGTTGGCGGAACTATGGGAAATGTGTTCAGCCAAAACCTTAACTTTAATCCGACGCCTATGCCTCCGCCAATGCCGCAAGCGGTTCAATATTTTGTTTTCATAAATGGCGCTCAGCAAGGCCCGCTTCCTCTGCAAACGGTTTTTTCTTTGATTCAAAGCGGGCAGGCAGATGCCCAAACTCTTGGCTGGAGGCAGGGAATGCAAAATTGGTTGCCCTTAAAAGACCTCACGGATTTTGCAGGAGCCTTTAACGCTCCGCCGCCGCCGCCACCACCGCCACCGCCGATGCCACCACCGCCGCCATCTCCACCACCATTTCAGGAGGCTAACTCATGAACTCATTTATTTTGCTCTTTGGTTTGGTTGTGCTTTTGCTCAATATTATTTTCGGCAATGTTTTGGAGGCTTATCCGATTTTCAATATGGGAATAAATTGCGGAGTTATAGCATTCACCACAATTTTTTTGTACGCATTGCAATTTTCTACTATGGCAACACCTTTTAGAATTTCCCTATTTGCTCTTTTTTCTTTTTTGGGTTTTGTAATGCTGACTTTGGGTGTTTTAAGCCCGGATGATTATAAAGGCAATGTTTTTATTGTTGCCATATCATCTATTATCGCTTTTGAGGCCATTGCTTTGGCCGTATGTAATTTAGTTTCCAAGTTAAACATTAACAGTCAGGTAAAAAAATGATTAAATCGTTTCAAATCAAGGTCGCTTTCATAGCGGCATTGATAGCTTTTTCAACAGCTTCTGCCCAGGTTTCCGAAAAATGCCGCAAAGAGGTTGCAGATATACCGGGAAAATTGAATGATTTTAACCTCGTGAAGTTTGCCACGGATTGGCCCATTGCAAAAGGCAAATGTATGTTACCTATTGGTTGTGATCCAAAGTCTGTTGGTTTGAGCAAGGAATGCGCAAAGGAATTGCCTCTGGATCCAAGGCCGTGGGTCATATACTTGCTTCCGGGTTATATGGAGAAGCTGTTGGGGATACCCATTCCTAAGAGTGTGGACGAGTTAAAGAGCCAGTTAAAGGGTCTTATAGTGGATTGGGGTGCCAAAAAAGCGGCTGATGTTCTGAAGGTTGATGCGTGCGAAATTCCTAGAGATATTAAAGGCATGGAAGGTTTTCTTTCTAGTGAAGCTAAAAAAAAGGCTAAGGCATTGGGTTTTAAAGAGAGTGATATCAAGGAGCAGGCCAAGAAAAAGATTGCTTCTAGTTTGAAAATGAAGCCGGCTGATGTTAAGTTGAGTTCTTCTGCGTTGAAAGAATATGTTAAAAAAGACAAATGCCTTGCTCCGGTTGCCAGCACTGTGCAAGTAGCGGATATTTCGGAAATTTTGAGCATAGTGAACTTGGCCTGCGACTTTTTGCAATGCGCTGACAGCGCACCACCCGCCTGTGAGTCAAAAGCATCTGATGAGGATGAACTTGATGATTATAGCGATGATGATGGTGATGATGAGTGTGGGGATGATAAGAAAGAGGAAAAACTTGAAAAGAAAAAACCTAAAAAAGATTATGACGAGGAGGAAGAGGAAGAAGAAAAACCTAAGAAAAAAAAGACCGAGAGCAAGGATGAAAGTTGGGTAGTAGGCTTGAGGTTTGGAGCTAATAACTCTAAAGCGGATATTCCTTCTTTTGACGATCCTTGTGGCGGTTTATCCTCTGGTTGTCATTATAATGCGGAGATTTATTATAAAACCGGACTTCAGGGAGGAATCGTGTTAAACTACGGTTACTTTCAAACTGGCTTAATGCTTATTCAAAGGGGAGTAATTTACGAGGAATCTGTTAACTTCGACTACCTCGGCCTCTCCGGCAGTATGTACTCGAAGCAAGACATATCACTATATTTTCTTGAACTTCCGGTGCAGTTTTCCTATAAAATCCCGGTAAATGAAAACGTAACAATCAATGCGGATATAGGCGGCTATATTGCCTTTGGCCTTAAAAAATACAACGAATCAACATTTGATCCAAGAGGAATCTTCGATACTCCTGATGTTTGGGAGGAATTTAGAGAACTTGAAAGAGAAGCTGCGAACACTGAATTTAGAGGTTCAGATTATGGCCTTAGCGTTGGCGGTGGCGTTGAATACGATAAGTTTTTCATAGGCATATTTTATGACTATGGTTTGAGAGAAAGTTATGAGGGGGCAAAATTCTACAGCATTGGGGCTAATTTAGGATATAATTTCTAAGGTAGATTATGAAAATTGGTAAAAAGTTGTTTTCATTGAAAACTTTAATGAACAAGAATCCTTTGGAGAAGGGTGAAAGCAACGAACAAGAGCATCACCCAAGGGGCGTATTTTTCGTCTTTAAAGTGATTCTCGTTTTAATCGCTGCCATCTGTTTTGCGGTTTTGGCACATAAAGAATATCGCCCCTTTAACCAACTCTCTAACATATCCTTTGAGGACATAGCAAAAAAAAGAATCAAAGGCAGCGTAGATTCGCTTAGCAAACTTTTCCTATTATCCAACCCTCTAATGGATACTTTAAAACTCTCGCTGCCCTCCATCGCTCAAGATTATAAAACCGAATTATCCAGAAATCTGAGAACGCAAATAGATGAGGCTTATGTACAGGGAATATTCATATATTTGGAAAACAAAGATTTTGAGATAAGAAAACAATATGCGGATTCCGCTCGAAAGGGAGTGACCGAACGCTCCCGCAGAGATGCATGGCAACCGGATTCCGGCTGGGCGGCTTATCTAGCTAAAGGAGCCAGAACATTCACCGCCCCCGAAAGGCGAAACGTAAGAGCGTATTATAACTGGTTCAAAAAGGCGGACTCGCTCGGCTACAAACAGGAATGGATGGGGCCTGTTTTTGACGATGGTACAAAATTGAGGATAATATACAAGGTTTTGCCTATTGAGTTTGGCGAACAAAGAGGTTTTATTTTAATAGCTCACAGCATAAACCTGCTTTACGCTTATATGCAGGGAATAGGACTGAGCCGTTATGGTTCTCCGTATATTCTAGACTCAGCAGGCTATTTTATTGTGAACGCAACGGACGAAATTCGCTCGCTGGGAGAATTGGGAAAGGCGTTTAGAGATTCTGTTTTCTCGCAAATGCACAAAGACCTTCTCGGTGGAAATCTCAAAGAAGGGTACTTCCATAGAAACAGATTGCTCGGGCAATTTTGCAATGAATTTATTTTTAAAATCCCGAATTTGCCGTTTTATCTGGGAACATCCGTATATTCCGGCGACTCGCAAGAATCCGGTGCATATCAAGGCGCAATGCGTCAAAATTTCTTCCGCATGTTATCCTTTGCGGTAATTTCATTATTGTTATTTCTATTTAGCATAAAAATGCTTTTTAGGCCCATAGGAGGCCTGTTTTATTTTTTAGCTCCTGCCAGCTTATTAGCTGCTATAATTATCAGCATAGTGGTTTTTTATCGCTACCCCGGCTCCAATACCGACAGGGTATCCGCAAGCGATTACGAAGAACTTCCATATAGCGAAAGCGATAAAAAAATACTCAAAGAAAACGGAGTGGATTTTAAATGGAATCCTGCGCTGATAATAGATCAAAGAGCCGTTGACTTTTTTGTCAATAGATATCAAAACAGATCGGATTCTCTTTACGGTTCCCAAGCAAAAATACTGCCGACCGGAATTATGATAAATTCGGTTATGTTCACGGAATCCAATATCATTATGGCAACCGGTTTTGTTTGGCAAAAATTTTTGATAACCGGGGAACAGTACCCCAGGCAAATTTCCCGTAAATACCCGTATGATACTTATAGAAACAAAGGCGTGGAGTTTTTTGGCGGGCAAAACGAGGGTTCTTATGGAGGAGCTTTTGAGCTTGTCGATAGCCTGGAAACAATCTTGGACGGGTACAAAGCGATTTTAATGCGTTGGTCTTTTGTGGTGGAATTGGAGCAGGTTCCTTCTTACGGGCTTTATCCCTTTGGCGTATATAGTATGTATTTCACGTTAAAGGGCAAAAACAGAGACGACAACACAATGCCGGTTCCGGACATGACGGCATATAGGAGCATGTTTCCGGTTGATAACCCCGGTTTGGACGGAAGGTTAAAATTAACGGGATGGAATGTATTGCAATCCTCCTATTCTTATCGTTTCAACAGGAATGCGAGTAATTTGGGAAACGTAAATTCTCAAAACAAAGCACCAGATATTCGTTTGAATTTATCCGTATCTTCCAAATTTGTGGACATTTTGGTGAGCAAGCTGCTTTCGGTAATGGTAATAATCACGCTGCTCTTTGTTCTCATTTTCATACGCGACAAGGATAACATTTTGGATACGGTGCTAGGCTGTTCCGGTTTGTTCTTTGCCCTTGTGCTGGACCATGTGAATTTGCGGGAAAGGGTTCAGTCAACGGATGTGATGTATTTGGAATTCATATACCTAACGACTTACGGGTTTTTGCTTTTAACCATATTGTCTTCGATATATCTTAAAAGAATTGACGATGCAAATGTGGCAAAACTAAATTCCATTATAAGGAGTTATTTCTGGAGCGCATTATTCGGCGTGATGGCAATAGCCACGATATGGAGATTTTATTAGTTTCTACTTTAGGGACATGCGTTTTTTGCTTCTTATAATGTTGCTTGCGACTCTTGCCTTTTCCCAAGACATAAAGGTTCGCAAAGAGGTTTTGCAAAATGGCTTGACCGTGTTGCTCTATGAAAACAAACAGGCACCTACCGTTGCTTGCAGGCTTTTTTATTTAACCGGCTCTGTTCACGAAAACCCGACAAATTCCGGGCTTGCGCATATGCTGGAACACATGCTTTTCAAAGGCACGGAAAAATTAAAACCCGATGAATTATGGAGCGCATACCAAGAAGCCGGAGGCACAGACTTGAACGCCTTTACCTCCGATTTAATGACCGCATATTTTGTGAATTTGCCCCGTAATAAAGTTGAACTGTTTTTATGGCTGGAAGCGGACAGAATGCAAAACTCCGTTCTGCGGGAATTTGAACCCGAGCGGGATGTTGTAAGAGAAGAACGCCGAATGCGCTACGAAGATCCTCCCCGAGGCCGCTATAGAGAAACCCTGCGAAGCATGATTTACGAGGCTTATCCTTACCGAATTCCGACAATCGGCTGGGCATCTTCAATTGAAAACTTAACGCAGGAACAGGCAGAAGAACATTACAGAAAATATTACAAACCCCGCAACGCAATCTTAGTCCTTGCCGGAGATTTTTCCGCAGACACTATTTTGCCGAAAATCCAATTGTATTTCGGAAATATTCCAACAGGCGAGGCCTTCCCGAACATTCACCTAAAAGAACCTGCGCAAGTCGGAGAAAAACGGCTCATAGTTCGCCGCAATGATGCAACTCCAAGCGTGGATATATATTTCAAAACCCCTGCGGTTAATGATTCCATAATTTATGCTTTGGACATAGCGGAGGGAGTTTTGAACGGCAGAAGCGGGCGGCTTTATAAAAGGCTTGTTGAAGATGAAAAATTAGCCACCAGCGCAAGCGCAAGCAATAACCCGAACAAGGATATATCAACGTTCAGCGTATCGGTTTCCCTAAGGCCCGGAGCGAGCCACGAAAAAGCAGAGGCCATTGTTTGGGAAGAATTGGAAAAACTGAAAAAGGAATTGGTGAACGAGAGAGAATTTCAAAAGGTGATAAACAATGCCTATGCCGCTCAAGTTCGCGGTTTAACGGATATGGCAGGCGTTGCCACAAATCTCGCTTGGTTTGAGATGTACGGTTCTTATAATTTATATTTGAATTGGGCAAAGTCTTTGGAAACTGTAAAGCGTGATGCGGTGCAAAAAGCCGTAGCCGATTATTTTACGAAAAAAAATGCAGTGGTAGGCTGGCTTATGGAGGACGTATGAAGGTAATGGTTTGCGGAATGCCGGGCAAAATGGCTCAGATAGTGGCAGAGGCGTGCACAAGAAGAAAATTCGACGTTATTCCATATTCGCTCACAGGCGAAGATTTAACGGAGTTCAATGGTTTTGCTTTACTCAGCACCTCAAACAGGGATAGCAAAATTGCCGATATTTTAAAAGAATATCCCGATTTAATAGCTGTTGATTACACTCATCCAAGCGCGGTGAATGGCAATGCGGAGTTTTATGTAAGGCACAAAATTCCCTTTGTGATGGGAACCACGGGCGGAGACAGAGAGGCCTTAATCTCTTTGGTGAAAAACTCAAAGCACCCTTGCGTAATAGCTCCTAACATGGCAAAACAAATAGTTGCGCTTCAAGCGATGCTGGAATGGACAGCGGAGAATTTCCCCGGTGTATTCGGCGGCTATAACCTGCACGTTGTGGAAAGCCATCAAAAAACCAAAGCCGATACCAGCGGCACGGCAAAAGCCTTGGTGAAAAGTTTTTTGGAAATGGGAGCTACGGGAAAGGAACCCATAATAGAGATGATACGAGACAAGGAATACGCCCACGCCTTCCACACATATTCCCTTGACAGCGCAGACAATTCCGTGCATTTTGAATTTCGTCACAATGTTTGCGGTCGAGAAATCTACGCAGAAGGCACCGCAGATGCCGTTGAATTTTTGGCAAAAAAAATAGAAGCCTGCCAAGGCGGCTTTTTTGACATGATTGCGGTTTTAAAGGGTGATCAATCCAAAAAGTAAAATATCTTTTCGCCTTTCTTGCTCATTCCATGAGAGCGGGCCACAGCTTCTATAGTCCAAGGATCGCTTTCGAGTTTTTCCTTTAGCTCCTGCTTTTTTTCCAACTCATTTTCCTTGTTTTGCAAATCATTTCTTAGCTTCTCTATATTCTGCTCTTTTTTTGAAATATCGCTCATTCTGGAGGCAAGCCCATAAAACCCAAAGCATATTGAAAATGAAAAAATAACTATGCAGGATATGCAAATAAACCGCAGCGGCAAGCTGCTTTTGCCCACACGATTAACCTTAAAGGTTATATTTTCCGTGATTTCACGAGCTATCTGCGCCCCGGTTTTCTTTTTTCGCCCCAACATTGCAATTAATATAGAAAATTTTGATTGATAATTACTTACTATATTTATAAGAGGTGTTGAAGTTTTTCGTAGATAGACAATTATATGGGCGAGTACTGCGGATAATTCGCATCTTTGCTTATTTTCCGGTTTTTTATTTTATATGGGAAAGCCAGTACCTAAAGCTTGCCGCTGCAAACATAAGCATAATTTTGATAAGCGCTTGGTATTTGCACTTTCAAGTTCGCCAGCAAGATACAGAAAAACCATACTACCAACTGTGGCTCTCTTTTGTTGAGGGAGTTTTTGCATTTGCCGTTATGCTTTGCATTCTTGTAAGGGATTCGCTGATAGAGGAGCACGAACCTGAAAAAATGCTCGCTGTAGGCTGCGTTTTGTTTTTAAGCAGAGTTGTTTCCAGAACTCTATATTTGCTTTCAATGCTGCGTGAAGGGAAGCCGCCTTTGACAAGCGGGTTTTGGTCTAAGGTTTCCACTTTAAGCATCAATGCGACAATGCTGGTTTATGTTTTGAATTTGGAGCATTACCAGCAAATTTTCATGGGTTTGTCGATACTTCTCATGTTTGCTTCCGGTGTATCTTTTGGCTATCGCTATTACCGCGACCCAATGCACCGCAAGCCGCTTTCCATTTCAAACCAGCTCACAATGAGCCGCATAGTTTTAACGCCTGTGTTTTTGTGGGTATTCTTTTACGATAATAATTTGAATTATCAGGATAACAGCATTATTTTCAAAATTTTGGCTTTGGTGATGATCATCGCCTTTATGGTAACGGATTTTTTAGACGGGTACTTGGCTCGCAAGTGGGGAGAAGTATCAACGCTTGGCAAATACTTAGACCCTTTCTCCGACAAAATTTCAAATATGACCGTGTTCCTGTGCTTTTTAGCTTCCAATTATGCGCCGGTTTGGATGGTGGCTTTAATTTACTTCAGGGAAGCGAGCATTGAAACCCTGCGAACTCTAGCGGCAGGCGAAGGAATTACCATGCCCGCTCGCAGAAGCGGCAAATGGAAGACTGCAATTCAGGGTGCGGGAATCTTAATTGTACTGGTAGGAGCCTTGGATCCCATCGCCAATTTGATTCCTAATTGGAACGAAATCTGGGAATATTTACCCTATTCGGTTATGGGAATAATAACCCTTGTCACGGTAGCCAGCGGAATAGATTATTTTATCTCCGGCAAAGACGTATTGAAGAAATACGTGTAAGATTTTTTTCTACATTTATTTCCCATTATGGTTTTGTCAGAAAATGGCCTCCTGAAATTCATCACCTGCGGAAGCGTTGACGACGGCAAGTCAACGCTTATAGGGCATATTTTGTACGATTCAAAATTGCTTTATACCGACCAGGAACGTGCTTTGATTTTGGATAGCCAGGTGGGTTCTCGTGGCGGGAAAATAGATTACTCACTCCTTTTGGACGGCTTAATGGCCGAGCGAGAGCAGGGTATTACCATTGATGTTGCATACCGCTATTTTACAACCGAAAAACGAAGTTTCATTGTTGCCGATACTCCAGGGCATGAGGAGTACACCCGCAATATGGCGGTAGGCGCATCATTTGCGGATTTGTCTGTGATTTTGGTCGATGCTAAACAAGGAGTTCTATCGCAAACCCGCCGCCACGCCAGAATTTGCGCCCTTATGGGTATTCGTTATTTTGTTTTTGCGGTTAATAAGATGGATTTGGCGGGTTATAGCCGAGAACGCTTTGAAGCTATTTCACAAGACATAAAAAAACTTATAGATGAATTGAAACTCGCTAATACGGTCATTATCCCCGTATCTGCTACCGAAGGCGATAACATAACCAAGCGCAGTGAAAATATGCCTTGGTATAACGGCGATGTTTTGCTTTCGCATCTTGAAACTGTCGCTGCTACAGGCGAGCAAACAGAAATAGGCTTTTATATGCCGGTGCAAAGAGTTTGCCGCCCCGACCATACCTTTCGCGGATTTCAAGGACAGGTTGAAGCAGGGACAGTCTCAGCAAACGATATGCTTACTGCCTTGCCTTCGGGTGAAATCGCAATTGTAAAAGCGATTTACATAGCGGACAAGCAGGTGAATTCCGCCACAATAGGGCAGCCTGTGACCATTCAGTTAGACCGGGAAGTTGATGTTTCCAGAGGCTGCGTGCTTATGCGGAATGCGGAACTTAAAACCGCCAAAGAATTTGAAGCCTCGTTGTTGTGGATGGACGATGAAAAACTGGTTCCGGGCAAGGAGTATTGGATTAAAATCGGCACAAAACTGCTGCCGGCGATTGTCTCCGGAATCCGGCATAAGGTGGACATAAATACCGGGGCCTTCCTTTCTGTGAACTCCGCAGTTAAAAATGAAATTGTCCGTTGTGAAATTGTGATGACCGAACCTGCGGTATTAGACGAATTTCTCCTGCACAAAACGCTTGGCGAATTGATTTTAATCGATAGGGTGAGCCATTCTACCGCTGCTTGCGGAGTAGTGGAAGAGGCCGGAAAACATCACAGAGACAGCGTTCTTTTGAGCGATACGTCTTCGGAACTTGCGGTTGGGCTTTTTGATAGCTTCTATTATCACCCCGATATTCACACCGTGCTCAGGCATAGCTCGGCTCCGGCAATTTACCAGCCCGGAGATCCGCTGCCTTTGCAAAGCGCGGAATTCAGCTATCCCGAAGATTTTGATATTTCCGCCGAGTTCGGTTTTGCCAATATAAGGAAAGGCGTATTTACCGGATTTGGAGAGCATAAAGCGGATGTTCCGTTATTGGATAAGAACGGCATTCAAATTGACGAGAAGCCGCCAAGAGATTTTGGAAAATACCGAAAAATAGCGGTGTGGGAAAAAGATTATGAGATTTAGTTTTTCTAAATTAGTTCCAAACAAAGGAGAATAACAATGTCCGATAATCTTTCCGTTTTAGGCAAGGCTCGCGCCGATTACAAACCCAAATTGCCCGTTTCGCTTCGCAAAGGGGCTTTGAAAGCCATAATAAATTCCGGCAAGGCTACGCAGTCGGTTCGAGACCAAGGGAAAATCAAGAAATTGTTCCCGAACACCTACGGCGCACCCGTTTTAACCTTTGAAGGCGCCGAAGAAAAAATATGCGCCGGGCGGCCGCTCAATGTTGGCGTTGTCCTCTCCGGCGGGCAGGCTCCGGGCGGGCATAATGTTATAGCCGGAATTTATGACGGAATTAAAGCCGTAATAGGCACCTCCAAACTATATGGCTTTTTAGGCGGGCCTAGCGGCCTTGTAGAAGGAAAATACATCGAAATAGACTATATGCTCATGGCCAAATACCGCAACACAGGCGGCTTTGATATAATCCAAAGCGGTCGCACAAAACTAGAAAGCACCGAGCAATTTGATAAATGCATAAAAGTCGCAAAAAAAATGGATTTAGACGCCATTGTAATTATAGGCGGAGACGACTCCAACACCAATGCCGCCGTGCTCGCCGAATATTTCACCGCTAAAAAAGTGAGATGCGCCGTTATAGGCTGCCCCAAAACCATAGACGGTGACTTGAAAAACGAATACATTGAAACCTCCTTCGGCTTTGACACCGCCGTTAAAACCTACTCCGAACTCATTGGCAACATCGCACGTGATGCCAACTCCGCTCAAAAATACTGGCATTTCATAAAGCTGATGGGCCGCTCCGCAAGCCATATCGGGCTGGAAGCCGCTTTGCAAACTCATCCCAATGTATGCATTATTTCCGAAGAGGTTAAAAAACAAAATTTAACACTTGCCCAAGTTGTAAGCTCCATTGCAAAGGTTGTAATTGCCCGTTCAAAAGCAGGCAAAAATTTTGGCGTTGCGCTTATACCGGAAGGTCTGGTAGAATTTATTCCCGAATTCGGAGTTTTAATTTCCGAGCTAAATGAAACCTTGGCTCACCACGGAGAAAAAATCAAAAGCTTGGGCGATGCAGCCTCTATGACAAAGGCCGCCAGCAAACATATTTCCCCCGCTTCAGCCACGCTTCTTAAAAGCTTGCCGCTAGACATCCAACTGCAGCTCATGCTGGACCGTGACCCTCATGGCAATGTGCAGGTTTCGTTGATAGAAACGGAAAAACTTTTAATAGAGATGGTTGGCAAAGAGTTGAAAAAACAATCGTTCAAGGGTAAATTTTCCACGCAAAACCACTTTTTTGGCTACGAAGGCCGTTGCGCCGCTCCTTCCAATTTTGATGCCGATTACTGCTACAGCCTTGGCTATGCGGCTTCCGTTCTGGTGCTGCACGAAAAAACCGGTTATATGGCCTCTATTCGCAATTTAACGGCAGGCTTTGAAAACTGGATAGCCGGTGGTGTTCCCACCACAATGATGATGAACATGGAACGCAGGCACGGCAAAGACAAACCCGTTATCCAAAAAGCCCTCGTGGATTTAAAAGGCAAACCCTTCAAATATTTTGCCAAGCATAGAAATAATTGGGCAAAAGGCGAAGAATATCTCTACCCGGGACCAATTCAATACTTTGGCCCAACCGAGGTGTGCGATGCTACGAATTACACGTTAATGCTGGAGCATGACGCATTGTAAAGACGATTTGCTTGTTGAATTAATTCTATTTTTATGTATATTTCCATAAAAATGGAATTGTAATGTGAATTATCGTTCGTTTGAGAGGATTTTTAAAAAAATCGGGATTGTCTCTACTTCGCAGATTAGAGCCTCCGGTCAGGCTTTTGACAAAAACAATTTAGGGAGATGGGAAAAGCAGGATTTGATAATCAAACTTAAAAACGGTTATTACGCTTTTGCAGATACAGCTTCCACGCAAGGCTTTGCTTACTATGCGGCAAACAAAATATATAAACCGTCTTATGTGAGCTTGCATACGGCACTCGCTTTTTATGGAATTATCCCGGAGTCGGTAACTCAAATAACATCCGTTTCTTCATTGAAATCCTCAACATTTGAAAATAAATTGGGAATTTTTTCCTATAAGAAAGTCAAGCCAAGTTTGATGTTTGGCTACAACGCTATGGAAAACGGCGATTTTACATTTTTTTTGGCCACTCCGGAAAAAGCAATTTTGGATTTGTTATATCTTTATCCGTTTTATAATTCCGCAGAAGAAATACGAAATTTGCGTATGGACGATTATTTTATGCAAAACGACCTTGACTGGGGTAAACTAGCTGTTTTTGCGAAAAAGTTCGATAAACAAACGCTTTTAAAAAGAATTGAATTATTGAGAAAAATTTTCTTAGAGGAGAGTATATGATATCTTTAGAACAAATTTACAGCTATTTTCCACCTAACCTGAAAACTATGCATTCTTTCAAGAAATATATGCTAAAGGAATACATACAGTTGATGCTTTTGGATTTTCTGTCCACAAGTCCGTTTGCGGATAGAATTGCGTTTATAGGCGGAACAGCACTTCGCTTGAAATACGGTATTGACAGATTTTCCGAAGATCTGGATTTTGATTGCAAAGATTTCTCAAAAGATGATTTTATGGATATGACGGACTCAGCACTTTCCTTTTTAAAAAGAGCGGGACTTAGCGTTGAATCAAGAGACAAGGAAAATTTGAATTTAAAGGCCTTTAGAAGAAATATTTATTTCCCGGAATTTCTTTTTAGCATGAAACTCTCTGCTCATAGAGAAGAGAGATTTTTAATTAAAATTGAAATGGAAAATCAAGGTTTTGCATATA
>LIUG01000110.1 GCA_001462245.1 Candidatus Fibrimonas termitidis
TGACAACAATGACACTATAAAAAAGTTTTGAGCGGCAGTTTTAGAATATATCAGGACCCAGGTTATCCTTGGTATGTTTTTGAATTAAAAAGCGATTCTATATATGAAAAAATAAAACTAGGCTCTACCGAAACAGATAATTATTCGGAATATGATAACTCTACTGATGCGTTCCGTTACTCGGAAGATTTTGTTATAAGTGATCAACCTATTTTCAGAACAGGTTATAGGTACCTTGAGGCGAATTTATTGTCGAACATAGACAATGAATCCAATTGTTTTTCTCTTGCATACAGAGTGAATCCTTATAAAGATGATTGGTGCGACCCTGATTGGTCAGAGTGTTGCGATAAAATGATTTTGAGAGGAGAGAAGATTTTTTGCCTGAAACAACCAGAAGAAGTGCCAGAACAAAACTCAATAGGAGACAATTTATGAAGAAAGCCATAGCTTTTTTAGTTGCACTCACCATGTGGCGTTATTGCGGGGAAAAGAAGGGACAATAGCCAATTTGATAATTGAAAGAGATGGAAAGCAAATCGCAATTTCCGCCAAACGCACAGAAATAGCAGTTTTGAATGCCAAAGGAGCAACTGTTTGGCAAAAGAATTTGGGGAAGCTGCCAGCCGGTGCTAACAATGTTGATTTGAGGTGAATTAAATTTCTATCTTCCCCCCATGTTTTCACAATACCTATCTCAGTCTGCCCTTAAAGGCACAGTTAAAGATTTAATGACCCCAGGCCTTGCCGCTGAATTTATTCAACCTTGGTACACCCCCCTCCCGGCAACACCCTCAACCACAGGCATAGCAGTCGGCGGAATTGGCAGCGCATTTACCGTAACACCGGCCGGAACAACACCCGTTATGCACTTTTTGCCCGGAGTTCAGGTACGAGGCGAAAAAAGCGGCGATTTAAAATTAAACGATTTCTATTTCAAAGAGTCAATTCAGGGTTCGCCCCTGATGGTTGAAAATGTTCCGCAAGTTTACGAACTGCTATCGTTCTTTCCCTTGGTGGATATAAAAGGCAATGAGCTTGTGCCGCAGGGTCTTGATGAAAGCGAAATTGCAATTCTTTTAGATAGCGCAACAAAAAAAGGCGATTTATACGCCGCAAACGAGGAACGCTTGGGTCGCTGGCGCATTGAATGGAGCCGCCGCACAGAAGCGATGCTCGCAAGCAATAACCGTACACCTCGTTTTCAAAAACTTTGGCTGATTGATTTTTTTAACGGGCTTTTGGGCGAAACCCCGGAAAGGCAAGGCTCGCTAACCGCTGCTTGGGGCGACGAACAGGAAATTTCAGGGCAAGAAGGTTATGATCCGGAACTCATGGAATACTCGGCTCTCTACCCCGTTTCTGCCACTGAGTATATTTCCAAAAAAACCGTGAAAATTCGCAAAGTCCAGTTTTCCCCTGTGCTCCCCGGCAACGAAAGAATGAGCAGCTTGCCGGTAAATGCTACGGTTTTTGAATTGGAAAACCCCACAAATAAAACCCGTGAAATTACCATTGTCCAAATGCAGGACAATATATGCGGCTATAATATTGTAAAAGACAGGCACGGGGTTCAGGATTCCTCTTTTATTTTGCAGCCGAATGCAAGGCTGCCGCAAGCCGGGTCTTATGGGCAGGTTCAGTCTGATGGCCGCCATACCATAGGCATTGAATTTTACACGAAAAAGTTTTTATCGGAGTCCGATTGCGCAGGCAGAATGGCGATTGCCGCTACTTGGAACCCCGGTGTGATTGCGCAGGCAAGCGCAAAACCCATGTTCTACAAACAGGATGAGACCGATGTGCTAAAAGGAGCTTTGCTTTCCGGCAGGGTTGGCAGAAGCTGGGTGAAAAATGTTTATAGCGGCAGGGAAATAATGGCCGGCGCATTGTGCGTTACCATTGAACTTCCCCCGAACACAAGCGCAAGGGTGCAGTTCTCCATGGCTCTGGATTTCCCCTTGATAAAGCTGAACGGGCTTAGCAGTGTAAAAAAATACACGGAATTTTACCCCGACCCTGACCGCCGCATAAAACCGATGCTCTCGGAATTTATAGAGGCTATTCCACGCTTTGAATCCGCAATTCCTTCCAACTACAACCGCCTTGTTCCCGAACACGCCGGCAAAAATTTCAAAACCTTGGCTATAAATACCTTGAGCTTTTTGGCAGAAGCAACCGTCTGGGACAAGGAAGACAAGTTCCTTGTTCGTGAATGCGCCGACTACCCTTTCTTCAACAGCTTGGATGTTTATTTTTACGGTTCCTTTAGCCTGCTAGCTCTTTTGCCAAGGCTGGATGGTTGTGTTATGCGGAGTTTTGCAGATGCGGTTTTGGCAGCAAACCCGCAAATTCGCAGGCATAATTCGTTTGTGAATTTGCCTTACGCAGACTTGCCCGACCCGAAATTAGAGGCACCAAGAGGGGTAACAGGAGCGGTTATTCACGATTTGGGCAGCCCTTTTGACGCTGCGCCCGATGCTTACGACTGGCATAATGTAAAGGAATGGAAAGACCTCGCTCCGAAATTTGTTTTGATGGTGGTAAGGCACTATCAGATGACGGGCGATATTTCCGTGTTGAACTATTGCAGAGATGCGGTATATGCCTCAATGGAATATTTGGAAAAGCTGGTTGAACCCGGGCAGGTGTTCCCGCTTACTCACGGAACAGACGATACCTTTGACAACTTGGCAAGCCACGGAATTTCGGTTTATTGCGGCTCCTTGTGGATTGCAGGCCTAAGAGCGGCGGCAAAGATTGCCGGAACTCTTGGCGATAATGAGCGAGCTGCCCATTGGGGCAACTGGGCAAACGATGCTCAAAGGGTTTTCCACGAGGTTTTATGGAACGAAAAAGAAGGCTACTTCCTTTTTTATGTTTCCAAAACGCAGGGCGTGAATGAAGATGTTTTTGCAGATGCTCTTGTTGCAGACACATATTTGCGATTGCTCAATTTGGAACCGATTGCGGATTCAAAAACGGCAAAACGAGCTTTGGCAAAAATTTACAATACCAACTACAAAAAGAACAGCCCGCTAATAGGCGCAGCAAATCTTGTGCATAAAGACGGTTCGCCTCTTGAGGAGCATAACTTCCAAGCGCATGATGTTTGGATTGGCATTCAGTACAGCCTTTCAACTGCTATGTATATGCACGGAATGAAGAGAGAGGCCGGTGATTTGCTGGAAGCGTGTTTCCGCAATCTTTACACGGAGGCGCGCATTCCCTTTGCCGCACCGGAAGGCTTTAACGGGAGTTGCCATTTGCATACGGGTGGAATAATAACCAAAACGCTCCTAAGCGATTTGAAAAAGAGCGGCGCATTGCTCGAAGATTGCAGGATATCTCCGGATTTGCCAAGGGTTTTGAACAAATTTGAAAAAGAGTTCAAGAGCATTTGCGCAAAGCACAAGGTTAAAGCGGCAGAACTTTTCGCTTTGCTCCACAACACGGCGTTAAAATATACGGCTGCGAAATATTTTAGGCCGGGAATGGTGTTCGCTGTGGCAAAGGTGATGTAAATTTCATCGAATATGAACAGCCTCTTATTCATTTCAGAGAATATTTCGCAAAAATTTTCCTTGGCAGAGAATGAGCGTTTGTGCATTTTGTCTTTTAATTCCCAAAATAATATAAGCGTTGAGCTTTGCGGGGAAGGGGCGGCTTTTGAGTATAGAAGCCTTTCCGTTTTTGGGACAGAGCAAAAAATTCACGTTATGCACAAGGCGCAAAATACGAGGAGTTTCTTATTTGCCCGGCATATTTTGGGTGATAATTCAAAGGCTATTTTCAACGGAATTATAGAAGCAGGCAAAAATTGCGCAAACATAAGCTCTAGGCAATTGGTAAACAGCATATTGCTTTCTCCAAGCGCAAAGGTCATTTCAAAGCCCGAACTGAAAATTTACTGCGATGAGGTTGAATGTTCGCACGGCAGCACCTGCGGCGGTTTGGATGAAGATGCCCTATTCTTTTTGCAATCCCGAGGCATGGCCTCAGGAGATGCCGAGAGAATATTGCTCAGTGCTTTTGCGACAGAGCTTGCAAAGGAGCACCCCGATAGCGAACAGAGGCACAAGTGGCATATGCAAACTTATTTTTTCTAAATTACCATTACGGCAAGCGAAACCGCACAGTTATTCAGCAGCCCTGCATATTGGAGAAGCACAGCAAGGAGAATTTAATCAGTCAGAAAGACGTATTGCTTTTAGTTCATGAGTTATCAAGAATGCATTATGAGCTTTACGACGGTTACAAAGAATTCAAGGAGGTGAATGTGACCCTGATGGAAAAGATAAAAACTCATCATAAAGAGTTTGGGAAGCGCGTTGAAAAGCGTGGTGCTCTCAAGGTGCTAGAGCTTGTGGCGCAAGGTTATAAGCCGGCTGAGATTAAGAAGATGGTGTTGGTTTAATTCTGGGTAGAGGCAAGGCGAGTTTTGCCTTGAAGCCTTCCTTTACCAACAAATATTTGTGCTACTCAGATAATTCTGAATTGTCAGTATTTAGCAATTTCAAACGATTTTCAATATCCTCTGCCGTTGGCAGCACATTTCTATGTTTTTTTCGGCATACCAAAGCCGTTCTTTGTCATCTTTTATTTTGTCCAGCAAGGCTACATTATGTGACCATGACAATTGTGCAGACACCTTCTGCACAATTTCCAAATTATTGTAAATATTAGCGAATTTTGACATATATTTGAGATTTCTTTCGGAAAATCCACGCTGGTTTGGAAATGCGCTTTTTATGTCACGTGCCATATTTTCTATAAATTTGCTTCCCCAGGTTTTATGTTTGTTTATGGTTTTGCCTATATTCCAGTAAAGCATAACAAGTTCTTTGTTGGCGTTTAAAATAACCCGCTGCTGGGCAGAAGCAATTTGCGCTTTGATATTGCCCACTATTTCTAGATATTCGCTTGTTTTCATAGGTATCTGTAATGTAGTAAAGGTGTGGGTAAAGGTAAGATACTCCAATACCCAATAGAGGTCATCTACGAAGAATGGAGGACGGCCTACCTCAAAGCAAGAAATTCCTACCCAAAAGCAAGAAAGCTCTGCCACCGCGGAACGCCGATGACAGATTCCTCTCCTTGCCCACTACTCCTCAATTCCCCGCCATTAGTTCCACGGTATCACCACGCCGGGGGGAGTTACGTTTATCGTGCCGCCGCGAATGGCGCTTGTAATACCGTCATAATTCGGCGCTCCCTCCGTCAATTGAACCACACCGCCCGTTACGTTGATAACCCCGTTATCATTGTTGCTGTGGATTGCTCTTCTGTTTACATTGCTTGTCGCAGTGTTCTGAACAATACCGCCAGATACGTTCACCGTTCCCCCCGCGCTTGAATTACGGATAGTTCCTGACGTAGAGGTGGTTATGGCAGACGTTACCGTACCGCCCTCAATGTTTATCGTGCCTGTTGAAACATTGCGAATCGCTCCGTCCGCGCTTGTTGTCGCCGAAACAACCGCAGTACCCGACACCGTAACCACCGTACCCGCGCCCGCGTTCCAGATTGACACGCCCGTACTCGTATTGCTCACCGTTCCGCCCGATACGTTTATCTTGCCCGTGCCGTCATTTTCAATCGTGCCAAACGTGGTTGAGTTGGTCGCAGAGGTAACCAACCCATCGGTAACATTCACCGTACCGTTACCCTTATTGGATATGGCAACGCCATTCGCCGTATGGCGAACCGTGCCTCCGCTGACAATTATCGTGCCGGGGGAATCGCTGTGAATAGACGAACCGCCTCCGCTGTTCTGAATACTTCCGCCCTTTACGATAAACGTCCCCCTGCTCGCGCTCATCAACAGAATAACTGACATACTAACATTTCCGTTGACTGTCGCTTCCCACTCCACCGTCTTCCCTTCGGGAATGTTGAGCGGAAGATAATTTACCCAGTCAGAGACGCTCGCGCCCGTGAAATTAACCGTATTGAACCAAGTGATTTTCTCAGTGTACTCCGTTGAAATCTGCGCGGGTGTCTTCGCGGTAACGTCAATCACCTCACTCGGATACGGCACGACTAACGGATCGCCAACCCACGGATACGCCACGTTCACCGTTCCTGTTGTAAGTGTCGCAGTGCGTATAGCGTTGGGTACTGTTCCTTCATAGGTCAATCGCACCAA
>LIUG01000111.1:0-4076 GCA_001462245.1 Candidatus Fibrimonas termitidis
GCAAATCCCTATCTCCCTGAGCATTAAATTCGCGCTCTGCGTAGTGTAAATTACCAGCTTTAATTTATAGCCAAAACGCCCTATCAAAATTGCAACAATCAAGGGGCCGCCTGCAAGGCCGAGTTTCAAAGGCATTGGCATACCAAGGAAAGAAATCGGTATGCTGCCGAGCAAAACACCGAACAGAATTCCTATGAATATGGTGAATATATGCGGCTCCTTTAATTTTTTCATTGTGTTGCCGAGCAAGTTCTCCACCTTTTTAAGAGCCGAAATCTCGCCCACTGCGGTTAAACTGTCGCCTATTTGCAATACCAAATTTGTATTGGCCAACATATCTATTCCCGAGCGGTTGATACGGGTTACATTCACATCAAAAGCGGAACGCAAACGGAGCGAACCTAAAGTTTTTCCGTTTATTTTATTTTGCGTTATCACTATTCTGCGAGATACAAATTTGTTGTCCGAGGTACTCCAGTCCTCTTCCGTTTCGGTTCCTATAAATGCCGTGATAGCCTCTTTTTCATTCGGATTACATGGCGTATCTGGCTCTTGTTTGCACACCCAATGTGGCTTGCCCTCACGGGCAACGTCACGGTTGTTGGTATATCCGGCATTAACGGGGTGCCTGTTTTCTATATTAACCGCTATGCAGTTTGTTTGGGATGAAAATAAAAACATAGCCAATGTAAAAAAGCACAAAGTTTCTTTTGAAGAAGCCAAGTCTGTATTTTTTGACATAAATGCCAAAATGATACATGACCCGGATCATTCTGATACCGAAGACAGATTTTTAATACTCGGTTTAAGCGAATTGCTAAAACTACTTGTAGTATGTCATTGTTATAAAGAAGATGATGATATAATTAGAATTATTTCGGCTAGAAAAGCCACTAAAAAGGAAACTTCAAAATATGGAGGAGAAAATGAGAAAAGAGTATGACTTTTCAAATGCAATGCCTAATCCGTATGTAAAAAAACTGAAAAGGCAGGTTACTGTTAAAATAGATGCAGCTATTGCCGATTATTTTAAGAAGCAAGCTGTGCCGCTGGGAATGGCTTATCAGAATTTGATAGGTCTTTACCTGACTGATTGCATTGCAAATAAAAAAAAGATTTCCGTAGCTTGGAAATAGAAATGTTTGTTTGCACATCTTGTATTGGGTTGCCCTCACGGGCAACGCATAAATTGTGAGCATTTCCGGCATTAACGGGGTGCCTGTCTTACCAAACTAAATTCAAACCATTTTCTTTATATTGTTCCATAGAATTGTCTTTGCTTATGAATGCAAAATTATTCACTATGGCTTGCCAAATTAACATTCTGTCAAAAGGGTCTTTATGACCCGCTTTTCTTGGAAGTTTATGAAATGTGATTGAGGCTTGCTCGCCAAGTTCTATTATTTTAAAGCCCATTTTTCTGGATAATTCGGGAAAATCGTTTATGTCCAAGTTGTTGAATGAAAATTTCTTTATGCTTGTTTTTAAGGCTATTTCCCAAAAAGAAACGGTGCTTACATAAATGTCGTTGTTCTCATCAATTATAATATCTTTTGCTTTTTTGCTTAATTTTTTAGTATCCTGTACTGCCCAAATAAGGGTATGTGTGTCTAGCAGGTATTTCATAAGCCTAAAAATTCTTCTTCTGTTATTTTTCCGTTATTCAATTCGCTAAAGGAAGCCTTGCCGTCCAAAATCCCGATTTTACGCTTTTTGGTATTTTCTTCAAAAGGAACAAGCATTGCCACGGGCTTCTTAGCTTTTCCGTAAAGAACGTTGAACCGCTTGCCTTTTTGCAGATTAGCGGCAATCTTGGAAAAATTAGGAGTTATTTGAGTTGCTAGCAGAGTTTCCATAAGAGGAATATACAAAAAAATTCACCCCACCATTGCACAATATTTGTCAGAACCCCGATGCCCCCGATTTTTGGGATTTAGGGGATTTCAGAATTTCGTTCCACAATCGGGGAAATTCTTTTCATTGGGGGAAGCGGGGTTCTGACAAAAGCGACGGCGGATAGGAGGCCGGGGTATTTATTGCCTTTCGCAATTTATCTAAATTTATAACCATAAAGAGGAAAAAGAACGCCGTAAAGATGGTTAATTATCCATCTCTACTCCTCACCTTTCTACTTTCTTCATTATTTCCATTAGAGCATAATAATTTTTTATATAAGAGGAGCCTCGCCCATACTGGCTTAAATGGCTAAAATCAATTATATAAGTTTTATAAGTTTCATCTCTTTTATATAGTCTGTCTGCTATTTTATCAATATTTTGAAATAATTTTTCATAAAATTTAAAAGTTCCTGCACATAATATTATATGAGGCTTTATAAAATCTATTTGTTTTAATAAATTATCTCTGTCCTTATTTACATAATAAAGTATATCCTTGTAATTACTGTATGCCATCCTTTTATATTCCAATTTTTCTGCATATTTCTTTAGATTTACATAAGCAATGCTTTCGTTTGGTTCTTCTTTTACCTTATAAACTTCTTCAAATAAAGGTTCTTTGCCTTTTAATGTTTCATCTATAATATATGTCCACATTCTCATTCTGCGCCAAAACGTTTTGCTTGTTCCAAATGGTCCACGTTTTATACGTTCTCCACTTCTTCCACGGATTTCATAGGCTCCTGGATGATTATAAGTTTCTTTGAGCAGAAACATTATTTTCGAAGACTCTTTCCATAAGTCATCATTCAAAATACCGTCATAGCAAAACGGTTTGTATCCGTTTTTATTTTCCCATTCTCGCATGAAAGCATCATATTCTTGGGGATCATAATCTGACATAAAATCTCCTTGGCTTGTTTCATCTTACCGCTGGTTTACCTATTCAAGCCCTTGGGAATACAGAGCTTGGCAGGTTCGCACCACCATGGTGCATTTTTTGAATTTAGTTTTTCAAACAACGAACAGAGAGCAAGTTAGACCTAGGGGCCTTGCCCCAGCCGGCGCCATTGTAGATGGTGACCATGCTCCGGTTGTAGGCATCGTTGTTGATGTAGCCTTCGCCCTTGCTAGCACTCCACCAAATGCCGCTGTAGCCGACAGTGCTGAAAAGGCCATTATAGCCATCATCCGGGTCGCCGTGACCGCCTGGCAGAGCCGAAAAGCCGTATGTGTCTAAATTCTCTATGCCTTCGAAGCCTTCGTAAGTATCCCAATTTGTTGATGCCTTTAAATGCTTGCCCGCTGGACTGCTGCTGTAAGGACTTGACGTGCCGGAACTACCATCAACATAACGGAACAATCTGTCCCAATCCTCATTGCTTGGCAAACGCCAACCAGAGGGGCAAATGCCCTGATGGTTTGCATCGTTTCCATCCCACCATGAAGAATTGTATTTTGTTTCTATATTCATTGCCGTTGCCCAATTGTACAAACGACCGTAAGTGGCACAGTTGTCTTGTATTTCTTTTCCAGATAATGTTTTTGTATTAGTGCCATAGCCGTTTTCATATCTTACTGGCCAGCCTTCGCCGTAACATTTGCCTCCCACGGCGTAATTCAAATTTTCCGCCATCCAAACTTGAGTGCCTATTGTCACTTTCTTGTAGGTTTTACCGTCACGGTTATCAACAAATGTCGTTATGGTCGGAGTGTCAATACCACCACTGGAAGAACTGGAGCTTGGCACGGCAGACGAACTAGACGGCTCTGCCGAACTGCTACTTGGCAAAGCACTTGACGAACTCGGCACAACAGACGAACTAGACGATACTGCTGAACTACTGCTTGAATTTCCCAGTAAATCTTTTATCACTCCATTATCGCAATACTCATACTCTATGTAATAATTATTGCCTCTGCAAGAACCAACAAGCTCTCCCCTCTCGCAAGAATAGACTGTCGTATCATACTCCTTGCCGTTGCAGGTGCTAATATTGCCATTTCCACTAGGGGACGATGGCAGGATTGCTTCGCTATCAGAGGAAGAGGAGCAAGAAAGTGTGAATACCATAGCTACAACCGCAACCACCACTAGAAAACCTTTTATTTTGCTCATAATTAACTCCTATATTCCGTTTCTCATGTGTAACATTTAAACGATGGTTTAAAAGTTAC
>LIUG01000111.1:4200-4795 GCA_001462245.1 Candidatus Fibrimonas termitidis
AAAACTGCGTTTCCGTTAAAATTTCAAGGGGGTAAAGTGTAACATTTAAACCATCGTTTAAAGTGGACACTTTCGGCTATTTTAACTCCGAATTCCGAGCTTTTTACTCCAAATTTGATGCTTTTAGTGTCGGCGTCGGCTCTTTTAAACCCGAATTTGACTCTTTTAGCATCGGCGTCGGGTCTTTAAATGTGAAATCCCCCAAATCCTAAAAATCGGGGGTATCGGGGTTCAGACAAACTCAACAAAACACCAATATCAGCATCTGTGCAGAGAGTATTCGCAAGAACATCGTTAGCGGATACACGGTTGAATAGCCGACTGCGGGGGTATCGTCTGTTGCCAGTGTGTTGGAATATGTCAGAACCGGCATGCTTGTTCGGCTGCCGGACAAGACGCCCATCAAAGTGAGGAAATTAAATTTGGCAAGCTTTCTGGCAAAAAAACCTACGATTACCAATGGAAGCAAAGTTATCAAAAATCCGCAAAAAAGCCACAGCAAACCATTTCCGGAAATAACAGTCTCCACAAATTTATCGCCGGCTCCAATGCCAACACTTGCCAAAAACAGGCAAATCCCTATCTCCCTGAGCAT
>LIUG01000112.1 GCA_001462245.1 Candidatus Fibrimonas termitidis
TATACCACTTATCAAAGTTATTATCATTTAATAAAAACTATTGAAAGCGATCCGATGTTTGAGAAGGACAAAGCACAAAAACGGCTTCGCAAATATGTGGAGGCAAAGCCAGAAGCAATTTATAAAAAAGCAGAAATCATGGTGGAACATTTTTATGAAAATGTCCGCTTCCGTATAGATAATCAGGCTCGTGCAATGGTCGTAACAGGCAGTATCAAAAAAGCTGTTGAATATTTTGATGCCATTTCCAAATGCCTTGCAAAGCGGAAAAGTTCGTATAAAGCAATAGTCGCATTTACCGGCGATACAGAACATACAGATGCCGTGACTAATAAGAAAAATATGGTAACGGAATCCAGCCTTAACGGATTCCCAAGCAATAAAATTGAGGAGATTTTCAGAACAGAACCATATCGTTTTCTAATATGTGCCGACAAATTCCAAACAGGCTACGATGAACCCCTTTTGCATACCATGTATGTTGATAAAATTCTTACCGACATTAAAGCTGTTCAGACCTTATCTCGCCTAAACCGTGCACATAAAAATAAAATGGATACGTTTATTCTTGATTTTGCCAATAAAACCGATGATATAAAAGAAGCCTTCTCTCGTTATTATAAAACAACTCTTTTGTCCGATGAAACTGATCGCAATAAATTATATGAGTTAATAGCCAATATGGAAAAATACGAAGTCTATTCCCAAAAAGATATAGATAATGTTGTTGATTTCTTCCTTAAATCTGCTGTTCGCACAAAAATAGACTCAATCCTTGATGTTTGTGTTGCCAATTACAAATCTATTGATGAAGAAGGGCAGGTAGAATTCAAGACAAACGCAAAAGAATTTGTCCGGCTCTATAATTTTCTTGGAGCAATCCTCTCATACGGTATGCCCGATTGGGAAAAACTTTCCATCTTTCTGACTCTTCTATTGCCTAAATTACCCGCTCCAAAAGAAGATGACGATACAAAAGAACTGCTCAAGTATATAGAATTGGAAAGTTACCGTGCTCAGAAAAAAGAAACTATAGATATTTCCCTTGAAAATGAAAATAGCGAACTTTATCCAATAATCGTAGGCGGAAATTGCTTTGTAAAAGAACCTGAAGTAGATTATTTAACCAATATCCTTGATGATTTTCACAAGCAATGGGGTAATCTAAATTGGCAAAATGAGGATAACGTAAAAACAACAATTAAACAAGTTCAAATAGCTGTCTCAGAAGATGAAAAATATAAAAATGCCATGAAAAACGCTGACAGCGAAACTGCCAAAGATGAAGGCAAAGATGCCACAGAGCGGGCCATGCAATCGTTTATGGCTGACAGTATGGAGCTTTATAAGCAGTACGTAGATAATCCTTCATTTCGTAACTGGCTTATTGATATGATTTTTAGAGGTACTTATAATGGAGGATATCCACGGTTTCAATAATAAGGAAATATTCTTTCTACATTCTCCCTTAACGATATGCTCACATTTCTCCATGTTTCCAAAACCTATCCGGGCGGCAATACTGCCCTCTCAAATGTGAATTTGAAAATAAGCAAGGGCGAATTTGTGTTTTTAACCGGAGCAAGCGGGGCGGGCAAAACAACGCTTTTGAAAATGATTTATATGGATGAATTTCCGGACAAAAATAGCAATGGGCAGGTTTTGGTCGATTTTGGAGATGAACATTTTAACAGCAAAAAAATATCCCTCAGCCGGATACAGGCTTTAAGACGAAAGATAGGAATCGTGTTTCAGGATTTTAAATTGCTTTCAGACAGAACGGTTTTTGAAAATGTTGCACTCTCGCTCTTGGTTTCCACCGATTATTCGCAAACAGAAATAAAAAAACGAATTTTGGAAACCCTTAGCGTTGTTGGTATTCTGCAAAAGAAAAACTCCCTGCCGGCAGAGCTTTCCGGTGGAGAACAGCAAAGAGCCGCCATTGCCCGTGCTATGATTCACAGCCCCTATCTCTTAATCGCAGACGAACCAACAGGTAACCTTGACCCGGAAAATGCAAACGAGGTTTTTAAAATTTTTCAAAAAATAAACGCAAACGGCACAGCGGTAATAATGGCAACCCACAACCCTACGTTTTACCGAGATACTCCATACAGGCATTTGGTTATGAAACAAGGCGTTTTACAGAGAGTTGAGAGTTGAGAATTGAGAGTTACATAATTTTAAAACCTACCTCGCATTTTAGCGGCACGGTTCGGGTTCCGGGGTCAAAAAGCATTTCCAATAGGGTGCTGTTGATGGGGGCTTTGGCAGAAGGGGAAAGCGAATTTTCCGGCATTTTGGAAAGCGATGATACAAGGTATATGAGGGAAGCCCTGGAAAAACTGGGCAAAGCGACCGGTGCGAATTTCCCGAATAAAAAAGCGGATTTATTTTTGGGCAATGCGGGAACTGCCATGCGTTCCCTAACTGCGGTTTTGTGTTTGGCAACCGGCGAATATATTTTGCGCGGCGAACCGAGGATGCACGAAAGGCCGATAAAAGACCTGGTAGATGCGCTCCGAACATTGGGCGCAAATATCGAATACATGGAGAATGACGGTTGCCCTCCGTTAAGAATAAAGGCCAATGGGCTAAATGGAGGCGAGGTTCACATAAAAGGAAATATATCAAGCCAATTTTTATCTGCGCTTCTGATAGCCGCTCCGTATTGCAAAGAGCCTCTGAAGATAATTGTGGATGGCGAGTTAATATCAAAGCCATACGTATATATGACAATTCGCCTAATGGAAAAATTCGGAATAAAAGTTGAAAACTGCGATTATAAAAGTTTCAAAGTTGAAAAAGGATTTTACAAAGCGCAAACTCTTGAAATAGAGGGGGACGCTTCCTCTGCGAGCTATTTCTGGGCCGGTGCGGCAATAACAAAAGGCAATGCAATTGTGAAAGGCATTGAAAAAGACAGTTTGCAGGGTGATGTAAAATTTTTGGAAGTGCTGGAAAAAATGGGGCCGGAATTAAACGGCATAACAATGGATGCAAATCTTTTCCCGGATGCGGCTATGACTATTTGCCCGATTGCCTGCTATGCGAAAGGCAAAACAAAAATTACCGGCATAGCGAGCTGGAAGGTAAAGGAAACCGATAGAATTTCCGCAATGGCAAACGAACTTCGCAAAGTTGGGGCAAATGTAATAACCGGCGATGATTTTATAGAGATAACGCCCCCTGAAATTATAAAACCGGCTGCAATAGAAACCTATAATGATCATAGAATGGCTATGTGTTTTAGTTTGCTTTCTTTAAATTCACCCCGCAAAAAAGGCGCTGAAATCACAATTTTAAACCCGGCGTGCGTGAATAAAACATTTCCGGAATATTTCGAGGAATTTGAGAAATTGTGCCGGGGCGGTTAATTCCCCGCCATTTTGCAATAACCAATGCCCAAAATGCAGGGATCCCAAAATTTGTGTCTGTAAGCCAGCCCTATTCTCGCTTCCATGCGGGTTTCGTTTTCGGTTGTTTCCAATGTTGATATATAATTGCGTGCCACTAAATTGGTGCTTAAATCCAAAGACGGATCTATCAAATTGCGACTTATATCCGTTGAGTCAAAAACGGGAAGCCTGTAGCGAAATCCTATTTCATATGATTTATCGTAGCGCGGGTTTAAACTGTTTTCGTTTGTGTTTGTATAGCCTAGAACAAATTCCAGGTTTTTAACCCATCTGGCAAGGCTAATCGGAATTTTCACATAATTGGTGTCCTCTTCTTGCGGAGTATCATTAAGAAATTTCCATTTAAAATCTATGTCACCAACCATATTTCCGCCGATAATGCTATTTATGGTAGAAGACATTGTTTTGCCTACAACCTTTCCTAAGGCCTTGTCGCGATCAATATTGATTCCGGATTCATAATCTCTTGATATGCAGCCTAGCAACACACTATAGTAAATAAGCGCCGGCGAAGCTTCTATATCGCAATTTGCGGTTGGCTGCAAATTCAATTTCGCAAGCGACCCGTTTACATCTATAAAAATCGAACAGGTCTCATTTTCCTCAGCGCAAAACGGATATTCGTTGGATAAACGTAAATCAATTTCACCCTGCCTTATGGACGATGACTGCCAATAAAGCCTGAAGGAAGATAAATCAAACATGGTTAAATCTTTGTGTCCAACCTTTCCGCCGCCTATAGCATTTATATCGCCAAAGAGCAAAATATTCCTTGTTGTCCCTGTTACCGATACATCCACCACAAACCCAAACTCCGCAATACTGGTGTTAACTAACGAAGTTTCTCTGCCTGTTTGGATTCTTATATCAAGGGTTGTAGGGCGGCTGGTCAAGGCACTCCTATCTACTGAACTTCCCCTTTTTTTCTCTCTCAAGGAGGCTAAAAATTTGTTCAAGCTTTTCCATGCCTTGTCTATGTGCAAAGGATCCGGTATTATATCAAAAGTTTTTTGATAACTGGCTTTGCTTATTTCAAAATTTCCGGTTATGCTCGGGTTTGTTTGTGATTGCCCGGTTTGAATCGGAAGTTTATATATAGCCTGCCCTTTCAGGGTAGCTTCTACTGCTCCATATTCTGTGCTTTTCATGTTGTAATATATTGACGGCAAATTGGCAAAAATCGTAACTCCGGAAGAATCCAATTCTGTTCTTCCTGTTCCGTTTTTTATTTGAACTAAATGATCGTCTAAAAATGATAATGTAAATTGCTTCGTGTTAAAAGATAAATCCACTATGTTTGCCTTTTTTAAATCAAATTGCAGTGTTGCCGCCACTTTTTCATCGTGTTGCCCATATATTAAAGCGGAATCTACAAAGAGCATTCCCCTTCTGACTCGTCCGCTGAATGTAAATGGTATTTTGAAAATTTCCATTTCATAAATATTTCGCCCTGTGTTAAAACTCGCTGTAAGCGAGTCTAAGGCATTTTTTCCCAATATGGTTTTTGCGGTGATGTTGATATCCGCATTTTTAATTTCGCCGATTCCGTCCGGTAAAAACCAGTCTCCTTGCACCTGTATATTTCCAAACACACTTTTAAAATCCTTCTCCAAAAAACCGTCAAAGAGCAATTTTCCCTCATTGTCTATATTACTCGCTGCATAAGAAAGATGAATGGGATGAGCGGTTTTTTCGTTTAGTTTGCTTATAACGGCTTTTAGGGTGCCGCTCCATAATCCTTCGTAACCCAAAAATACGCGATTGGAAATTTTTATGGAATCTCTGTTCGCTTCAAGGTATAAATTCGGAAATTTGGCTATATTGGAATCCAAACCTGCTAATGCAATTTGCGTAAATATTATTTCGCCGCTCAAACCGGCTCCTCTATTGTATTCCAGATTTCCGTTTGCATAGCCGCTTGAGAGAGTTGAATCATTAAATATAGCCAAAAGCGAAACCAAATTCATATCTGTAATGTTTAAATGCGCTTTTGGAATTTCCATCTCTTTTCTTGCCTCGGAAGGCAACAAGGCAAATAGATAGCCTTTTATTTTCTTTTTGTTATGCTCAACCTCAACTTTTTCCGCTATTAGAGAATCGCCGATTATTTCAATATCCGCTTTTGCATTTACTGCCAAATCATGAATAACCGTGGATAGCGAAACAGAAGCTTTTCCGTTTTTTCCTTCAAAATCATGGCTCCAATTTCCGCTTACAAGCCCATTGTAGCCTTTTAGCATGGCAGTATCCGCAAAAGGCAATTCTAGGGTATTTATATTATTCAATGCCAAATCTATTTTTGGACTGAATGTTCCGTAAGTTTCCGCTTCGCCTCCGCTCGGTTGATTTAGCTTGAATGTAAAATATTTCTTATTCCACATAACTTCGCCGGTAAAATCGCTCTCATAACCTTTGCGTTTTATAGTTCCTTTTGGAAAACGAATGCCTTCCGGATCCAACCAAAGCGAGACTTCAAATTCATCTGCGGCAGCATAGTAAGCATATGGAACTTTTGTTTTTAAATTTGCGTTCAACAGAATTTTCTTAACAGAAAAAGAACCTGTTAAAAGTGTTGGTCTTGCTAATTTCACCATATCTCCGCACCATTGGACTGCCCACGGTTCTTCCGGAGAAATGTCTGCGGAAAAGGTTATAACCGGGTTGTTCAGGTCTGCTACATTTGCGGCGAAATTTGAACCGGCACCGGTTGTGAAATTTGTAGAAACAAAATTTCCTTTTTTTGTTATTTTGTGAAATTTAGCATCCGTAGGCAAGGTTTCCGGCCCAAGGGTAATATTTATTCCCTTTACTTCAAGTTCCCCGCTGCCGTCCAAATTCATATCGACATTGCCTTTGAACCTAACACTTTCTCCATTGTTTCCTTTTAAGAAAATTTCACTTTGCGAAATACCGGAATTATTTCCCAAGGCACTTACCGTCACATCAAAAGCCGGCAACTGCCAAATTTTTCCCATTTTTGTTTTCAAAGATAAATCAAAATCGGCCTTGCCTGTCAGAATATTTACGGATACGTTTGAATGCAAACGGATGTTCTCTATTATAGGTGCTTCTTTTGGCCATTTGTCCTTTAACCAGAACGGCAAGCTCGCCACATTGACATTTATTTCTCCGGATAAATCTTCCAAACGCACTCTTGGAGCATTCAACAAAAATGCAAGAGAGTCGCTGGTTCTATCAAAAATGGAAATGGAAGCATCTGAAAATAGTTCGTTCCATCTGTAATCCGCATTTAAAAATAAATTTCTCGCCAAATGAGTTCCTCTAATATTTTTAATTATTACATAAACCCTCTTTTGCAGTCCGGATTTGGCTACTACAAGAGAATCCAAATTCCAGTTTCCAACATCCTTAACATTAATCGCCGCCTTATTCACATTTATTGAAATTCTAAACGGCAACCATAAATCCGGATGGCTTATGCCGTCAATTTTTGCTTCATCTTTGGTGCTATCGCTTGGGATTATATTCGCATGAATGCTATCCACTGAAATTTTTAGCAATTCGCGCCTTGTGGTGAGTTTTGGGTCTAGGGATATCCTCGGATTTTCAAAAAATAAATCCGTGCCTTGCATAAATTTTACCCGAACCGATTTCCATGCGTATTTAAAAGGAAAATTGCCTTCAAACTCTTGCGGGATTATCATCACCGCCCCCAAGTCCGTTGGATTGGATAGAAGAAACATCACCTTGTCTTTTGCGAATTTATACCCGAAAAACAAAAAAGCAATAAATGCTGCCAACAAAATCAGCAACACAGTATTAAAAATTGACAATTTCTTTATAACTCTCAACTCTCAACTCTCAACTAAAGAATAAACCTTAGCATACATATAAATCTGCTTTAAAAGACTTGCAAAACCGTTTGCCCTCGTTGGCGTTAAGCCTATTTGCAAACCTATTTCCTGAAAGAACTCCGGTTTTGCTGCTAAAATATCCGCCGGTTTTTGCCGGTTGTAAATTTTTAAAGCTAATACGCCTAAGCCCCTGCTCAAAAGCGGCGTGCTCTCTCCATCTTCCGTATCCATGTAAAGATGCAAAACTGCGTCTTTGTATTCAGGTACCAAAAACATTTTTGCAGCGCAGCCCTTTACTATAAATTTTTCCTGCTTCAAATCCGCCGGCATTCCACCGTGCTCCTTTGCAATTTTCAACAGGAATTTCCATTTGTCGTCTGGGCTTTCAAAAGCGGCGAAAATGGTTCTTATTTCATTTTGCGCTTCTTCTATTGTCATTCTTCCCCCAGAGAAGCAAAGAATAGTATTTCACTCAAAATAGCTTTTTTCAAAACCGCAAGCGATACGCTTTCGTTTTCGCCGTGCGCATTTGTTTTTGGGTCTTCTACTCCTGTGAGCAAAATAGGCATGTCTTTAAACGCTTTGCTTAAAGCTGCTACCATAGGGATAGAGGCTCCGCAACCCGTGATGAGCGCTTTTTTGCCATAGCCTTTTTCCATAGCCGCAAGCATTTTTTTGAAAAACTCATGTTCGGTTTTTGTTTCCCAAGGCTCGGACATTCCGTTTTCGGTTTTAATAGAGAGTTTCAATCCCCAGGGGCAAGCTGCTTTTATGTGCTTTTTGATTATGTTCAAAACTTTTTTTAAATCCATTCCGGGGGGAACTCTAATGCTCACTCTCGCCCAAGCGGAGTTTTGCAGAACATTGCCGGCATTTTTTCTGTTACCCGCTTCCATTGCTGTTACGGTTATAGCCGGAATATGCCAAAGCGATTTCAGAATATCTTTTTCTTTTACAAGTATTTGCGTTTCGTCCAAAAGAGCGCATTCTTTTTTTAATTCTTTGCAACCATAACTCGGGTACACTTTAAGCGAGTGCGTTTTTGGAAATTTTATTTTTGCAAAGGAAGCCAGTATGTGCGCAAGCCCTTGTGCCGCATCAGGAACAGGCCCGCTCCAAATCCCGCTGTGCAAAGGTTTTTCCATGGATTTAACCTCTATTTCCAAAGCCAGCATTCCCCTCAGCGAACTCACAATAGCCGGTGTTGTCTCATCCCAGTTTGAGGAATCGCAGACAATTGCGGCGGAGCTTTTTAAATTTTTGCATTCCTTTAGCAATGCGCCCAAGTTCGGGCTGCCGCTTTCCTCTTCGCCTTCAATCAAGAATTTTAGCGTAGGGCAATTTTTGCCGAGTGTTTTTTTGGCAATCAGAGCCGCCGCCAAATGAACTATTATTCCGGCCTTATCATCCGATGCACCTCTGCCGTATAGCCGGCCACCCCGAACCTGAGGTTCAAAGGCAGGCGATACCCAAAGGTTATCCCGCATTGGAGGCTGTACATCATAGTGGGCGTAGAGCAGCACGGAGGGCAGGTTCGAGTTTCCCTTTAATTCCGCAAAAATAGCCGGATAGCCTGTTTGCTCGCCTAAAAACCGCACTTCGTTGAAGTTATTTTTTTTGAATAATTCAAAAACAGCATCTGCGCATTTTTTTACGCTATCCTGTTCAAAACCTTCAAAACTCACAGAGGGAATTTTAACTAAATTCTTCAATATTTGTACATAAGAATCCAATTCCCCGCTCAAGATGTTTTCAATTTGTCTGCGCATTGGGGGTAAGGTAGAAAATTTTGGGGCGTATCCCACCATTAACGGCGTGCCTATGCAACATCACATTGCACAATATTTGTCTGAACCCCGATACCCCCGATTTTTGGGATTTATCCCGATTATGCAACACAACGTTGCATTCCGCATATCGTGCCATATATCGTTCCGTACACAATAACACCGCACATCAACGCAAATTTCACGGTCGCCCCATTCGCCATGATGTTTTGGCGGGTTTTGCACCGCCATTGGCACGTTAAATTTCCGGTTATTCCTGTAATAAATACCCACACATCGCTTGTATTGGAAGGGCAAGCTGTATCACAGTTTTAGCCCTCATACCGCCATCTGTAAAAATCGCTGAAAGAAATTATAACGGTATTGTTATGCCGTTGCAGGCTCAGTAAATGGTTATCGCCTGTAATTAAAAAATCAACGTTTGCTGTATCAGCCAAAGCGAACAAAAAAGAATCCTTCGGATCGTTCAATCCTCTCACAGCTACATTCTCAACATCCGCTTTAATGGCATACCGTCTAATCAATTCCAAAGTCTCAGCCGCCGCTTCCTTATTCACGTATTTTCTTAATTTTTCCCTTGAAGAAACTTCAATAAACTCCTCAACGTTTTTCTCACAGCAGACTATCAAAATACTCTCGTCCGCACATAGAACACGCAGCTTCGCTATGGTGTCAATAACCAGTTTGATTATTTTCGGCATCTCTAATGCGCCTTGCCGTATCTCACCGCGTCAACTTCCGCCTGAATATCTTCATCAGTGAGAGGCACGTTCTTCGGACGCGTCTGTATATACCAATCAAGATAAGCAAGGTCATCTGCCCTTTTGCTTTCCCTGGCGGATTTAATAATCGTCCGGATTTCCGTTTTTTCCATGACTGCTTCCATAATTCTGAATATACAAAAATTTATGAAGTCAAACCTCTAAGCCGCAGGGTGAAGTTCAAGCAAAAAACGGTCAACTTTTAATCAACTTCCCAAATTACCCTCAAAAACAGAGAAATTTCAATGATTTTCAACCCTTAATTCACCATGTCAATCTTTCCTGTTTCAATTTCTACTGCCCAACCCTTGGGAAAAAGTTAGAGCTTGGCAGTTTTGTGCCGCCATTGGCACAATTCTTTGTATTCACTCAATAGCCCTGCAAACAACGAACTGAATAGAGATCTTTCTTCAAACCAATGGTCCAAGAGGCGTAACTGAAATCGTGTAACATGACGCGGACTTGAATGATATTGTTCTCATTCACAGTGGAAGTCCACCACCAGCCAGAACTGCCTAAACTGCCGAAGCCAGCGGGAGCACCGTTGCCGCCCATAAAAGCCGAAAAACCGTATTCGTCCGTGCCAGCCCAGCCGAAGTATTTCAATTTCCTTCCCTCTGCGCCCTCACCGCCAATATAATCCGTCATCACATTCCACTCCGCTTGGCTTGGCAAATGCCAGCCTGTGGGACAAGCCGTCATAGCTGTTTCCCAATCATACAAACGACCGTATGTGTCGCAATAGGAAGATTTGTTTTCGTAGCATTTACTGCCGCTTGCTTCATAATTCAAATTCTCTGCCATCCAAGTTTGAGTGCCTATAACAACTGTTTTATATGGTTGAGCGTCTCGGCTATCGATTAAAACACCGTATTCTTTCATTGTGCCATTGGAACAATAATGCGTTGAAGTATTGTTGCTTGCTGTGCACCCCGAACTACTGCTTGGCACAGCACTTGACGAACTCGGCTCATCAGACGAACTAGACGGCTCTACCGAACTGCTATTCGCTTCCATGCTCGACGAACTCACCTCATCAGACGAACTTGACACCCCTTCCGAACTGCTGCTCGTTGCAACGCTTGACGAACTCTGTGCAGCAGAGGAAGAATTCCCCCCGCCGCAAGATTGCACAGGCAAGCCATTTAACGAGAGACACGCTTCCTCGGAAAGTGGCGATGATGTGCAAGTGCCGTCCTGAAACCTGCAATAAGCAGTTCCGGATGGCAAAGCGGAACTGCTGCTGCTGCTGCTTTCGCCTTGCCCCAAAATCTCTGCCGAACTTGGCGGGT
>LIUG01000113.1 GCA_001462245.1 Candidatus Fibrimonas termitidis
GGTTTCATTTCTGCTTGCGAGTTCTAAAAAACTTTTCGCTTGCTTGCCCGTTAGGGTAGGTATTGTTCGAATAGGTATAGCCATACGGTAGAATATAGTAAATACCGATACCAATAAACGATTTTTTCATAGTGAACCTCCATTGGGGGGTGAGTTTTTCCTTAGGTTATCAATTTTCATAATTGCACCTTAATTGTATTTTTGCCTTCCGCGTATTCGTGGCGTATGGTTTTGGCGGTTTTTCTTACCATCACAGCGGATAAATCGTCTTCGGCGTTTTCCAAAGCGTCAAAATTTTCTCCGTTGTACGATACCGATAATTCATAAGCACCGAGTTTTTCCGAAAAATTTAAAATCAGCGTGCAAGCTCCGAATTTCGGCATAACAATATTGATAATAAGTTCTTCCGCCATAAGCTGCAATTTATTGGCGATGCTTTTTTCTATCGCATGGCTAAAACAAAAATTCTCTATACCGCCGAGCATCTGAACATAATCGAAATCACGGCTCAAAATCTCATAATTGAAAGAACGAATATTGTGTATAAACGCTTGAGTTTTTATCTTTTTAGGATTATCAAAAATCTGAGACGGACTGCCTTCCTCATAAATGCCGCCTTCGTCCATATAAAATACACGGTTGGATACGTCGCGGGCAAAATCCATTTCGTGCGTAACCACAAGCATTGTCATACCGGATTTGGCAAGATTGCGCATAACAGCTATTACCTCGCTTACCATTGTCGGATCAAGCGCGCTTGTGGGTTCGTCAAACAGTATCACTTCCGGCGACATTGCCAAGCATCGTGCGATAGCCACACGCATACAGCCGTTACAATCAGATAAATGACTGCGATAAACAGCAGCGGGAAATATGCGTCTTAAGTCCTGCCGCGAATAATGTCGGCGGCGCGGGTTAAGTCTTGAATCGCTATGTATCCAACGATAGCGGTCGCTTTTACCAGTTCCACAAAGCCGTTTGTGTATGACGGCAAAGCTCGTCGAACAGCCTGCGGAAACGTAACCGTAATGAATGCCTGAAACGGGGAAAATCCGATACTCCGTGCCGCCTCAATCTCTACAGGATCAATCGTTTCAATCGCCCCTCTTAAATTTCCTGCCACACTTGCACCCGTGACTAAGGTAAACGCTGCAACAGCCACAGTTACGTTAGATATGTTTGTGTTGCCGAATATGACGTAATATGTGATTAATAACAGCACGACGACTGGGGTGCCATGAATTAAGCCACAGTAAAAATTTCCAATCCATTGGATGAGTTTGTTTTTGCGCGTTAATACAAAGCACACAAAGCATCCAAGCATCGTGCCGAAAAGCTGCGCCCAGAATGCGATGGACATAGTTGTGCCAAGCCCGTCGACTATCATCTTCCAACGGTTGTCGGTAATGAGATTGCGCTCTATGCCGATTTTAAGCCACTCAATAAACCCGCCCCCGCTGTTTCTTTTCGCTGCGCCGCCCGGCTTTAACACGATGATGCCGAATGGGTCGTCATAAATCGGGTCGGTGAACAATATGCTTTCTTTGCGCTCTTCCGTTATTGTTATATCCGCAACGGCAAGGTTTGCTTTCCCGCCGGCAACATAAGGAATCAGTCCATCGAACTCCATTTCGGCAAATTCTATGTTCATTCCCTCATGGGCGGCAAACCGTCTCGCAAGCTCAATGCTGTAACCTTTCAATTCTGCGTTTGCCCCAATATAGGCAAAAGGCATTGCGTCGGCGGCTGTGGCAACCTTGAGAGTGCCGTTTTCGCCTGTAAGGGAAATTTTTGGCATAGGGGAATCAAGGTCGGGGGCGTTCTTCATCCAGCGATTCTGCATATCATCAAACATGCCGTTGGCTTTTATTTCTGCGAGAAATACGTTGAAACGGTCAATCATATCACGGTCGATTGAAATCGCTCCCATAGGAGCCGAAAAAACCTCTGCGGGGATTTCCACACATCCCAAATCCTCGCTGCCTTGCTGAGAGGTAAATATCTGTGCAGTGATTAGATTGATAACAAATCCGTCAATTTTACCCCTGCGAACATCTTCTATCGCGGTCGCAGTCTCGGAATAATAAACAGGCGTAGCTTTTACATATTCTTTCGCTATTTGGTCTGATATCGCTCCGGTGTTGACGCCTAATTTTTTTCCTATAAAGGATGTATAGTCATCGGCGTTAGTTCGTACGGCTTTGCTTTCTTGCGGCTGCATCTGTTCTTCTTTTTCTGAAACACAGCCTGCAAGCACCAAAACAAGCGAGAGCATAAACAAAGAATTCACTGTTTTTCGCATTATTTATCCTTCCAATAACATTTAAATATATATTTATTTTTGACATCGGGAGGTATTGACTTTTGCGTTTTTGCAACACCTTCCTTTCCATCGGGGGCATCAAGGTATTTTTGAATTTCTCACTGTTGTCCCATAAAAATTATTCATTTGTCTTAAACTCCGCAAATATCTGTGTTGAGAGGGCGTTGCTCGCAACGCCCCTACATTTGTTGCAATTCGGCACCTTTGTGTAACCATACCGTAGAGACAAATAATGAACCGTAAAAACATGCGAATTAACCAATTAACCTCGTAGGGGCGTTGCGAGCAACGCCCTGAATTAAATGATGTACGCCATTTCACCATGAAATTTGCCCAAGAATGAGTTTTTTTGTTGGACAACAGTGTGAATTTCTATATTCAAAACAAAAGGAGATTGAAAATGGCAAGAGTTCAATGCAAAACGGTAGAAGCGGGTGCCTCAAACGCTGTGAATAAACCAAAAAGGCTTTCAAAGGCTGGTGAGTGGCTGAGAAAGCACCCAAAGGGCTTGGGAGTAACTATCAATGATATGCGTGCTGTGATGAGGTGATATGCGTTATCTGTTAGATACGAATGTTTTGGTGTTCTATGCCCAAGGTGGAGAAAATTTAGATAGAGACGTAACTTCAATATTTAGCGACTACGAGAACTTGATTTACGTAAGTTCCGAAGTCATTAAGGAAACTATGCATCTTATCAGGTATGGGAAGATAGATGTTAAGCGGTGGAAGAAACCTAATGATATTTGGAAATCCATAGAAGAGTGGGAGTTCAATATAGACTACGTTAAAGAAGAGCATATTAAGGTGTTGGGCAATTTAGTTACGGTTAAAGACCATAAAGATCCTACAGACCATATAATTATAGCACAGGCGATTACAAATAAGATGCCTATAATCAGTAGCGATTGGCAATTCAAGCATTATAAGGGTCAGGGTTTGGATTTGGTTTTCAACAATACGCATGAGAAGAATAAGATTGCGAGGTCGGGGAAAACAAAAGGATTTGCCCGATAATTTCACAACCTTGTGTTAACGCCCGCCCGCTCACGGGCAGCGGCGCAGCAGTAAGCGTTCCCTGCATAAACGTCATCCGCACCAAAAAGTCAAAGGTCTTGATGTAAGAAGACATGGACATCCTCTCACCGGGGCTGTTTTTTGCATTATTTATCCTTCCAATAACATTTCGTCTAGGGCAACCATTCCCAAAACATTAATGACGTTTTCGGATGGATGAGCAATGCGGAATTTCTTTCCTGCGCTTAGGGCTTTTTTATATGTGTTAAGCAATACCCGAATCCCTCCGGAGCTTAAAAAGTTCACCAGAGACATATCCAAAACCAAAAGGTCCGGTTTTTTATCTAATGCCTCGTTTAGTTTTCTTTCGAGATTAGGTGCTTCCAAAGAGCCTACCTTCCCTTGCACGTTGAGATAGAGTTTCTCTATGGCTACATTTCCTTGTGCATTTATGTAGAGATTTTCTTTGGTTTGCTCTCTTGTTACTGAGTATTGACTATCTGTTGTTGCCATTGTGCCATCCTTTTTCATAGTGAGTGGACCCCTTTCATTTGTCATTTTAATATATATTTATTTTTG
>LIUG01000114.1:0-2141 GCA_001462245.1 Candidatus Fibrimonas termitidis
GCGGCGGCAGTTTTATGGGAACGGATTTTTCGTACGATGATATTTCTTCTGTCGATAGAGCCGCTTCTCTGGATACCCACACATTTCTGCGCGAAGAAACATTTAACGGAAAAGCCTGCTATGTTATCCAATCGATCCCAAAGGACAGTTCATTCCAATATTCAAAAATGGTATCCTGGATCGAGAAGGATCGATTGCTGAACTACAAAACCGAACTGTACAACAAAAAGGGCGAAATGATAAAAACAATGGAAATGTCCGCCTTCAAAGATGTGCAGGGCAGATTGACGCCCATGCAGACAAAAATATCCACGGTTGGAGCGGGGACTTTCACAACGATATTTATGGACATCATCAAGTATGATGATCCAATTCCGGAAACGGTTTTTTCTATTGCGTATCTTGAGACGGGAAAGCCCTAATGAGAAACGATCGATCATTTATGAAAAAAGCTGTTGGAAAAACAGGTGTATGCTTTTTTGCGGCGTTGTTCTTTTTATTCCTTTTGATCAATGGTACTATCTACGCCCAGGATTTTGGCTTTGGATTCGGCGATGAAGAAAACGGCAGCACCAGCAGTGCGAACAGCGGGTTAAACGTAACCGTAGGCGGCGAAGTTTCCGCGTCCATGCTGGGGTATGTCGAAGATTTTTCCGAAGGGTTGGATCACATTGAGTTGGGAGATATTTTTTCCGGCAAGCTTAACTTTTCCGCAAAAACTTCCAATGGCGAGGGCGTTATCAACCTGAACGTGGAGCCATCGGAATCTCCGGTAAGCATCGACGAAGCGTACCTGCGCGGATTTTTCGGCAGTTTTGAAATCACTGCGGGACTGCGAAAGCTCACCTGGGGCAAGGCCGACAGTCTTGGCCCCCTCGACGTAATTAACCCGCTGGATACTTCGCAGATCTACACGGAAATGGCGGACAGTGACAGCTTGATGGGCGTAAAAATCGCCCGCCCTCTTGTTCACGCGTCGTTCCGCTTTGGGCAGTTCTCCAAAATTGAAGGCGTGTTCGTTCCGTGGTTTGAACCACATTATATTGCAACAGAGGGAAGGTGGATGCCCGCCCAAGTGAAGATGCTGGCAAATCCTACAATACAAATGCCGGATTCGCTTCCTATACCTGTCGATGTTGTTGTTGATCCGCCAACAGAAACAAAACCGGATACAACTACGCTGAATTTCGCTCAAGCGGGGCTGCGATTTACTACTACTATTGGCCCTGCGGATATCGGCATACAGTATTACTACGGGCGGATGCATCAACCTGCGGCAAAGATAAACCTAACCAGCTTTGACTTGGATATGGCATCTTTCCCTTATTCTGTTGGTGTGGATGCTGGCATGGATATTCAGTACAAATACAACCCCTACCACCAGTTTGGGCTTGATTACGCGCAAGTGTTGTCTGGTTTTAACGTACGCGCAGAACTTGCCGCCAACATTACAGAAGATTTAGCGGGAGACGACGGCTCGGTATATAATCCATCAGTAGCCTGGTCTTTAGGTTTTGACCGCGATCTTTTTTTGGGTATTAATCTGAACCTTCAGGTAAACGAAAGTATCCGCCTCTTTCACGACAAACTTGGCAGCAAAGATATAAGTCTGCCGCCCGGTATACTTAGTAATCCACAGACTGCTGAGGACGCTATAAAAGACAGCCTCGATAAAGTTGACATTGAGGGTGGTTCCGAGTTAACTTCAACCCGGCTTACCGCGCGGCTATCGAAAAAATTCTTCCGCGATGAGCTTGAACTGCGAGCCGCGCTTGTGTGTGGCATAGAGGACAAAGACTTCCTTGTTATGCCCGCGCTAATCTGGACAAAAGATGACATCAGCTTTGCCCTGAGCGGCGGCATTTTTGCGGGCGATTCGGACGGCCAGCTTGGGCAATACAAGGACAACAATTTTGTTAAAGTTTCTTTAATGTACTCGTTTTAGTTGACCTTAACCGGGCTTGTTGTGTATGATTTACAATCATGTACGATATTGCCATTGTTGGCATGGGACCAGCCGGCGCTACCTTGGCCCGGCTGTTGGACAAAAAGTATAAAGTAATTATTATTGACAGGAAAAATCCCAAAACCGGTAAATGCTGTGGAGGCTTGTTGTCGCCGGACGCGCAAAAAATACTGGC
>LIUG01000114.1:2248-5501 GCA_001462245.1 Candidatus Fibrimonas termitidis
AATACTGGCTCAATTTGACATTTGCCTGCCCAAAGATGTTCTGGCCGATCCGCAAATATTTGCGGTAAAAACCATGGATTTGGATAACAACATAGAACGGTTTTATCAACGATCTTATGTAAATATGAACAGGGCAAAGTTTGAGGCTTTTTTGGTTTCATTAATTCCCAAAAATGTTGAAATATGCGATACCAGTACCTGCGTAAAAATAGAACGAGAGGAAAACACATACAGTCTGGAACTAAAATCAAAAGGAAAAGCAAGAACCGTACAAGCAAAAATCATAATAGGAGCGGATGGCGCAAATTCAATAGTAAGAAACACCTTTTATAAAAACAAAAAAATACATAAGTATACGGCCATTCAGGAATGGTATAAGGCAGAGAAGATTTCTCCATTTTATTCCTGCATTTTTGACAAGACACTAACAGATTCATATTGCTGGACAATATCAAAAGACAAATATTTTATTATAGGCGGGGCATTTCCCACAGCTGGCAGTGGCAAGAAATTTGAAATGTTGAAAGAAAAAATAAAAGACAGAGGAATTTCTTTTGCAAAGCCAATCAAAAAAGAAGCGTGTTTTGTATATTTGAACAAAGGGCTTACAAGTACATGCACGGGTAAAAACGGGGTATATCTGGCGGGAGAATCTGCCGGCATGATCAGCCCAAGCTCTTTGGAAGGAATCAGTTATGCAATGGAAAGCGCAAAACTGTTGGCAGAAATACTAAACGCGGGGCTTGTCCGGGAATCAGCCGGATTTCCGGACAAATTCAATATCGGGCGCAAATACTATATAAAAACAATGGGCATTAGAATGAAATTGACAGCAAAACTATTTAAGATGCCCTTTATGTACAACAGAATTTTACGGGCGATAGTAATGAAAAGCGGCCTTAGAGCAATTGAAAAAAAAGAAAACGAGCCTATGATGATAGAGATGAAATACCCCATCGTATTGGTACATGGAATTATCGCCCATGACAGGGGAGGGCTTGTAAATTTTTGGGGCCGGATTCCAGAAAGGCTAAAAGAACACGGGATAAAAGTTTATTTTGGAAATACAGACGCATGGGGCAGTTATGAATCGAACGCGGAAATCCTGCGAACCACCATTGAAAAAGTATTACAAGAAACAAAAAGTGATAAAGTAAATATACTGGCCCATTCAAAAGGCGGTATAGATTCCCGTTATCTTGTTTGGAAGTACAACTTTGGGGATAAAGTTGCCAGTTTGACTACGATATCAACACCGCATCATGGCGCGGAAATAGCAGACCTTATTTATAAACAAAAAATTGTCCACACTGACAACGCAAAAAAAATCCTTGCAACTTTTGGGAAAATATACGGAGATATAAACCCTGATTTGTATAACGTGAATTACCAATTAACAACCGAAAAGATGAAGGAATTTAACGAGAACATAACCGCCGACAAAAGAGTTTATTATCAATGTTTATACTCAGCAATGAAAGATTCTATGGATGACCTAGTGTTCTTTTATAGCCATCAGTATATAAAAAAGATAACTGGAGAAAATGACGGACTGGTAACCGAACAGTCAGCGCAATGGGGAACCAACATTACCAAAATAGAAGGCAGCATATCCCACGGGCAAATTGTCGATCTTGGTAAAAAGGAAATCGCCGGGATAGATATACCGGAAATTTATGTTAATATTGCAAGGGGATTAAGCGAAAAGGGGTTTTAATCATCCATATAAATTTCCATTTCTACATTCATAAAGCTGTCATCGTTACTTATTTCTTTGACCGTTCCATATATGTGTTTTCCAGCATCCATCAGCCGCGCTAGAATAGGGTTCTCTTTACGGGGTATATAACCAAGTTTGTTGTCATTTTGATCTTTAACAAGTATAGCCAATTCATCGTGTTTATTATCAGGTTCGCGAACAAAACGCAATTTGGATTCCAGTTTAATTTCTTCAAGTAAATCATGAATATCGTCAACGTAAAACAATCCGGCAATAGAAGCGGATACAAGGTAGATTTGTCTGGAAAACGGTTTCCCGACATCTAATCCAGTCTTCCATGAATTCAGGATGGTAACGATATTTGTATCATCTATTCGTACTAGTTCATTCGCGCCCATTTTTTTCTATTGCCTCCAAATGGCTTTCTATGACCGTGTATTGTTCCTGACATTCAGTTAACAGGTTTGATAATTCATCGATTTTTTCCTGTAATTTTACCTTATCCTGCAACAGGTCTTTAATAGCGTATGGGAATTGCTTTTTTGTCTTTTGAATTTCTTCTGACAAATAATTTTTCTCTTTAAACAATAATTCTTTTCTTTTTTGCAGTTTTTCCATTGTGCTTTCTGTCTCTTTGGAAGATGTTTTTTCCAAAAGTAGAAAAATAACTCTAAGTTCGGACAAATCGGCGTTCTTGTAAGCATTGACAGCATCATTAAATTGACCCTGTTGTTCCGGCGTACTGTCATGATTGATATCAGGATGCAGTTTTTTTACTATTTGCGTATACAATTTTTTTAATTCGACAGCTTCTTCCTTTGTCAGGGTTCTTCCGTAATTGCTGCTTTTTAACCGCGCGTTTTCTATTTCTTTTTGTTTCTCATGGAGTTTCTTTGTGTATTCCTGATATTCATTATCCAGTTGTTTTTCTATCTCGGCGAGATCATAGGTTTGTTCCCTGTTTTTATAGGATCGAATAATTTCAATTTTACGTTTGGTTTTTAGTATTTTACATTGATATTCAAATATGGCATATTCGAGCTTCCCGATTTTTAGCATATAGTCAGCCTGTAATTTTGGGCATACGTGGTAAAGCAGTTCATCCCGCTCATACACAAGACCGGCTAATTCCGCCTCAAGCTCCTGAACCGAGGATAAAAGGTTGTCGAATTCGGGACTTCTCGCTATTTCGTTCATGGGTGATATCCTTATTCAATTTGTACAACGAATACACTGGCGTGTCAATAGCTAAATGCAAATTGATGAAGTATTAGAATCTTCCCAGTATTTCCATCATTGCCCACTCGCAATTTTTCCAAGTAGTTTATGAAAATTATCGTAGAAATCGTAGTTGGCATATTTTTTCTTTTTCATCTCCTCAAGGCAATAATCGAGCAATTCTTTTTTGTCGATATGTTTTGACGCTTCTTTCAGGATGGTGAAGGGGATGGATTGATATCCTCCGAAGAACACCTGGCGCACTTCCTCCTCATCCTCACTCAGCCACTGAGAATATTCTTCTATGCAGGCTTT
>LIUG01000115.1:0-618 GCA_001462245.1 Candidatus Fibrimonas termitidis
ATATGCCCGCCCGTTATCTTGTCGCGGCTTTCAACCATATTCGCAATAACTTTGAGAGTCACGTTGTGAAGGTCGCGTACCACTTGTTGGCTTTCTTTCACCCGCCTGTCCGTTTCAATGTGCGTCTCAATTCGTTTTATCAGCACGGGCGCAGAAAAGGGTTTGTTTATGAAATCAAGAGCCCCCATTTCAAAGCCATGTATTTCCGATTCCGCATCATTCTTTGCCGTAAGAAAAATCACAGGAATGGACTTGAGTTTCTCATTCGCTTTCAGAATTGATATTGCCTCAAAGCCGTCCGTTTCCGGCATATCCACGTCCAGCAAAATTAGGTCGGGGGTGATTTTTTCTAAAAGTTTGAACATGTTAGCGGCAGACGGCAAGGTGTATGCCTTGTACGTGCCGTCCAAAGCATTTTTTGCCGCCATGCGGTTGGTGCCGTTGTCGTCAACAATGAATATGGTTTTCATTAGTACCTTTCCTGCGTATTGGGCATTGAAATATTGTTGAAATTTCGCTTATAAGCCCGCTTTTCGGCAAAATACCTCTTTTTGGCCTCCGAAGCCGAGAAAGTGCCTGTAACGGGCTGAAAACCGCCTCTAAAGCGATTTCTGTTAA
>LIUG01000115.1:787-10743 GCA_001462245.1 Candidatus Fibrimonas termitidis
CAAATGCAACGTGCCGCAGAGCCTGTGTAAGAGGGTCTGGCGGAAAGCGTTATTTTGCGAGAAAATATCATTTGTGGGGTAATATAGAAAATCATTGTGTGGTGGTGGCGGCGCAACATCTAAACCCAACAGTCGGGTCTAAAAATATATCATGAGCGTCTATGCTTTCCGTTCCCATAATTAAAACCCGTAAAGTGTCTTTTGGCTCGTAATTCAGGCCCTGCCAAAACACCTCAAGCCATTTCTCGCCGCCTCGCCTGTTATATTCCTTCAGATTAACGTAGTCTATTCCAATCGAATCGCCATTTAATCTTAGGGTATAAACTAAAAGAGTATCCGTAAATGAGCTTGGCGGCAAACTGTCATGAAGGATTCTAGTTCCAGTCGTATCTTTTGTGAATACTGTATCTACACGGGAACCGCTTCTGTATAGATAAGCATAATTCGTAGTGTATCTCGGTCTTATGCGGGTTGGTGTAAAGCGATTTCTGCACTGCGCAAGCTCTGCGCCTGTAACTCCTTCAAAAATTGCATAGCTAGTCCCTTTTAACAATGGTTTGCCATCACTGCCAATAACCCATTCCTGCAATTGACCCGGCAAATCCCTAATACCGTCCGGGCTTACGCAAATTTTTCTGCGTTTGCCAGCATCAGCTGCGGAGAGAGAATCGCCCGTGCCTACCCCGCAATGGTCAGATAAAAATCCGGATATTCCTGCCTCTCTCTCTTCTATAATCCCATAAGAACCCCTGCTATTGCAGGCGGCATTCCATTCCTGCTCAGTGCATAAATTAAAACCGAGGTCTTCGCAGCTTTTTTTTGCTTCAATATAAAGAACATTTCTTTCAAATTTATTTCCGGAAGCATGTTCCAGTTTTTCCATGCAAAAAACGGAAGAAGAGTCCTTTCTCACAGGAGCAAAATTCGTTGGGCATTTATATTTGCCAAGCTGGCCCTTTGAAATGTAAATGGTATCTATTAAAGCACTTGAATAATGCCATGAACTGTCAATCGCCCGCATACGCAGAATAATGGTATCTCCCGGCAAAATCCAGCGTAAGGTATCGCTTACATACTTTCCGTCCGAGGCCAATTTCATCGAATCGTTTTCCAAGTTGTATCTGGTGCTATAATATCCGCCTCTAATAGCGGATACCCTTGGAATGGAATCCCATGCTTTGCCGTTCCACTGTTCAATGGAATAGCTCGCCACTTCTCTATAACTACCGTTAGCTAGCGGGTCTAAGCTACGCTCCCAAAATAAAATCAGGCGGTTTGAATCAAGGTGAGAGAGGCCATCGCTGGGGTCTTTATAAAACCAAAATTCGCTTGCTATGAGCGGAGCTATGTTATCGGTTGTCCTCACCGGCCTGCTGTATTCGCTGGATCTGTTTCCTGAGCTATCCAATGCAACTATAGTAATGTTGTAGGAACTTTCCGGTTTTAATCCCGTGATTTGCATTCTCCAATTGTTTGCTGAAGAATTATCATTTACAAAACCTTTTCCATCAACTATGGCTAATCTTAAAATTCTGGGGTCATCTCTATTTACAATTTCCAGTTTAACTCCCCGGCCCTCTTTATTGAACCGGTAAAAATACCTTAAATTATCAGAACTTATATTATTTCCAGCAAGACTTACATACACATTAATATTTCTTATATCTTCCGTTGCATTTGTCTCTGCTTTTATGGTGACATTATATCCGGCTATGGGGCCGTCTATCACATCCGGAAAATAAAAATCCCTTTGGTCTGGGGGGCGTGCCCAGTCTATCCAAATTGCATTTGCAGATACGGAGTCTCTAAAAGATATAATTGCCGGTTCAACATCATCGCCGAAATAGACATATAAATGTTTAACAGCCCCCTGTTCGTCGCCTGAATATTTAGCCCAAATAGCGATGTGCAAGCTATCTCTTTGCAAAAATCCGCTGATCAAATCCGTTAAATCCAAAGAATCGCCCTCTGCATTATTGTTGTAGGCAACAGTTGCCGATGCTCTATTCATGAGTGTTTGCGATATTTCTTGAACGGAATCTTTTACAACGGTTGTATCAATCCATACATAGTAGCTTTGCAAGCCGCTTTTTTCAATAGGATGCCGCCAACGCATGAGATAACAATTGGCCCCGGGTTCAAAAGACCCGTCTTTGCACCTTTTGACAATAGACACATCCATAACCGTCCTTTCAAGAGGATAAGTAGGATTGCTGCTATCATCCGAGCAGGCGAGCAACGCCATGACGATGAAAGCAAGGAGCAGGATGGGACGCATTGTAGGGAAGATAGAAAAACTTTCTATCTTCCTCCAGATGCGAAAAACAAAAATCCTGTCCTTGCAGGGAAAATGGCTCGGAAATACCGCTAAGACTCTTGAATGGTATAAAACTCAGGCTTTGGCGAACAAGGGCAAATTTGATTTGCTTGTGCTGCCGGAACTTTGCCACACGCCCTATTTTCCTTTTGAAGAAAATGAAAAATATTTTGACTATGCCATTGCAAAAAATTCGGCAATCATAGAAGAATGGAAAAATTTAGCCAAACTTTTAAAATGCGTTTTGGTTTTTCCCTTTTTTGAAAAAAGAGCAAGGGGAATTTATTGCAACAGCACTTTTGTCTTTGAACGAGATGGCTCGGTTGCAGGCTTTTACCGCAAAAGCCACATTCCGGACGACCCGTGCTTTTACGAAAAATACTACTTCACCCCAGGCGACACAGGCTTTAAAGTTATCCCTACAAGCGCAGGAAATTTAGGCGTTTTGATATGCTGGGACCAGTGGTTCCCCGAAGCAGCGCGCATTTTAGCATTGCAAGGAGCAGATATCTTGCTCTATCCCACCGCCATAGGCTGGGATTCCAATGAACCAAAAAAACTCTACACCCGACAACTGGACTCGTGGCAAACCGTTATGCGAGGGCACGCCATAGCCAACAGAATTTTTGTTCTGGCTGCAAATAGAGCAGGCAAAGAAAATAACCTCTCTTTCTGGGGAAACTCCTTTATCTGCGCACCCGATGGTTTTGTGCTCAAACAGCTTTCAACGAAAATAGCGTCAATGCATGTCGCTATAGATTTTGAGGAAATAGAGCAGAACCGCAGAGCTTGGCCTCATTTCAGAGACCGCAGAGTGGACTTGTATTACGATATTCTGAATATGTGGAACGAGCAATGAGTGAAATTCGCTATACGGCAGAGTGGGAAGAGCAGGCGGCCACTTGGCTTGCCTTGCCTATAAATGAACAGAATTGGGCCCCTCGCAGAGAACGGATAGATGCTTTTTATTCGAAACTTATAAAGACCATTTCCCGCTTTCAGCCTGTGAAAGTTTTGGATAGTTTGCAAATTCCGCATAATGATGTTTGGATTAGGGATTATGGGCCTTTTTTTGTTAAATGCAATGGCAAGTTAAGTGCCGTGAGCTATGAGTTCAACGCATGGGGTGAAAAATTTCCACCTTGGGACTTGGACAATTCCGTTCCGGACAAAATTGCGGAATTTATGAATATTCCGCTCAAGAAATACCCTTGGATTTTGGAAGGCGGCGGAGTGGAGTTTAACGGCGACGGACTTTGCTTGACAACTGCCCCATGCCTTTTCGGAAAAAAACGAAACCCAGTGGAACAGAAAAAGGAAATGCTTGAAGATTTGCAAAATTCCTTTGGCATTAAATCTCTCAAAATTTTGCCCAGAGGCTTGGATGGCGACCACACAGATGGCCATATAGACAATTTTGCTCGCTTTATTGCAAAAAACCGCATAGTTATGGTGGCAGGCTTTGAGCAAGAAAAAAAGGAAATTGAAATATGGCTCGGCGAACATTACGAGGAAGCAAAAGTTGATACCCTGCCGCTCCCCCCGCCTGTGCCCGCATCTTACACGAATTTCATATTCACAAATGGCGGTTTGCTAGTTCCCATATATAACTCCGAATCGGATTCTCTTGCTTTGGAATATTTTAAAAGCGTATTTCCGAACAGGGAAGTTATAGGCATGGATTGCACCACCCCAATTGAAGAAGGCGGGAGTTTGCATTGCTTATCCAAACAAGAGCCGCTATGAAAATGGACGTTACATCGGAGCCCAAATCGCAAGCGCAAGCAAAGCCACAGCTGCCATTCCAACTGTTACATTTAACAAAGGCGAAACCTTATCGTAGTTTTTTTGCTTGGGTGCACGGTTGGAATAGCTCCACATAAAGTAAATTATGCGAATATAATAAGTCGCAGAAATAATGGCTAAAACAAAGGCCGTTATCGCTATTCCCCAAACAATCGGCGTTTCAAAAGAAGCCTTCACAAGGCTTGCAAAAATCCTGAACTTGGCCAAAAAACCAGCCGCAACCGGCAAACCCGCAAGCGATGCCAAACACACGGTAACGCAACTGCCCAGGAAAGGCCTCTTGCGTGCTGCTGCGTGCAAATCGTGCATATTGTCGTAATCGGAATTTATGAATGCGGAAATTCCCGCTAATGCGCCTATTGAACCTATTGCATAAGTGAGCAAAAAGTAAAACGCCGAATTTAAATCCGGTTCCGGCAAATTCGCAAAATACGGATAACAAAAACCGAGCAGAATAAAACCCGCATTTGCAACTGCGCTAAAAGCCAAAATACGCCTTGCAGAGATTTGGGCTAAACCGGTAATAGCACCAACCGCAACGGAGGCTACGCCAAGGCATAGAAATAAAACCGCTTCACGGGCAATAACTATGGGAGCCGAGCTGCCGAACAAACCGAGCCACAAAGCCCCTAATGCCAAAAACGCTCCGATTTTTACAACGGCCGCCATATAACCTGTAACTGCGGCAAACGCACCTGCGTAAGCGTCTGCAACCCAAAAATGCAAGGGAAAAGCACCGACCTTAAACAGCAATCCCAAAGACAGCATAAAAATCGCTATCTGATAAATTGTCTCACGCCCGGCCAAAACATCGCTGTTGATTAAGGTGCTGCCCGTTGCCCCATAGAACATGGCAACTCCGTATAAAAACACTGCGCTCAGAGTTGCGCCACTGATAAAATATTTGAATGCAGCTTCGTTGCTCTCTTTTGAGCGGCGGTTCATAGCTATAAGAGCGTAAATAGGGAAAGACGCTAACTCCATTCCCAAAAATAAAGGCATTAAATCAATGGAAAGAACCATAAGCATAATGCCGGCGGCAGATAGCATAAGGAGCGGATAGGCCTCTCCGCACTCAGCATTTCTGTTTTTCAAGGTGTTTTGCAAAGCACTTGTTCCAATTGCGGCACATAAAACAACCGCATAGAGAAAAATCTCCTTAACATGGTTTATTGAAAATAAATTCCAAGGGTCGCTAAAATCTCCAGAGATAGTTTTGATAAAGCAGGCTGCAATAGCTAAGAAGAAAACATTTATCCAAGGCAAGGTTTTGTGCCTTCCATCTTGGCTTAAAAAAGACTCGGCAATCAGAGAAAATATTCCACCAAAAGCTACCACAATAATCGGCAAAAGTATTTTTAAATCAATCATATTCCTCCAAGCTATCATTTTCCGGATTATCTTCCGTTTCTTCTATTCTTTCTATTCCTTCCAATTCCAATAAGGCTTCCAGAAATTTCTCAAACTCCTGCATCTCCTGTTCCGTTAAAGTTGGCTCTTTTTCGGGTTCAAAAGAATTTAAAATCGGCGCGGGATGCAAGCCAAAATAAAGTATCAAAGCTATAATCGGAACCGCCGCTGCGCCTTCAAAGTTGGATAGCGAAACATTCGCCCTGCTCGAGTTTTCCGGGATAGGTCCGAATAGCACATTCTTTATAAGCCTTAGCATATAAGCCGCAGAACATATAATGCATAAACCGCCTAGCACGGCAAAAAACGCAAAACCGGAATTGTATAAACCCTGCAAAATCAAAAACTCGCCTACAAAGCCAACCGTGCAAGGAACAGCAACAGCAGCAATGCCGAGGAAACCGAAAATGGAGGCGAAAACCGGATTTGTTGAGGCAAAGGCTCCGTAAGATTTTATGTCCGTGCTGCCTGTCCATTTTTGCGCAATGCCGCCAAAAAGAAAAAGCCCGCCAGCCGTTAAACCGTGGCCTACCAGCATAACGGCAACACCGGCACTTACAATATCATCATAACAAAATAAACCGGCTGTCGCAAGCCCTAAATGCGACATAGAGCTAAACGCCAAAAGCCTTTTTATGTTTGTTTGCCGCAATGCTAGAGCGGCTCCGTAGAGCGCAGAGAAAAGCACAAAGGGTATTAGATACAAGTTGTATTCAAATATTTGCCCGTAAAATATCGGGATTACCCATACCGCAAAACCAAAAATTCCAACCTTTGCCATTGCTCCGGAAAGAATTGCGGAAAGCGGGTACGAGGCTTCCGAATAGCTTATGCCCTGCCAGCCATGAAACGGAAACAAGGGGGTTTTTACGGCAAATGCTATTGAAAATGCTATGAATAAGGAAGTTTGAACAGAAGGTGGCAAAGTTTTCAATGCTTCTGCTATGGCGCTAATATTATCGCTGCTTGCTATTGACATTAAGTACCATGCGCCAAAGAGCAAAGGAATGGAACCGAATAGGGTGTAAATGGAAAATACTATAACAGCGCGCTGCCTTTTTAAACCTCCGTACAAAGCCATTAAAACAGCAGCGGGCAAAATCATCGCTTCAAAGAAAAACAAAAACTGCACTAGATTTTCGGCGGAGAAAAACGCCCCTATTATTGTGCCTTCCAAAATGAGCAGGCCCACCGCAAACTTCTTTACCCCAAAACTCAGAGCGGATTTGGAATAGGCAAAAGCCAAGAAACACAGCAAGGCTGCAAGCCAAGCCATCCAAAGCGAAAGCCCATGCCCATACAACGAAAACCTTATATCTATCCCTAAAAAAGAAAACCAAGAATAATTCTCCGTTTGCTGCCCACCAGTCAAAACTAGGATGGTTGCCAAAATAAGAGGCATTGCCGTGCACAAAAGCCCCATGCGAAAAGTGGAGTTCACATCCCTTGAAGATGAAGCCAGCATTAAGCAGGAGCAAGCAAAAGGCAAAATGAGCAAAAGCGATATCAACATGAACTTCACCTAATAAAAAACACCAAACAGTAAACCAAAATAACAGAACCGAGCACCGAAAGAGTGAGCTGAACCCGCAATCTATTAGCCTGCATAAACCGCAAGCCTTCCGAGCAAATTATCGGGACCATGCCTACAACTATCACTGTAATGCGCAAAAATTTATTCACCAAATCTAAAACAAATGCAGCTATGCGCGCCGGCAAAATTCCAAGCACAAAATTCAGTTTGTCAAACGAGAAAGTCCAAATCCTTGCGAAGCCAACCAATTCGCCATGCCCGGGATATCTGGGAATTTTTCTGCGAAAATAAAAAACAGCAACCCCAAGGCCTGCTAAAGCCGCCAACGAACCCGTTGTGACAAAGAATATATCCGTGTGATGGGTATCGCTGGTCGATGGAGCATAGCCCGCAAAAATACATCCTATCGCTAAAATCCACATTGGAATTTGCATGATAATTGGGGATTCATGCACATGCTCGGCTGTATTGCTGCTCCCTCTAAACTTACCCAAGAATACCAGCACCATCAAGCGGGTCATATAAACAGCGGTTAAAAAGGCGGTGAAAAGAGCAGCATAATAGACTAAATGGGTGGGGTAAAGAATTGGGTAAACGCTTTCTAAAATTAAATCCTTGCTCCAAAAGCAGGCTAGCCCGGGCAAACCGATTAAACTTGCCCATGCGAGAAGCATAATCAAGAATGTAGAGGGGAGTTTAAAAGCAAGCCCGCCCATTTTACGAATATCCTGTTCGCCGCCCAAAGCGTGTATAACCGAACCTGCCCCAAGGAACAAAGCGGCTTTTGTAAATGCGTGAGTGAACACATGGAAAATAGCCACATCGTATGCGCCTGCGCCCGCTGCCATAAACATAAAACCGAGCTGGGAAATTGTGGAATACGCCAGAACCTTTTTAATATCGTGCTGAACCAAGCCTGCTATGGCAGCCCAAAAAGCCGTTGCAACAGCGATTAAAAGCACAATAGCCGAAAAGAATAGGTCAAAAGCAAAGAGTGCAGAAAGCCTTGCCATTAAATAAACACCGGCTGTCACCATTGTAGCAGCGTGTATAAGGGCAGAAACCGGGGTTGGGCCGGCCATAGCATCCGGGAGCCATGTGAGCAAGGGTATTTGCGCGCTTTTTCCGGTGCAGGCAAAAAACAAAAAAAACGCCGCTATTAATATCAATTCGGAAGCAAAAGGATGGCTTGCCAATGAACCGTTAAACATGGTTTCATTCAAATTCGCATAATTCAAAAGAGATGTCCCGCCCAAAGCGAGCAAAGTAAACATACCGAGCAAAAAGCCAACGTCTCCGATTCTGTTTATCAGAAAGGCTTTATTTGCCGCCTTGCAGTTGAGCAAATCCTTATTCCAAAAACCTATGAGCAGGTAAGAGCAAAGCCCAACACCTTCCCAACCTAGGAATGTTAGCGGCAGAGAATCGGAGAGCACAAGGATTAACATTGAAAACAGAAACAGGTTTAAGTAGCTTAAAAATCTGACATAGCCGCTATCCCCTTTCATGTAGCCTATGGAATAAAGAATTATCAAGCTTGTAATGCCCGTTACAAACAGGAGCATTATTCTAGTCAGGGAATCAAATAAAAATCCGAAGGATACTTGAAAATCGCCTACGGAAATCCAACTGCCTAGGGTTTCCGCATAAACCCCGCCGTGCGGCAGGCCAATTGCAAGCATTACCGTTGCGAAAAAGGAAAGGAGGGGAAAGAAAACCGCAAGCGCTCCTATATAACCTTCCGGCACAGGCTGTTCGCTTTTGGTGCGTGCCAAAGCTATTGCCCCAAGCGTTAAAGCCCCAAGTAAAGGAAAGAACGGTATTACCCACAGAGGGATTTGTGTGGTCATAGCGGGGTAATGTAGAAAATTTCAAAGAAGTCCGGTTGGTGAAAATCCGGTTCCGGCGTATTCACGGGGAATGCGGAAAGGTAGTGAGGCTCCGCCGCAAGGTCTGCGCATTTATACAAGTTGCCTTCTATTTGAAATATTTTCCGGTTTTCGCCAATTCCAAGCAGTGTGAAAGGGATTTGCACGGAAAGCGCCCATCTGTAAAAGTCGCCTTCTATGGAAACCCCGCTCGGTTTTCTTATTATTTTGGCATATTCGCTTTTTGAGAATTCCGTTCTGTTTTGCCTGTCTTTGCCATGTGCCGCATAGCACACGCCCTTTGAGTTAAACTCAAAATTTGCATATTCATGGCTTGTATCCAGCATTCTCAAAAAAACCTCTACACAAGAGTCCTGCCAAACCGCTTCTCCGTCTTGTTCTTTGCTTTGGCAAAAACAACTGCCGGCTTCTTTAACCGCAAAATCCACGGTTATGGAGTCTTCAAGCACCTCAACCGAGGCACCAACCGAAACCGGGACGGTTTTGTTCCATCTAGGTTTAAGGTAAATGACTTGCATGAGGGAGAATATAGTAATAAAAACCGTCCTAAAGCTGCTCTACGGCTTCTTTGCTTCTTAACTCATATCCACGGATTCATCAATTCTGGTAGCCGCTATTGGAGAGTCTAGGATAATTTAACGACCTAAAATCTCCTTCTTCTTAAATTGGAATTCTTCTTCCGTGATAATTCCTCTTTGTTTTAGGTCAGCGAGTTTTTCTATTTCCGCATAAGGGTCATAATCTGGCTGCTTTTTTAATTTTGTTTGGTCGTTATAATGTTGCTGTTGTTTTTGGTTAGTCATATAACCAGTATCATCATCCACATTCATCCTTTCTAAGCGACAATCGGCTTTGGAAAAGATGGAAAGGAATCCAGCGCTTTGATAAGCTGTCAAAAACGCAACTGTTTGGGAATTAGCCGTAAAATTCAACATTGCACTTTCTCCATTCGGGCACTTTGCATTTATAGTATGAACTCCGTTATTAACAACAGTAGTGC
>LIUG01000115.1:10830-11130 GCA_001462245.1 Candidatus Fibrimonas termitidis
CTCCGTTATTAACAACAGTAGTGCGAGTTTGCATATCTTTCAAATCCTTTATAACATTCTTATCATCAATATAAATGTTAATAGTTCCTCCTTCATCTGTTTTTGGGTCATGCCTTTGAACCGTTACAGCGGATTGAGATATAGCCGGACGTGCCGCTTGTTTTGGTTTGGCACAACCAATTAGTGTTACAATTGAACCGAAAACGGCGATAGCGGTGAAAAAATATGTCGCAAAAATAGCAACGCCTGCAAGTTTATTCATAGAAACCTCCTTTCAATGAGTTGTGAATTATAAAAAAG
>LIUG01000116.1:0-1202 GCA_001462245.1 Candidatus Fibrimonas termitidis
TTTGGACTTCCGTTTAATAACAATGCTTTCATACCAACGCTCCTTTTAATTCCTGTACATCATGTATAAAAACTGTCTCACAATCGCTTTTATCCATATTTATGCAATTTGCCCTGGTTATTTCAGTTAATGTGGTTTTATCTGCGTCTGTTACTTCACCGGAATTGTAAATATACACCTTTAGGTTCCCGCTTTTTGAATATCGTATTTGGTGATGTTGCTCTCTGTTGCGAACTTCAAAAAATGGCAGTAGAAAAGAAATTGACCTGTCCAGTGCGTTTTTTACTTCTTTGCCAAATCCGCCGTATAAACTTTTGCTTATTATGATAAATTCATCACAAAAGGCAATTTGTTTACCTAAAGATTCTGTACCGTCATGCATTATGCAGATACCGGGTGTCTTAAGCTAACAGTCAAAACAACCGTGGCATTTTGCCATTTTTTTTTCTTGCGTTGAAAATTTGGGTATTTGTGACATTTTTGAACAAACTTTCAGCAGTTTCAGTATCCAAATCATGAAGTATAAGCCTTGTTTTTTCATTGTTTGCTGCCATCTGTTTTTTCTTTTGGAGCAGCGGAATGACAAAGACAATCAATGCAAGAATAAATATCACGCCACTTGTGATCTTGCCAATCAGAAAAATTACTTTGTAATCCATTTGGATTGCTTCAGGCATAACGATTATTGTCCAATGGTTTAAAGCTATCAAGTTTGTTAATATTAACAATGCAATATTTACTAATCTGTACAAAACCATTGTCCTTTAATTTTTCATATACCTGATACAAGCGTCCTTTAACAAGATACCTTTCTTTTTCACAGCAGACTATTGTTTTTCCGTCAACGCTTTCAATATAAAAAATATCAGAAACATTTACTAGTTTTATTATATCATCTGAATAACATTCAATCTGCGTATCAACTGACTTTATCAAAGAAACGATACGATCAACAATTTTATTCTTTGCCGGGCAGGTAATTTGTACTTCAATATCTCTTTGCTCCGGATTTAGTTTAACTTTAAGTACCATGCTTCCAGTTACTTCTCCTTGTAAGATTCGCAAATTACGCTAAATTCGGGTTCTACAGCCAGGAAAACATCAACGATTTCCGGATCAAATTGATGCCCTTTTCCTTCCAGAATTATTGTTTTTGTTTTCTCGCGGTCAAGCGATGGTTTATACGGGCGCTCTGAACGCAG
>LIUG01000116.1:1337-1711 GCA_001462245.1 Candidatus Fibrimonas termitidis
ATCGGCGACGGCGATAACACGGGCAAGAAAAGGAATGTCCTGCTCTTTTTTGCCGTCGGGATAACCACTGCCGTTCCATTTTTCGTGATGATGCTTTGCCATTAAAAAAGCGCTTTCCAAAAAGGTATTGTCCTTTGCAAATTGCATTGACTGTTGCAAAGAATCCGCTCCCACAGAACTGTGGCGTTTCATAACATCAAACTCTTCATCGGTTAATTTTCCGTTTTTAAGAAGAATATTGTCAGGTATTGCGATTTTGCCCATATCATGCAAAAGCGAAGATTCCGCAGCCCTCTTGATTTCCGGTTCCGTCAGGGGAAAGCCGCGCCGCGCCAGTTCGCGAAGCATAGTGGCTACATATCTGCTTACGCGCC
>LIUG01000116.1:1878-2192 GCA_001462245.1 Candidatus Fibrimonas termitidis
TCGCTCATGGAATACACTATTGCTTCCTGCAGATTGCGAATACTTTCCGTCTGCCTCTCAACTTCTTTTTGAAGATCCTCGTTGTACCGTTGAACCAACACACGCGCTTCATTACTTTCCTTTGCTTTCTTCCAATACAGTAGCATATTGAGGACGCTAAAAATTATCGAGACAGGAACGACGATAAGCTGAATGACTTTCATATTGCGCACGTCTTCCAATTGATTCCCGGTAATTTCAGCAATCATTTTTTCATAATTAGTTATTTTCATGTTAGCCAATTCGGTGACAAATAATGTTAAAAGCGCGGAAAC
>LIUG01000116.1:2341-2734 GCA_001462245.1 Candidatus Fibrimonas termitidis
AACAAAAAACATTGCCAATATAAGTTTGGGCCCAATAAGTTTCGAAAACCATTTGCCCTTGTCGGAATCCTGCGTAATGCCGGTTTCTATTCCGGTTTTTGAGAAGATTATTCCCAAAATAGTTCCAATGACAAGGACTGCTGCTGTGTTTATACCTGCGGCGGCAAAACCCTGCAGGGTTATTTTTTCAAAAGTTTCGTTATAGAAAAGGAGGTCCAATATTCTTGCGATGAAAAAATACGCCGCGATATTTGCGACAGCCTGAACGCCGTTGAAAAGCAACGCCTGCTTAACGCCAAATTTGCCTTCTTCTATTTTGAAGTATTTACGGAAAAGGCCGACAACAAACCCAAAAAGTGCCGAAGAAATTACCCAGCTCCACCATATTTCGCC
>LIUG01000116.1:2870-3372 GCA_001462245.1 Candidatus Fibrimonas termitidis
TCGCCCCATGTTAAATCCACAAGAGCGTGCCCGATAAAGCCAATCAAAAAACCGGCGACGGGTCCAAAAGCCGCGGCAAAGGCCGCAAGGACGGGAATACCAAGCTGGATGCTTACATCGGGAATTCCCGATGGAATAGCCACAAAACGATTCAGAACAAACATAAGCGCCGCGCCAAAAACAACCGGTACTGCTTTAAGAAGGAATTTTTTCCACATTTTCTTACTTCCTTCTGTTATTCTATTATACCTCTCTGCAAAATGAAAGCCCTAATAAGCCCCAATAGTATCAAAATTGTGTATATGGATTGCCAAGATGCATATTTTTGATACCAAGATGCAGTAATCACCAATAATCGCCCTCTTTTTTGTCGGCAACCCAAAAGATAATAATCGACACGATAATTTCAATGCCGTAAACGACAAGCAGTTTAATGTCAACAGGCTTCTCAAGCGCATCTCTTGTATACATACCGCCTAGAACGTTAGTCCACGCGTGTAAA
>LIUG01000117.1 GCA_001462245.1 Candidatus Fibrimonas termitidis
TCCCTGTGTCGAAGTCAGGAAATAAATTGGTTGTTTAAAAAAAACGCCCCCGTTCCATCAAACGGGGGTGTTTTTTTATATGAAATGTCAACATATCTTGTGCGTGCGATCCCTCCGCTGCGTCCGGGACTAGGGGTGGGCGGAGCGGCTAAACTCCAGTTCTAACCCTGACCTCCAAAGCCTCCCTGATATAGGAAGTCCAAGGAATGGAAATGTTCTTTGCCTGCCGCTTTATGGCTACGACCAAAGGCTTGGGGAGCTGCACAGAAACGGTTTCACTTTTATTTTTTGCTGCTTTCATTGCTAAAATTTTGCGCCCAGCCTCAAAGGCGTTAGAGCATCCCAAATCGGCGGCAGTGTGAAGCTCGCCTCTTTTTTCTGCCTCAAGCATTTCATCCCCAAAATCATGGGAGTCGTAATAATCATAGTCAGTTTTTCGGGTGTTCGGCATAAGCCCTCCTTTCTTTTTTGCTTGCAACGCGTGTAGTGACAACGCTTTCAGTTATTGGGTCAAACACTGCGGTTAACATTCTTTCCCCTGCTTTTCCGGTCGCAACTAAAAGAGAATTGTCTTTTTTGCTAACCGTAATGACAAGTTTAGAATCCGCAAACAAATCAAAAAGGGAAAGCTCGCTAATTCTTCGCTCTGCCATTCGTTTCTTTGCGTGTTCCGTGAAGTGCATACCTACAATATACAAATTTTCAAGCTCAAAACTAGCTACAAGTGCCCACAAGTGGCGAAAACCCGCTTTTTTAAACTAAAAACGGCGGGAGGCTTGATATTGTCGGAATACGGCGTTGGCATAATCAGGCAGGTAGGCAAAAGCATCGTTGTTAATACAAAAGGATTGAAGGCGTATAGGGATGGCCTGTAGGGGCAAGGCGTGCCTTGCCCAGGCCTATGTGTTGAACTAATCTATTCCAAAACCTCCAAAACGCCCCCTTCAAAATCGTCTATTTCTAAGGTACCGTCTGACCTCAACGAAAATTCCACTATGGTAGCGAGTTCAATTGCCGCAGCTCGGTCAAGACCTAACCCTGTTTGGTCATAAACCTTGCTCGTACCTGCCAACTCAACTTCCAGAGTTTGAAATTCCTCGGAGATAAGGACTCTTTTTTGCCATGCTGCGCTTAGAGGCTCTCCATCTGGGTCATCAGGGTTTGGAACTTCCACCTTTATGCGGAAATTGAAATCGGGTACTGTACCCCGAACTTTGAATCTGAATGCGGAATAATTTTTGACTTCTATCTCTTTTACCATCAAGCCGCCGCCGTTTTCTCCGCTGGTAGTGCTTCCTCCGTTAAAAGAGAAATCTTTCAAAGTTAAAATGCCTTCGGGATTCCAAAAAACATACATGACTGGATTGTCGTTTTCATCCAAGATGGGTTCCCCATCATCATCCAGAGCAGGTATGGAATCGTTTGCGATAGTTGCGGTTCCAAAAGCATAACCTACCACATTTTCGGGTAAATCATCGTTAAAATTTTGCAGCAGATCATAAATCACCTGAGGTTCTGGTATTACCACTTCCGAAGAAGAAGAAGACCCATCTCCGCTGGATGAAGATTGCCCCCCAGGTGCCGGATCATCAGGACCGTCATCGCTGCTGGAACAAGCAAAAAGCATGGATACGGCACCCGCCGCAATCAATTTCTTAAACATAATATGCCCTCTAAGGTTGATATTTATATAAATATAGTTAAAAAATCACTAAAAAATACATTTTTTTTAAAAAAAACAACCATTTTTATCATTTTAGCCGCAAATAATTGTATATTCAATTATAACAGGGTATAAAGTGGGAATTTCTATGAAAAATAAGCCGTTTCTTCTATCGTGCTTTACAATTTCTCTTTTGTTGTGCTTTGCAGTTTTATTTGCCTGCTCGTCCTCTAGTAACGAGGATAACGGTGATCCTAACAGTGGCAACGGAGATTCTTCCAGCAGCGACGGCAGCGGAAATCCTAATCCTTCCGGTAGCAGCAGTAGCAACAATAATGGAAACCCTGGGACTCTAGGGGCTTATGCCGCATTTCCCTCTAATATGGATGCGCAAAGAGTTGGAGAAATGTATAATTCTTGGATTAACACTTATTACATAACTTATGAAAATGATACCGGAAATGAATGGTATGAGCAGTTTATAGAGGAAGCAAGAGGCACCGCCCGCATAAAAAGCAGATACAGCAGTATTACTTCTTGCAATTCGACAAGCGGAAACTGCACGGCATCCGAAGCTATAGGCTATGGCATGATTCTAACCAGTTTAATGGAAGACTGGGAGCGTTTTGATAAATTATTGGCTTACAGCAAGGTTTTTCGCATAGATGGAACTGCTCTTATGGCTTGGGACGTAAGGGGTTTCCGTCGTGGTGTTGGTGGTTCCGCAACAGACGCAGATATAGATATATTAGCCTCTCTATTCATAGCTTACGGAAAAACCGGTAACCAGAACTATCTAAACGATGCGCGGGAGATAGGCGCAAGCATTTATGAACATGAAGTGGACAACAACACAAAATTAATTTTGCCCGCTATGAATAATGAGACAATGGGCAATGGAACGCTCTATAACATAAGCTATTTTTCCCTGCCGGCTATAAAAATGCTTGCAATGCATGATAACCAGCACGATTGGAACTCCGTTTTGAATGCAAACCTCTCTTACATGGAAATGGTGCAAAACGCAGGCGATGGCTTGTGGCCGGACTGGAGCGATGCGAATGGTGCGTCTAGAGACCCAAATAATGGCTCCGTTGACAATTTAACCTCAAGCGATGGCGATGCGGTGCCCTCTTATGCCGCTTATTACAAAGAAGCTCCGCGTATTCCTTGGCGCATAGCATGGTATTATCATTGGTTTGGGGACGAGAGGGCAAAAGCAATGCTGGATAAAGGCATGATCTTCTTGAATGGTAAGGGTGTAACTGCTCCCTCTGAAATAAAGAGTTTTTACAGCTATCAAGGCGGCAAGCAGGGCGGTGGCACTGCCAGCGCAATAAGATGGGTAAGTCTATGCGCCTTGGGAATGGGCAGTTCAGGAAATTTGGAATGGTTGAATTCCTGCAACGAAAGTGTTCTTAACTCCGGCCTTACAACTGCTGTTGGTGATTATTACAGAAATAGTTTGCAATTGATTTATGCAATGTTGCTCAATGGGAGATTCAAGTATGATTAGGTTCCGCATTTTTTTTGCATCAGCCCTCCTCTTTGCCTTTTCCTTGGGCAATGCGGCAAATTTCACTTCAACGCACGGCAAGCTTTCGGTGAGCGGCGGTAAAATCCTAAATAAAAACAATCAGGAAATTGTTTTGCGTGGAATGAGCTTGTATTGGTATAACGGTCCGTGGGGTGGCGGCCAGCCCGGCAATCAATTTTACACCTCCTCCGTTGTTTCCGATGTGGCGAATAATTGGAACGCAAACGTAATTCGTGCCGCCATAGGCGATAGAAACGTTAGTATGGCAAAAAACATGATGGATTGGGCAAATAGCGCAGGCATTTATGTTATAATAGACAACCATTCCCACAATGCCCATAACGAAACCGCAAATGTTCAAAGTTTTTTCCGGGATGTTTCCGCTCATGTAAAAGAAAAAGGCTATACCCATGTTATTTATGAAATTTACAACGAACCCACTTGCAATGATGGTTCAAACAACAACAATTGCACAGCAACAACTTGGGCGCAAATAAAAACCTTTGCGGAGTCTGTGATAGGCACCATACGTGGAAACGATGCAGACGGTTTGATAATAGTCGGCACTCCCTATTATTCTTCAAACGTAGCTGCGCCAAGGCAAAACCCTCTAAGTGGAAGAAATATTTTATATGCCCTGCATTTTTATGCCGGAACCTCTGGACATAGCAATTACAGAGCATCATTGGTGGCGGCATACTGCGCAGATTTTCCCGTATTTGTAAGTGAGTGGGGAACCTCCGAGGCTAGCGGTGGCGGAAGCATAAACACAAACAACAGCAACACATGGCTTAGCCTATTAGAAGCAGCAAAGGTTTCCCATGCAAATTGGTCTCTTTCAAACACAAACGAAAGTTCAGCGGCTTTAACCGGTACAAGCATCACCGCCAATGGAGGTACAACAGCATCCGGAAGCTACGTTAGAAACATACTTAAATTAAATACCGGTTCAAGCCTTTCAAGTGTTGGCTTAACGGAGCAAACTATAGATTGCAGTAGTGAAACTCCTTCCGGTCCGGATGGCAGATTGTCATTTTTAGATAATGGCCCAATAGCGAATTTTGCAGAAAAAAGCGGGGCAGATAGCGTTACTACAGTATGGGGAGCAGCACTTGCCAATAGCTCCACGACTTTCACAGCGGATTATAACTTTGTAGGAATACAAGCCCCCGGCACCTATTTGATTGAGTTTTATTATGGCAGCACCGCAGACGGCACGGTTTCATGGTCCGGCAGGGGGATTTCCAGTGGCCAAGCACAGATTGCAAGCACCGGTTCTTTGACTAAATTCCAATACACAGAACCGCAGTTGCTCACGGTTACGGAAGTTCCCGAAACCCCCTTGCAATTATCCTTTAATATGCCTTCTGCAAATAGCCTTTATGCCATTTATGTTTACGCACACACGGCAAAAAATTGCGCAGACAGTGCCAAATGGGGCATTGGTGACGTTGAATGGGATGGCGAAGAATGTATCTATCTCTCTCCGATTAGAAAACTCACGGCAGGTGGCAAACAATGGAATTTTGATGCTGCAGCGGGTGCCTTTATTTTTGAAGAAACCGGAGGTTCTTTAGCCATCTACAACCTGCGTGGCGAGAGAAAAGCCTTATTCCCCGCAAGCGGCAGAGTTTCACTAAAGGGATTGCCCGCCGGAGCCTATTTAGCCATTTACAGACGCGGTAGCGAAAGCCACCGAAAAACCATTTTCCTAAAGTGAGGTCCATATGAAAACCACTCTCAACTCTCAACTCTCAACTCTCAACTTGAGAGCGATCATATTCGCATTCCTCCTCCTAACCGCTTCCGCTTTCGCCGGCCCCGTAAGCCATTTTGGAATGCTGAAGGTTTGCGGCAGTAACATTTGCGGCGAAAAAACCGGGCAATCAACACCGATTTTCTTTAAAGGGCCAAGCCTATTTTGGAGCGATGGCGTTGGTTCTCCTTTTTACGGTGCAGATGTTGTTGACTGGTTTGTTGATAATATGGAAATAGGCATTATACGTATCCCTATGGGTATTCGGTATTACGGAGAAGGTACGGGGGATATTAACGACCCCGGAGGTGTTCCCGGTTATTATTTTGATCAAGTAGGGCAAAAAAATATGATTAAAGCCGTTATAGATGCGGCAATTATCAATGACATTTACGTAATAGTGGATTGGCATTCCCACAATGCCCATCAAAATTACGAGAAAGACTTGGCAAAAACATTTTTTATGGAAATGGCAAACGAATACCAAGGCGTTCCCAACATAATTTGGGAAGTATATAACGAGCCGATGGGCACAGATGCAGGTACAATAACCACTTATTCCAATAATATTATCAATGCCTTGAGAAGCGCAGGCAACAACAATTTGGTTTTGGTAGGCAGCAGAGCTTGGAGCCAGAACCCAAGCGAGCAAGCTAGCAATTACGGCAGCACAGCGGCTTCAAAAAATGTTGCTTTTACTTTCCATTTTTACGCAGCAGAAGGAGGCGGAAGTGGGCACGATGGTGTGATGACCAGCGCAAATAGTGCGAGAACCAATGGCTATGCGGTTTTTGGTTCCGAATGGGGTTATACGGAAGCAAGCGGTAAAGGCTCTCTTAATCAAGGAAGCAAATGGACTACTTGGATGGACAATAATAAAATAAGCAATTGCAATTGGAGCGTGTCAAATCACGAATCTTCTTCAATGTTTACCGAAGGCACAAGTTCAGCAAATCTTTCAACAAACAGATTAAGTACTCCCGGTGGATACTTTCAAACCTATATGGGCACAAACAAATGGACAGCGCAAATTCCATCGGGTAATCCCAAAGCTGGGGACGCCAAAGCAACCGTTAGGGACGGCGAATCTGTTACCGTAAACTTGAGCATAGATGGCGAAATAGTGAGCATAAGTGAGCCAAAAGATATCGTCGGCGACGTTTATGGCACAGCAGAAGTATCCGGCACGGGAATAAAATACACAACCACGCAGGCCGGTTCCCCGGAAAAGGTTAGATTCACATACACAGTTAGCAAAAATTCCAAAACCACCCAAGGCCGAGTTGTGGTAAGCATAACAGATTTAAAGCCAAAACTTACGCTTATTAATGACCCTATCTCGGTTAGCCGCAAAGCACCTACCAAGCTCAGTATTGGAAACACTCTTAAATCTTCAGCTCCAAAAAATGACGTATTTACTTTGCAAGATGTGACAATTTCCGATCCATCAAAGGGCACCGTTGGAAAGATTCCCGACGCAATAACAGGAGGCTATTACCGTGGCGATACCATACTTTTTACCCCAAGCCCGGCAATGGCAACCCAAGATTGGAATGAAGCAATCGTTACATATACCATCAGAAACAATGCCGGAATGACAAGCACGGCAAGCGTAGTTTTGCATATTCAAAATAGAGCGCCTACGGTAACTACAGTCATAAATCGTTGCATGGCTACCATAGAACAAGGCGCAGAAGAAACGCGCCTTACTTGGGGCAATTTCAGCGGCCAAGATCCGGATAAAGATTCTATATGGTTTAGAGCCTTCTATTTGTCCCCGGATTATCCCGGTGAATTAGTTCAGGTGGCAGGGGATACCCTTGTGTATAAAAGAAATGGAAATACCAATAACGGTGATATCATTATACCCTTTGTTGCCACAGACGGCCTAGCAGAGTCCAATGTGGCAAGGACGAGAATATGCTTGAACGGCAGTGGCCCTACTATAAATGTCACCGCTCCTACGGAAATTCCCGGTTATGATCCATCCCCAATTATTTCTCAACCGAGCATAGCAACCGGTTTGGGCATAAAATTCTTTGGCAAAAGCATAGAGGTTAATTTTGCGCAAAGCGGCCTTGCGAAATTGGATGTCTATTCGCTTTCGGGAAAAAACATGGGAACTCTGCTGAACGGCTTTCAAAATGCAGGTTCAAGCGAAGTTTCGCTTAAGAATCTTAACTTGCAAAGAGGAGTTTACATATTGCGTTTAAAGCAAGGCTCGCAGGTTAAAACTTTGAGGATTGTAAATTGAAAAAGGTATTTTTATTTTTTTTGATTTATGCGCTTTCTTTTGCCGCAGAATGCCCCGTACAGCCTTCTGTCCAAGGACCGGTGAATTACTACGGCAAACTCAAGGTCCGGGAGGGAAGGAGCCTTATAGACGGAGTGAAAACCGGAGCCGCAGCAGTGCAAATAAGGGGAGTGAGTTTCTTTTGGAGCCAGTGGAGCGAGCAGTTTTACAATGCCGCTGCTGTGGAGCGCTTGGCAAAAGACTGGAAGGCAGAAGTTGTTCGTGCTGCCTACGGAGCAACCGGTTCAACATCCCCAGAAGACCGCCAAAGCATAAAAACCGTGGTAGAAGCCGCGATAGATAACGATATTTACGTTATAATAGATTGGCATTCGCATAAGGCTCACAAGGAAACGGCCAATGCGATAGATTTTTTTGAGGAAATGGCGCAGCTTTACGGCTCTTGCGATAACGTTATTTTTGAGCTTTACAACGAGCCTATAGACGGAGAAGGTGGAACGTGGGCGAATATTAAAAGTTATGCGGAAACGGTTATTCCAAAAATTCGTGCATATTCCGACAACCTAATTCTTGTGGGTACTCCGAGCTACTCTCAAAAGGTTCAGGATATCACTGCCATAAACGATGAAAATGTGGGCTATGTTTTGCATTTTTACGCTGCAAGCCATTCTTTAGCCACTTGGCGCGATAATATAAACTCGGCTTTGAGCACAGGTTTGCCCATTTTTGTAACCGAATACGGCACAACAACAGCCGATGGCGGTTGCAGTCCTGAGGTGAGCGATTGCGGCACAGACAGGCAAGGCAATCCGATTGATAACTACAATTCGCACAATTCCATTAATGCTGATGCGTGGCACACCTATATGGATAGGAACAAAATATCTTCAGCTGCATGGAGTGTTTTTGACAAATATGAGGGGTCAGCGTTTTTTGGCACAGTTCCAAAAGGAACTTTTGACCAAAGCCCGGAAAATTGGGCAGACACAACAAAAATGACCGCAGCAGGGAAGTATATATTCAAAAAATTGAATAGTTACTATTTGACTGCGCCGTGGAACCCAGCTACTCCGATATTGCCTTATGCAAACCAATTTGCTATTTTACCGGGTACCGCTGTTGAGGTATATTCTTTGCAGGGCAAAAAGGTGGGTGAAAATACCTCAAATTTGAAAAATGGGGTTTATATCCTTCTTTTTAGGCAAAATGGCGGCGTTCAAACAAAAATTTTGAGGATTGCTAAATGAAAAAGTCCCATTGTCAAAAAAAAAATGTATATTTATGCCTTGAAAGGTTTCCGGAGATGTGTATGGTTTTTTTTAAGACAGGCTTAATTTTACCACTTGTTCTTTTGCTGTGCCTTAATTCTTTTGCCGCTTTTAGCGATTACAGAGATCGCGATTCCGGGCGTTTTCTGCAAAAAACCGCTAAACCCTTCCGTACAGACCAAGATGTAGCCGTGATAATCATGCGAGAGAGCATTCCTAGGGGCGGCGGCTATACCTACCAATATCCGCGTGAAAATCCCGAACCTAAACTCACAGATAAATACGCTATGGAAGGTGATTTGTCCATGGAAATAGAATTAGTAGCGAGCGATTATTCCGGTGTGGCCATTTGCATAGCCGGTTCTGCGGATGTTATTCCCTATATGGAAAACGGCGTTTTGGAATTTTGGATTAAAGGCAACGTTGGCGGCGAGGTTGCCCAATATGTTCTTGTTGACGACGGCGTGAAAAGCAATGGAGAGTCTATGCAGGTAAAAATAGGCTCTAAAAGCTTTGGCGATATCACAACGGAATGGCAGAGAGTCAGCATCCCTCTTAAATTATTCGGAGAAACCGGAGTTTATTGGGATGCGAAAAATCAAAGGGAAGTTTTGATGCCTTTTTCTTGGGGCAATTTAAAGGGCTTTAGAATAGAGGTGCGCAAAGACGAAAACCAGGCATTCAAAGTTTGGCTAGACGATATAGTTATCAAAAAAGTTGGTGAAGAATATAAGGGTCCTGCCGGTTATCCGTTCCGTAATGTTTTGTGAGGATTGCATGAAGGAAAAATTTGTTTGTTTGTTGTTGTTTTTCGCTTCCATTGCTTTTGCCCAGAGCGATGCAGAAAGTAAATTGCTGCAGGTGGAAGGACGTTTGGATTCCCTCGGTGAATATGCAGGTTCCACAGTTATAGGCAAAGATGATTCCCCCGTTGCAGTTTCCGGTGATTTTACCGTGCGCATGAAGCATTTTGATTATGGCACAGCTCCGCAGATGCAAGGCGATATAAAGATGCGCACCTTGATAAGTTCAGCTTTAAATGCGCTAATTGTTGTTTCTCCGGCATCTTACTTAACCGTATTTTCCAGTTTATATTTGCCCTTTGATTTCAGTGGATTTTACACAAATAAACGAGCCTTTAGCCCTAATGACCAGTATTTTGGCAATTCAGGCGAAAGAGTGCAGGGTTTCCACCCCGCAGTAGATTTTTACGGTGCTTCGATAAACGAAAACATGCTTGTCGGTGTGGATATGCGTGGCGGGATGTTCGGCGCAACGCTTTTTATGGGTGGAGTTATTTGGACAAATCAAAGCCCGCTCAGCATGTGGGAACGTGAAACCAATCAGCGTTTTGCTTCTCAATACGAGCTTTACGAAGAAGAAAAGGTTGTTAGCACCTATTACAAAGAAAAGACCTTTAAGCCGGTAAAAGAGGGTGGCAGGGCTTTTTGGACAAATCGCTCCTTTGGCGGCGTTATGCTGGATGTGCATACCTTGCCTTGGAATTTAAAAGGGCAGGTGCTGCTCTCACAGCCGACCAATATTGATATAGGAATGAGGGATGGCCTCCGCCTCAACAGCAGAGACGGCGGCGAGATGGAACTCGTAGGCACCTATGATTATCGAGGTACCGTTATAGGCGGACGAATGGCAAAGGAAAAAATTGAATTCGGAGAAGCGAGCCTTACCTTGGGCGCAAATTACATGGGCGTGACTTTTGATCCTGCGCAAGTATATGAAAATGCCTTTGTGAGAAATTTTTACAGTGCGAGCGACACCTCTGTAAAATTTGAAAATCTGCACGTGGCCACCATAGATTTAAAAGGCAATTTAACGCCTAAATTCTTTTTAGCCTTTGACTTAGCGCTCAGTTGGGACGATACAACAAAGATGCGTCGTTCTAATGATACACTTGCTGATGCCGCTTTCTATAATGCCAAGGACCTCAGTTCGGCAACCTCTTCCCCTGTTTTTGGTTTTTATGTAAAAGCCCAGGATAAGCATTGGCAGCCCATAACTTTGGAACTAATTTACCTGCCCAAAGACTTCTATTCGCCCTATTCAATGTCCAATCCCGATAGATTCCCCGCTTGGCGGCAAGATGAATTTTATGTAGGGGCCGGCACATTCCGCTATGGGCCTAATATGATGGGTTTCAATCTCAAAGTGGAGCCGGAATTCAATCGCGGTCGCTTTGATTTGCAGTACGGCATCCATAAACAGGTGGAAGAAGGCGAGGATGTTATAAATTTCAAGTATAATTTGGTTGGCAGGCAGTTATGGGAAACTTCCTTTTCTTGGACCAGGCATAAACCCTTCTTTCAATTGGATTCCGCAGCCGGTGGGCGTTATGCTGCTAGGGTAGCAGGAAGGCCATACCCTATTCCGTACTTGAAAACCAGTGACCAAACCGGCGGATTGCGCAGCGGTTATGGTGAAACATGGGATGCCTTTGTTCCTTATGCAAATGCCCAAGATGCCTTTTACTGTTCCCAATATAACTACATAGCCCGGAATAGTACTGATATTTCTTGCAACATACCTACGAGCGTAAAATGGAATTCCACTGTAAGCGTAGATATGGGCTACGACATTGGGCATTGGTTCAATACCGATAGAAACATAATGCTTTCCCTTTACACTGCGCTTTCCGGAGTTTCAACCTCTTTTATTCCGGTTGCCTACACGGATAAATACTCGGATGATATGCTCATGTGGAGTTTGTTTGCGCAATCCGAGCCTGCTGTTGCTATTACGCCGAATTTTCATGCGGTTTTGATTTTTGGCGTGGAAACGTTCCGAGCAGAAAAAGCCTATGCCAATCTTGGCGGTACTAAGGATGGCACTCCCGTGAACACAGACATAAACTTAGTAGGTGTAGGGGGTGCTAACAGATCCAGTTATAATGCGCTTTATCAGGATGGAATTTATTACTATCAGCTTTCTCCCATAAATATTTTTCAAACAGCCGTGGGATTTGGTTTTGACTGGGATTTTGCCGCCCGTGCCGGTTTGCACTTTCGATATAAGTATTTAACCAATGATGATGAAAATTTGCCGCAGAATAATTGGAAAGCCCATCACGTTCAAGCCGAAACAAAGGTTTGGTTTTAAGCGAGGCAGTGAGATATGAATAGAAAACTGATTTTTGCCTTTTTTGCTTCTTGTTCCTTGGCTTTTGCCACAGAGGATCTTGAGCAGGTTTTAGATAACAAGGTAGAGGATATTAACGCTCGCAAGGGAATTGAAGTAGGGGGAACCGTTAGGAGTGCCTCTTTTAATTCTTATTTTGAGTCTTCTCAAGAGAAACCTAGCGAGGCGGGAAGATTTACAAACACAATGCCTGACCACGAAATTGCCGAATTTGTGCAATTGGATTTGGATTTTAAATTCCGCCCTTATGATATTATAGGTGCTAATCTAAAGTTGCGTTTGGGTGCGGGAATGCAGGAATTTTTCGCCGCAGCTGCCACAACGGTAAACGCCCCGTGGATGAACATTGAGGGCAATTGGGGAGAGAGTTTTTACTGGGTTGTCGGTGATTTTCGCCAGTCTTATTCTCCGCTAACCCTTTATATGCCCGGCTTTGACATTATATATGAGCCAACGATTTTTGCTCGCAAAAGGGAAATGGCTCAAAAAGATGCCTTATTAGAGGGCAATCAAAGGAATTTGCAGGGCTTTAATGTGCAGTTCCGCCCTCAGTTAGGGGAAACTTTTGGTGAACTTCGCATAGAGGCACTCGGTGCACGCCTGCGGCGAGCAGGTTACTTGGATGCGAGTGGCGCAATGGGCAATATGCTCCCCAGCGAGGGCATTCAGGGTGCTACGCAAGCTGGCCGTTTTGATAAATTTCTATTCGGTGGCAATATTGAGTTACTCCCTCTCAGCAAAAATCTGCTGATCGGCGGAACTTACTTAGCAATTTTTGACGATAAAGGCACTTCCAAAACTTATTCTTGCGATTCTTGCAGCAGGGCTCAGTTGAATGATTTTAATAAGAATTATTTGCTCAACACTTTGGATTCCCTGCCGCAAAAAACCTCTGTTTTTGCCGGGAGAGCAGGTGCAGACATAGCCGGAATACTGGGTATCAATTCCTTGGTTGCAAATGTAACAGGTGAATTTGCCCGCTCAGATGACAAGGTTTATGATGTATCTTGGGAGACTGTATATCTGCCGAATGAGGATAGGGATAGCATTATAGGCACAAAAAATACCAGCAAACAGGAAACCGGCAATGCAATACTGGCGCAGCTGGATTTGGGTTATAAGGGAGATGCTATAAATTTAGTTCTTTCCAGTTCCTTTATTCGCAATGACTCGGCTTGGTTCAACAATGTTGCGCAAACACCTTCTTTCTTTGCCCGCCGAGTGTTGAATAGCGATAAAGATATAGGTTGCGGAAGCGCCGGAACCACCGGGAACACCGGAAATAACCCATGCGAAGACCAAACTATTAACTTGAGCAAGTATGGAGTTTATTCCCCCCTTTATTCCTCCTTTGATGCTCTTTATTTCTTCACGCCCAAGCACTCACCCACTAACACTAACTTGAGTAATAGCGCGCCGCAAGGGCAAACTCAGAGTTACAACACAGCACCTTACACTAAAAACTCTTGGAATGCCTCTACCTTGACACGTGCAGAACTTGCTCTTTTGGAAGAACTCTCCGACCTCAATCTTCAAATGGCTCTGCCAAGCGGCTTTGCCACCTCTAACCGCCAAGGCTTTCAGGAGGTTTTAACTGCCAACTGGAAAGGGTTGGCAGAGGTTAAGGGCTTGTTTGCGAATTTTGAGCAAGTTTCTCCTATTACAGGAGCAAAGGCTGCGAAATATACGGAATTCGGTGGCGGCGCAAAGGTAAATGTCCTTGGATTTTTGGGCTTTGAGCAAAATCCCCTTGAATTGAGCGGCAGTTACAAGAAATCCGCAAAGGAACAGGAGTGGGCAGATTTTGGCAAGGCGGAATTTACCAGCGACTTTATAAATGCCGGTATATATTACCGCTTTTATAAAAGGTTCGGCGTAACATTTGGCTATCAACAGATAAATTCGGATTTGAATTTAGCCGGAGCAGAGGCTCAAAAAGCACAAACTGCTAATTTGAGAATTTCTGTTGTTCCAGTTGTAAAGTCAAAGCAAAATCAATGGATGGCAGGATTTGATTACACCATAGCGCACAATGCTTGGCTTTCTATAAATTACGGCATTATGAGTGTTGAAAATACCTATAATTTGGATGGTTTTGTGTATGAACCCGAAGGAAAAGATAGGTATTATTATAAGGGGGATACAAATTTGCCCGGTTATATAGTGATTAGCGAACCCGAAAATGGAAAGCAGGAGTTGAAACATGAATTTTCGCGTAATATTATTGAAGCAACCATCAATGTGGAATTTTAAGGGGTGAATATGAATTTGCAATTAACATCTAAAACCACCTTGTTCGCCTTGGGTTTGTTTTTTTGCCTTTCTTTTGCTCAAGAAACGGAGCTTTCCGACCGTCAAAAAACCGTGCTTTCCGCTTTGGATAGCATAGAAGAGAATACCATAGGTTTTGCTTTGAATGGCCGTGCAAAAGGCGGAGTTTTGAGTTCTACCTTGAGTTCCAAGGACTTGCCGGATGAAGAATCGGTTTCCGAATATTCCGCATTTACGGATTTTTTGCTGGGCATCTCCATACGTCCAAGCAATGAAACAAAAGCCACTTTTGATTTGCGTTTTCACAAAGACTGGCAATCCGCTTATCGTGAGGGCAATAATTCCCCCATAATCAGGTGGTGGTCTTACGATGGCAAGATTTTGGACAAAAAGCTGAAATTCAATTTAGGGACAATGCGCCTTGCCTATACACCCCTGACAATTTACCTGCCCGAGCCTGACCTCATAATGGAGCCGGAGATATTCTCCAACCTTAAAAAAGAAGCGATGGAAGAGAGATACCTAGACGGCACTAATCGCAGGCTTTTGCAGGGTTTAAATGTTGAATTCGGCACCTCGGTTGGAGTTTTAGATAAAATTTCTTTGCAGGGAACTATTATTCGTCTTCGCAAAATTGCCAATTTAGAAGACCGCATATCCTACGACTTTGACCCCAACAATGAGAGATACTCAGCAGCGGCTCGCATTGGCGTTGAAGCCTTTGGCGTTTCGTTTGGCGTGAACGATGTTTACACCTTTAACAGGTTGGGCAGCACAATGAAATTAACAGCAGATACATTGATGAATTATGAGAATAACAATGTCTTGAGTTTTGAATTGGGCTATAACGGCAAAAAGTTGCTTTCCGGTCCTGTTAATTTTGGCATTGGGGCGGAATATGCACTATCCAATTATAACTACAGGCAAGACAAACAGGTAATGGTTAAGGACTCAATTTTAACTGTAGATGCGGTGACAGGTACGGGTGGTACTACCGGTTGGTTTGGTTTGCCCACATATACACCGCCGCCCGGAACCAATCCTCCATCCGGTTCAAATGTGGCCGCAGATACCGTAAACCGCTATCCGTACTGGGGAACAGGTGTTTCTAGGGCAACTTATGAAACATCTAAGGAAGAATCCTTAAAAAATAAAGGTGCTTTGCTCGCCAATGCTTTTGTTTCCTATAGCAGCAGTCCCTTTGATGTAAAGCTATCCGGTCATTTCTTAAATGTGAATAAGGATTTTGAATCGGAGCTCGCTGCCTCTCCTGCGTATTTGCCCAATCTGGCAATATTCAACAGTAATGCAGGGCTGAATTCCCCTCTTGGGCAGTTCCGCTCGGGTTCTTTGGAAAATATGTATTATTCTCTTTATTATTCCTTGCCTATGAATGCAGAAACAATAATAAGCAATAGGTTTGGAGGGGCTTCCAATATATTTACAGGCGGCTCATCAAGCGCAAATGGCAATCTATACAATAACTACAAATTTTCTCAATATTATCGCAACGCTTATACGCAGCGAACATTCACCCGTATGGAACGTGATTCAATAAGCATTCTGCTGGATCCTTCGGTAAATATGGCCTTGCCCTATGGTTATGCTACTCCGGATAGAAAAGGCGGTGATGCGGATTTGACTTTTGTTTGGAACAAAGCTGTGAGTGTTAGCGGGGTATTTGGCTCCTACTCCTCCGAAAATGGGGATTACACCCGTTTAGGCGGTGGCTTAGAGGTTAATGTAGCACGCTTGGCAGGTTTGAGCAAGGCTTTGGTGATTTCGGGTTCTTATGAGCAGAACAAAGAAGAAAACGGAGCATGGAATCCTCAGGTGGATCGGATTATGGCCGGTGCAAAAATAGGTATTTGGCGTGGGCTTTCTTTGATAGGCGGTTTTCAGCAGCTTACAAAGGAGTTTAAAAATCCCTACATAATTAGTGTAGATCCCGAAACTGGTGTTACTGTTGCCATTGATAAAACAAGCGAGATTTTGGCAATAGGCGGCCCGCAAATCAAAATAAGCGAGAGGGCGGAATTTTCCCTGCAAGGCGGCTTGCTCTCAAATTCAATTGAGGCCAAGGGAGTAAAACTGGATTTGGATAAGATTATAGCTTCCGGCATTGTAACGGTGGAGTTTTAAGGAGTGTCTATGAAACTGTATGTTTTTTTTAGTGTTGCGGCAGTTCTGTTTGCCGGTTTGTTTTGGAGTTGCTCGGATTTATCCGTAAGCAAGGAAGAGGCGCTTGAAGCTGACCTTCCGGATGATTTTGACTGGAAAGAATACGTCTTAATAAATAGAGATGTTCCGGCCAGCCAGATCGCTTTTGATGTTCAGAAAAGATTGGTGGTAGAAAATAACAAATCGGAAGAATATTTACCTATAACTAATCCATCTAACCCTCCGACTGTTGCTGATATTATTATTTCAGATGAAAGAATTAAGGAGTGCATGGGAATTTTTGAAGATTTGGATTTTGCCGGCAAAATTTACTTGGAGTATGTAAACTGCCCCAAACGTGGTTGGAACCCAAAAGTTCCTTGCGAAAATGCATACGCAAACAATCCTAATTATGTAAAAGGCGAAACTTGTTCTATAGGCTCTTGTTGGTCCGGTGGCTGGGATGAGGAATTTGATTGCGGGCCGGATGGATGTGCTGGTCTGGGTATAGAGGGACCGTTTAAGGATGAGTTGGAAACGAAAATAGCTAATTACAAAACAACCGGTACCCTCAATATTACAATAAATAGAGAAATATTTATGCTGTGCAGGTTTGTTTTGCCGCAAACAGAAAGCATTAAAAAAGCAGAAGATTATTTGGAATCGTTCTATTCCTTCTCAAATCCGGATTCACCGGTTTTCGGTTCATCTCTTGATTCTATTCTTGTTAAACAGCATTATTTTTTAGTTGGCCGTAGCGAGGGCAGGCCGTATAAGTATTGCAAGCAGGGTTCTTATGACCAAACTGAGGAGAGGAGGGAAAACTTTGATAAGTATTGCAAGCCGGATCCTAACGACACGAAAGAGGAGAGGGCGGAGAAGAAGAAGCATTGCCTTGCAGAGGAATATACAAGTCCACAAAACTATGTTTATTATAATTACAGCAAGAATTTATTTTGTTTAAATGATGATAACAAAATATATTTGCTAAAATAAAAGTGAGGTTTGCGATGAAAAAGAATTTGCTGTTTTTTATTTTACTGTGTGCCACGGCGCTCTTTGCCCAAAACGAGGTAATAGCTTATTTTCCTCATTGGGCGCAGTATTCGCAATTTAAGCCCTCGGATGTACGCTACAACTTTATAACGGAAGTCCGCTACGGCTATTTAACGCCAAGCGGCTCGGAATTGCTCTTTGCAGATGAATCCGATAAGGACAATTTTTTGGCTTTGGTAAAACTTGCAAAAGCTGCCAAGGTCAAGGTAAGGGTTGCAGTGGGCGGCTTAGGCAGTGAAAGCTCTATGAGCCAGATTTACGATGCCAAAGGGCTAGATGATGTCTTTAAAAAGTTCCAAAATGAATACGGCATTGATGCTTTTGAACTGGATGGCGGAGCGATTAGCGAAGGGGATTTGCCGAAATTGCTGCAGACAGCGGAAGGTTTGGCAAGTGCCGGAATTTCCGTTAACGTTGCGATTCCGGGCAACGAGGCTCTTGCTTCTGCGGCTTCCAAAGCGAACTTTAGCAGCATAGATAACCTTTCTCTATGGTTCACGGACGATGCCTCAGCGAACGATTCGCAGGTAAAACCCAATTCAAACACGAGCAATAATATCAGAACCCTAGCCGCTTTTGCAAGCGCAGGTGTTCCCAAAAACAAACTGGTGCCCATCCTTCCCTTTTACGGCAAAACCTTTTACCGTGCAAAGGGCCTAGGTTCCTCGCACGAAGGCGTAGGTTCCGGCAACGACGGTGTTTTGCCTTACAAGGATATTTTAGACAAATTCAAAGATGCAAATGCCTATAGCGTTAGTTTCGATGAATCCAGCGAAAGCGAGGTTGCTATTAGCGAAAGCGAAACCATAGTTTTCAACGGCATTCCTTCGGTCTTGGCAATATCCAAAGCTGTAAAAGAAAACGGCTATGGCGGCGTAGCAGCATTTGACATTTCCGGCGACCACAAAGAACCCATAGTTTCATTATTGGTAACAGCAGGCCAAGTTTTAAGACCGGAAGTTTCTTATACTAAAAAGAAGTGATTAGTCAGTGGCTAGTCACTAACCACTAGCCACTAGCCACTAAATCACCATTCCGCTCCATCGCCAATTCCCTCTGAGCATTCTGAGCCATTTTCATGGCATCAGCTGCTATTTGCCTATCTGAGGGTGATGGGTCTGCGGGGGCGAGGGCTGCTTTGCGGACTACATCTGCTTTTCTTATGGTTGCTTCCGGGGTGTTCTCCTCGCTTGTGTCTATATTTACATGCCCTGCATTGGCGTATCTTTTGCCGTCCGGGCCTGTCACAAAGCTGTAATTTGCGCCTCCGCGTGCATAGCCGCCCGCTGCGCTCACATGCGCCTGCTCATGAGTACGTACTCTTCTGTCTATTTTTTCCAATTCATCCACTTTTCTCCGGTCTTCTTCGCTGAGTTCTTCTTTTCCGGCCTTGTCTCTTTCTTTTTTCTCTTTTTTATCCTCTTCATCATCTTTTCCGTTCAAAATTTCCCAGCCCTTATCGGTTAAGGCAAGTTCATAATCGCCTGAATTTTTCTCAATTGCGGGGTTATTTTCGGTTTGTTTCTTTGAAAAAGCATCAATTCCGCTTGCTTCCGGCACGGAATTATATTGTGAATTGTAAATGCTTTCAATCATTGCATACCACCCTTACTTCGGGTTATCGGCATATTTTCGGAAAACTTTAGGAAAAAAATTTAGGGAAAGCTGATTTCCTCACAAATGCAACATTTCCACCCTGCCGCCGAATTCAATTCTAACCGGCATCTCCAGCTTTTTGCTGAAATCCTCGCCGTCTATTTGAATAAATTCGTCTTTTGCAAGGTCAATTTCAATTTCTTTTGCCTTTATCACGGAGCGGCCGCCTCCTATTAAAATGGCCTTTATAAAGCCATTTATAGATTTAACCTGCAAAACCTCAAGCAGCCCGTCTGCCATGTTTGATTTGCCAAAGGGATTGTTGCCGCCTGCATAGCTGGGGATATTGCCTATGAGAATAGAACAATTGTTTTCAAAGGGAATAATTCTCTTTTCGCCATATTTGCCTGTTATGCGAAGTTCTCCCTTTTTCAGGCGATAGTTTCTATCTGCGAGAAATCTTTTCACATAGTGCAGCTTGTTTTTTATCACTGAATTGCCGGCTATTTTCCCTTCTTTCCTATCGCTGTTAAAATCATGGGCAACGCACGCATCTATGCCGGCGGAAAAATAGTTTGCCATTGCAAATTTCCCGTTTATCCTCCACAAATCAAATTTTTTGGACGGTGCCACTATCAGCTTGCGAACAATATACAGCAGCCCCCTGTCCACAAGTGCGGAGTAGAGGTTTAAAACCCTTGCCAAGTCATTTCCGGTTCCAAGCGGTATAAGCCCTATTTTTACGTGCCTGAGTTCCTCATGCCGCAAAAGAACATCAAACACGGCTGTTGCCGTGCCGTCTCCGCCTACCGCCACAACGCACTCCGAATTTGCCAAAGCCTCTTTGACTTGTTCCTCAAATTGTTCATAAATGCTGAATTCTCTTTCCCATTCCGTTTCTTTAAAAGCCATTGAGCGCATAATTTCCGGCAAAAAATCAAACACAATCTTGCCTTGCCCGCCACCGCTAACAGGATTAATTAAAAAATGATATTTTCTCAGTATATCCATGTTTTCACCATAAATCTAGAAATTTCCCCCAAACCAACCCTTGACGTCAGGCTAATTTTTTGCTATATTTACATATTCCGAATCAGTAGCTCAATTGGTAGAGCAGCGCCCTTTTAAGGCGCGGGTTCAAGGTTCGATTCCTTGCTGGTTCATTAAAGAAAATAAGCATAAAAACGCCAAAAACACGATAAAATCCGCATTTGTAGCCTGTTTGCAAAGAAATGCCCCAATGCAGTATATTCATAAAATAAGCTTCCCCGCCTTACCCCAAAATTTTCAAAAAATCGTCAGGCAAAATCGCCGGAACAGGGGAATTTGTGAAATCTGCCAAATCCCTACAATCTTGAAGGGATGGTGCGGGAGAAAACAAAAACCATTACAGGACTTAAAAATGCAATAATGGAAACAATAGCTGAGCTTGTTGAACGCCGTGACAACGCAACGGGAGGGCACATCAGCCGGAGAAAAAATCCCATTGCCCGCCCGCTTAATGGCATTAATCGATGTTTATGACGCATTAATCTCCGAAAGACCATACAAAAAAGCATTCACCCACGAAGAAGCCATTAAAATTATCGCAGACGGAAAAGGAACTCATTTTGATCCAGTGCTAACGGATTTATTTTTGTCTGTTGCAGATAAATTGATTGTTGAGGCGAATAAAAATATTCAAGGAGAAAATGCCCCAACAACTCTCATAAATACTTTGAAGCCTCTCTAACGCTTAACTTATCCATTTTATCTTTATGCTTATCTATAAAGTCCCGTACCCATTTCTGATTTGTTTTGGAATATTCTCTCAAACTCCAGCCGATTGCTTTATTTATAAAAAATTCCTTTGTGCCGAGGTTGCCAAGTATTGCCCTTGATAAAATTTCGGTATTCGTATTTTCTTTGAATGCCAATTGGCAATCTATAGATATTCTTTTCAACCATATATTATCGCTTTTTATATACTCATCTATCTTAGCAATCAATTTCGGATATTTCGCCAAAAGCACGCCGACTAAGCTATCAAGTGCATCCACCGTATCCCACCAAGATTTAGTCACTATTAATTTTTCTACGTGCTTAATATCTTCTTTAATCAAAATTGATTTAAGAGCGATTAAATAATCTATAGCAAGATATTGAAATTCTCTTTCTTCTTTGTCATATAAATCAAACACCAAATTCCAGTCAATTTTATTTTTCTTCTTTTCCTCTTTGAAAAATTCTTTTTGCAACAAAACCCTTGTGGGTTTGGGAATGCCTAGGTAAGGAAATTTATTTTTCATGTATTTAGACATTTCCAAAGATTTTTGTGGGTTTTTGTTTTTGTAAAAGGATTTTATGAGTTTGTTATACATAGTATTCCTCCAAATAATTTAGGCCATCGCTAGATAGCAGTTGTTCGGCAGCTTCCGAAATAGTTATAATCATGATAGTCCACACTTCCTGTTTGTTTTTCATAAAGGAAAGATAGAAAATTTTCTAATTTCTAAAAGCAACATGCTAGCAAAAGAAATCTACACTCGCCTTGATAGCGACTTTATTAAACCTGAAATCAGCGATGATTGGTATAGGTATATGTCTGAACTTGAACCTTTTATATGCGATAATTTCAAAAATAGAGATATGGGCTTGGTTTGTGATTTCACGGAAACTATTGACAGAGTTTATACGGCTGTTTTTCCTTCTGAAAATGTTTTGCGCAGAGTTTTGGAAAATGCAGGCAATGCGATGTTATTTTTGCATCATGCCTCGGCTTGGGATTTGAAAAAATCACCTGTTGGATTTTACCTGATGGATGCTTCCTTGCTTGAAAAGCTAAAGAAAAAGAATATTTCTTTATATTGCCTGCATCATCCATTGGATAACTATTCCGAATATTCAACCAGCAAAACACTTGCCGATGCTCTCAATATTGA
>LIUG01000118.1 GCA_001462245.1 Candidatus Fibrimonas termitidis
AACGAGGCTCTGGCCGAGTGAATAGTTTTTTCGAGGTAAAGGCAAGTTTTTTTATATTTTTTGCCGTTTTTGTGTAATTTGCCGGGATTTTCACCCTAAAATGCGGAATATCGGGGTTCAGACAGCCAAATCCTTTTTGCTTATCAATAAATATGCTGCCGGCACAATTAGCAAACTGAATACCAAAGATACCAGTATCCCGCCTATCACCGCTACTCCCATAGGAACACGGCTCTCTGCACCTGCACCTAGCGCAAGAGCGATGGGCATAAAGCCGCATACGCTTGTTAGCGATGTCATTAAAATCGGGCGCAAACGTGCTCCGGCGGCTCCTGCTACGGCGTGGCGAAGATCTAAGCCGGCTTCACGGCGCTGGTTTGCAAACTCAACTATCAAAATTCCATTCTTGGTGACAAGACCTACAAGCATTACCAAACCGATTTGGCTGAATATGTTTAAAGTGTGACCGCCGAAATAAAGAGCGGCTAACGCACCCGAAAGAGCTAACGGTACAGTAAGCATAATGGTGAAGGGATGCCTAAAGCTCTCAAACTGAGCGGCTAAAAGCATATACACTATGAGCAAAGCTAAACAGAAAACTATGGCAAGACTGCCGCTCGCTTCCATAAAATCTCGTGAGGTTCCTGTAAGCTCTGTTTTGAAATTATCGGGGAGTTCGCTATCTATAATTTTTTGCATTTCGCTTATGGCATCTCCAAGTGCAACGCCTGCCGCCGGGCTTGCGGAAATTGTTGCGGATACATAGCGGTTGTAGTTAAATATTTGCGGCGGAACTGCACGCTCTTTTAAATCTACAAGCTGGTCTAGTGAAACTAATTTTCCTTCGCTGTTTTTAAGATACAGAGTTTGCAGGGATGCCGGTTCGGAACGGTTTTGGGAATTTATTTCCCCCATAATCTGGTACTGCTTTCCGTCTTTCAAAAAATATCCGTACCTTAAACCGCTATATGCGAGCTGCAATGCATTCGCTACTTCGCGTGGCGCAATACCGGAAGCACGTAAATGGTCTCTGTCCATCTCAACATCCAGTTGCGGCTTTGTGAATTTCAAATTTACATCCGCCATTGTTAAATGCGGGCTGAGTTGAATTTTTTCCATAAGAGCCGGCAGATATTTTTTCAAGGAGTCCAGCTCCGATGACTGAACCACCACTTGCACAGGTTGACTGCTCCGTGAACCCACACGAATTGTTTGCTCCTGCTGAATTGAAATCCGAACACCTTCAACCTGATTCAGCAACCTTCTTAAACTATTCGCTATTTCCTGCTGGGTTCTTTTGCGTTTGTTCGGGTCAACAAGCATTATTGAAACATTGCCGTTGTTCACAGAACCGGCAAGGCCGGGTGCTGTTTGCACAAGGATACGGTCTAGTTCGGGCACATTCTCTAAAATCAAATTTTCGATGATTTTCATTTTATCGCTTATAAACAAGAACGGTGCACCTTCGTGAGCCGTAACCTGAACATTAACACGGGAACGGTCTTCCAGCGGAGCAAGTTCGCTTGGCAAATTCATAAATGAAAAAATCGCAATGAAAGCACACACCAAAATAATGGGAATAGCGAAAAGCGGGTGCCTTAAAATTTTTCCCAAAAACCTCGCATACGTAGAAGATAGTTTTGTGAAAAAAGGTTCGGTTGCAACGTAAAACCAATTGTGCTTTTCGTTTTTCTTGAGAAAACGGCTGGAAAGCATGCTGCCGAGCGTTAACGCGACAAAAGAAGAAATTAATGTGGAACCGCCTATAACAACGGAGAACTCTCGGAAAAGCCGCCCCGTAAATCCTTGCATAAAAAATAACGGCAAAAACACCGCACATAAAACAAGGGTTGTGGCTATAACCGCCACAAAAATTTCATTAACACCCTTAACTGCAGCTTCTTTGGGCGGGAGCCCTTCCTCTACCTTTGCAAATATATTTTCCAAAACAACAATAGCATCATCAACAACAATGCTTATCGCAAGCACAACTCCCAAAAGCGTTAAAATGTTGATGGAAAAATCCAAAATCCAAATAACAAAGAACACACCTATTAAAGAAATTGGAATGGTGAGCATCGGAATTAATGTTGTTTTAAAATCTCTGAGAAATAAAAATATAATAGCAACAACAAGCACAAAGGCTATGGCAATAGTTTCCTGTACTTCCGAAAGTGCCGCCCGCACAAACGTCGTGTTGTCAAAGGAGGTTTGAATTACAATGGATTCCGGCAAGTCCTTTTGGATGTCGTCCAACCGTCTCAGAACTTCATCCGCTATTTTCAACTGGTCTGCACCGGGCTGGGCAACCACCGCTAGAGAAACCATCGGTCTGCCGTTCATCCTTACCGTATTTCTTTCGTTCTCCGCACCGAGCACAACTTGTGCAACATCGCCTAGGCGAACAAATTTTTCTCCATCCGAAAACAGAATAACATTGCGAAAATCCTGCTCGGTTTTTAATTCCGAATGCGAACGCAAGCTAACGAGCGCAGATGTTCCTTCCAATTGCCCGGCGGGAAGTTCCGCATCTTCTCTATCAAGCGCGGTTTTGATCGCGTCTATGGTCAAGTTAGCACCTGCCATTCGCACAGGGTCTATGTAAATACGCATCGCATATCTTTTTATGCCCCATATATTGACTTCCGCAACTCCGGGTATAGTTTGAATTCTCTCTTGCACCCTTGTGCCTTGGTCCGTAAGCTCCAGCAAACTCAAGGTGTTGCTGCCGAGCGAGAGCACTAGTATCGGCGTAGAATTGGCATCTGCTTTTGCAACTATGGGAATATCGGCGTTATCGGGAAGCATCCGTTGAGCACGTGAAACCTTGTCTCGAACATCATTAGCGGCTTGCTCCATATTTGCGCCCAAATTGAATTCTACGGTGATGTTGGATTGCTCTTCGCGTGAGGTGGAATTCAAAGTGCGAATTCCGTCTATGCCATTGATAGCTGATTCCAAAGGCTCCGTTACCTGGTTTGCTATAACTTCCGCATTTGCGCCGGTATAAGTGGTGCGAACATTTACTATGGGCGGGTCTATGGCCGGGTATTCACGAACACCAACCTGATACATTCCTATAGCTCCGAAAAGTACTATGAGTGCAGATAACACTATGGTTAAAACAGGTCTTCTAATACTTGTGGAGGCTAAACTCAATTTAAAATTCCTCTGTAAAATTCCCGTTGTCTTCCAAAGCAGGCATCCCAAGAAAACCTCTCGGCATAGGCTCTGCCTCTTGCGCACATGGCTTGCATTTTATCCCTGTCTTGCGCAATTTCGCAAATCGCAAATGCCAAAGCCTCGGGAGTCATTTCCTGCAAAATAATTCCGCCACCGGATTCGCGAATATGTTCCGCCGCCGCACCGGCATTGGCTCCTATTAAGCATTGACCGCTTGCCATGCCCTCTAAGATAGAAAGTCCAAATGTCTCCCAAGCACTAAGGGCAAAACCTATTTCGCAACTGGCATTCCATTTTGCCATTTCTTCCACGCTATTGACAAAACCTATATATCTTACATGCTCATATTTTTTTTCTGCTTCCCTAACAAGGTGTATTCTGTTTCCCGTTCCCGCAAAAACGAGCATTGGTGCCAAGCCTAATTTTTCGCATATAATAGGATATGCTTTTAACAAAAGCGACAGTCCCTTTTCTTCCGTTGAGCGATGCGGAAAAAATAGAGTTAGCCTATTAGGCTCACCCGCTTTTAATTCCTTCACCAACGCTTCATCTTTTTCTAAAGGATTAAAGCATTCAATATCAACACCCAAGGGCAACCAATACAAATTCGATAAACCGTGAGCGTTCATCCTTTCCATCACTTCCTTGCAGGAAACCAAGATGCTTTTATAGTTTTTGAATTGGTATCTCGCATAAACCCAAGCTATACCCTCTAGCCTCTTTGCCAAAAAGGAATTTATTCTTTCAAAAACACGGCGAATGTACGTAACGGGAAAATCGGCATGCCAAAAACCTATTAACTCCGGCTTCTTATCCAGACCCTTGCACGCTCTGCGCACTGCCGCAGGAAGAACGTATGGAGAACCGACTTCTATGATATCCGCTTTGTATTTTTCAATGTAGGGTTTAATCTGTTTTGCACGGTAAATAAAACGGTATTTCCACCATTTGCCCGGAACTTTGAAAGCCTTTACATGCTCTATTGTTAAGGTGGGTGAAATTTCTTCCGTTTTATTATAACTGTCCTGCATTAAAAAAACGAGTTTGAAGTCGCTCTGTTTTTTTTGGTAATATTCCATTTTTTCCAAGTGATAACGACGAACTCCCCCCCCTCCGGGAGACCAAAAATTATTTATATCTAAAACTACCTTCATGTATTAGATAGTGTTATTTCTTTTTTTTCACTGCCTTGTATTTTCCCAAAAGAACTCCCTTTGCCAGATCATCGGCTTTATCGTTCCATACATCTCCGCTATGCCCGATAACTTTTTCAAAGGATGCCCATTCTTTTATGTCTGCTATTCTGTTCACATATATTTGCGAGACTGCGCTGCCGGCTTTCCATTCGCCTGTAGCCCAGCTTTCAACGCCTTGATAGTCGTAGCAAATTGTGCCTTTGCGTTTTTTCTTTGCCAAATATTCCATCGCTTTCCAGGCGGCGTGAAGCTCACCGTCTATGTTCCGGCTTGCTGCCGGGTGCGGGGTCATTCCAAAGTCTCGGGCAATTTCAACCCCATTTTCCACCGCTACCCACGACCAGCCGGCATATTCGTTCAAGGGCATAAAAGAGCCGTCCACGTAAATGCGAAGCCCTTTCTTTGCCGGTCTTTTCCCGCTAATCCAAGCCTTTGCATCTTCCATCTTTGCAAAAGACTTGTATTTAACACCGGCTTTTCCCATTACACGTTTCTCGCAATCCGGCCAATTATCACCAAGCCAGTGCGTTCCATCCGAAAATTTTGCTGCATATATCTTTGACATAACAGGAGTAATATAGTAAATGTCAGAACCCCGATGCCCCCGATTTTTAGGATTTAGGGGATAAGCGGCGGGATTAAAAAGTTTTTCTATATGTCATATATGGTGTAAATCTACCGTGCTTGTCTGGTAAAACTGCAAAATTAAACCCTTCGTATTTGTTATAAGCTACTTTTTTCGGTTTGTCATAAGTTATAGAGCGAAAAATATTATATATAATGCTAGCAGCCCCCATAGCTGTTCCGGCGTCAATAAAATTATTCTGCCCTTTTGCTTCTTCGCAAGAACGGTAATCATTGTAATGGCATTCTTTATATGTTTTGTCTGCTTCTGTTCCAATCGAAACCATTATTACTCCACCGCCTGTTAACACCCATTGAACAATAGCACCGGTCCAATCGTCCATAATAACAATAGAGCCTACACCCGGAATTAAATTTAATCCAAAAGTTGCCCATCTTTGACCTGTGGTAAAATTTTCATATGTTTCATTATGTGCACTTCCATCTACAGGTGGGCTTCCGCCTACAATAACCGTATTTTGTATGTTTTGTATATTCTGCTGCCCTTGCCCTGTGCTGCCGTCAGAACCAAACACTTCTTTTGTGCCGTCTTTATAGAAAATAATCGCTATATCCGATTTTTTGGCAGTATATAAAACCTCTCTTTTGCCAATTTTATATTCTACCTCGTTGATCCCAATTTTAACGACGGTCGCATCGTTTATTTCTCGTCCATCTTTCAGATGTATAGTATCCGCAAAAATTGCCGAGACAAAGATAGCGATTGCGAAAATAATCTTGTTCATAGTGAACCTCCTGTGGTTATTTCCCGCTTCAGTTTTCCATGCCAAACCTTTGGGGACACAAGGCTTGGCAGGTTCGTGCCACTGTGGCACGATTTTTTGTATTAGCCACTTCCTTAGTCTTGGAGACAACGAACAGAAAGCAAGTATCCCTTGTGTCTCTCCGTGGAGGACCGGCTGTAGGCTTTTTCACTATCGCACTCTGTGGAACTCCACCAGGAGCCGCTGCGGCCGATAGACTCGAAATAGCCATCCGGGTAGCATTTGCCACCCGGTTGATCCAAAAAGTCGTACTCGTCAGTTGCATTGTCATCTAACGCAGCCCACTCATCATAACTTGGCAAATGCCAGCCAGAAGGACAAACTGACCGAGCCGTTGACCAATCATACAAGCGACCGTAGGTGACACAATTGGCAGGTTTGTTATCATAACAAACAGAATTGCCACTGCCGGGGTCGTAATTCAAATTTTCCGCCATCCAAGTTTGGCTGCCTATGACAACAATCTTGTATGTTTGACCGCCACAGGACAATGAATTGCCTGAAACGGATGGATTAGGACAGCCATCTACACCGCCATCATCAGACGAGCAAGAAAATGTGAATGCCATAGCAAGCACAATGCCTGCCGTGAGTAGAAAACGCTTCGTTTTCATAGTGAACCTCCTGTGGTTATTCCCCGTTTCACTTTCCCATGCCAAACCCTTGGGGACACAAGGCTCGGCAGGTTTTGTGCCACCATGGCACAAATTCTTTGCATTGCACCGCTTGCCTACGGCTAGCGGTGACACTTCGTGCTCAGTCTTGGAGACAACGAACTGAAAACAAGTTTGACTTATCGTTGCTGTCCCTGCCCACGCCGCTGTAGTTGTAGCCCATGTGCCGGTAGTAGGCGAGGCTGCTATAGCGCTCTGTGCTACTCCACCAGCAGCCGACGCCGGCATAGCCGAAACTGCCATCCGAGAGGCCGCCGCCGCCCGGCAGGGCCGAAAAGCCATAATTGTCCGTGCCATTACCATTGCCGTACCAACCACTCGTTGCCTTCAATTTAGTTCCATTGTCACCACCGACGTAATCAGTCAATGCTGTCCATTCCTCGTCGGTGGGCAAATGCCAGCCGGAAGGACATGCGTTTCTAGCTGTTGACCAGTCGTATAAGCGACCATACTCATCACAGTTGGAAGAACTGTTATCGTAGCATTTGCTGCCCGAGGCATTGTAATTCAAATTCTCCGCCATCCAAGTTTGGTTACTTATGACTACGGTTTTGTAGGATTGACCGTCTCGACTATCAGTAAAACTGCTGCTAGATGGACTGGAACCACCGCCACCGCCGCTGGAAGAACTAGAGTCATCGATTATCTCTACATAGTTTTTCATGCAACGCACACTAAACAAGTTAAGCTTACCGCCGTAGTACCAGTAAGCGATCTTGTCTTGATAGTCCATGCTCCTGTAGTAAGCATTGGCGCTGTAGTACTCTGTGCTACTCCACCAGTAGCCGTAGTCGCCGACATTGTCGAAACCTTCGAAGCCGTTATCATCATATGGGTAGTACCACCCACCCCCAGGAAGGGCGGAAAAGCCGAACTCATCCGTGCCATTGCCGTTGTTTTCCCATCCGCTCGTTGCTTTCAATTTCGTTCCCGCATTAATTGCTTGGTTACCGACGTAATCAGTCAATGTTGTCCATTCCGCATCACTTGGCAAATGCCAGCCGGAAGGACATACGCTCCTAGCTGTTGACCAGTTGTATAAGCGACCATACTTATCACAGTTGGAAGAACTATTATCGTAGCACTTTCCACCGGTGGCATCGTAATTCAAATTCTCCGCCATCCAAGTTTGAGTGCCTATTGTCACTTTCTTGTAGGTTTTACCATCTCGATCATCAATAAATGTCGTTACGGTCGGAGTAGGAATACCACCACCGCTGGACGAGGAAAACTTCCCGCCATTATCCACGCTGGAAGAAGAACCGCCCCCGACGCTTGGCGAAGACGGCTCATCGCCACCGTCAGACGAGCAGGAAAATGTGAATGCCATAGTTGCAATCGCAACCGCTACTAGAAAACCTTTCGTTTTGCTCATAATTAACTCCTATATTCAGTTTCTCAAGTGTAACTTTTAAACCATGGTTT
>LIUG01000119.1 GCA_001462245.1 Candidatus Fibrimonas termitidis
GCCGGTCCCGCAGGCCCTGCCGGCCCCCAAGGCACTCCCGGTGAGAAAGGCGAAAAGGGTGACAAAGGCGACCAAGGCATCCAAGGCATCCCCGGCACAGCCACCGAGAAAGGCGACAAAGGCGATACCGGTGCCCCAGGCGCTCCAGGTGCCCCAGGTACTCCCGGTGAGAAAGGCGAAAAAGGCGACACCGGTGCAGACGGCAAGGACGGCATAGGTCTTGAAGAAGGCAGCTGCTATCTGAAAGAAACGCCCCCCAACGGCTATGACGTGTATTGCGATGGCGAACGTGTAGGCCCGCTCGCTACAGGCCCAGGCGGCGGTTGCACGATAGCAAACGACTTTACCGATAAGTGGAACGGCTATTATATCTTTACCTGCGGAACTGAAGAGTTTGAATTGGCAAAGGCAATATGCAATGTTGACGGTGCTAATGTTGCTTACGACCCCAAGCTTTTTGCTTGCGATCTCGCCAATGGTGGTAGTATTACCAACGAAAAATGCGGTACCGCTGCTATTGCTGACCCGACTGTACAGTTCTGCCAAGACGCATCCAAAAATGCGGTTCGATTCCTTTGCGGCTCTCCGGGCAAGCCTCTAGCGGAGAGAATTTACACAGAAAATGAATTCTGCCAGCCTGCCCCTCAGGCAGGATCATACAATAATAATCCTACGCCCCCAGCATCCCAAGCTACAGTTGTGGCTCTAGATACCTTGCCCGATAGTCCCCAGCAGTATAGTTCGCCTCTTAGTGTTAGTGATATTTCTACGATTGCGGCTGCGGCTGCGGGTGGAACAATTCAACCCCGCTGTGCCGGCAGACCGTATGCTGCGTATCAGTTCTGCTACAATAACACCGATGTCACCTTTAAATGCGTCCCTACTTCTACTGAAGGTGTTTCTAACTTAACCAAAGCATTAGCTGCAGCTAATGGCAACACATTCACAATCGGCCAGACGTGCCAAGTTGGTGTTGTCATGGGCATCTGCGGTGCCGATCTCTTTGACGCAACAAACGCATTCTGCCAGAGCGCAGGAAACGTCAAAAACCTCTGCGGCGCAGCCAAAACCGCCGCCGGAGCTGACGTGCCATTATCTCAAAGAACTTATACGGCAAACCAGTTCTGCCAGAACCAAGACGCTGTTTCCTTTAGTTCTGCGGACGTTTCCGATAATGACCCAAATAGCAAGGCTTCAACGGGAAAAATTGTGGACTACTGCAACAGAACCGCCAGCACCAATCCTGTTGTCGCAGCAGACAAGCTACCTTATTCAAAATACGAGTTCTGCCAAGGCCCCAACACGTCGCAGGCAGCCGTTGAATTCCTCTGCGACTATGCAAGCCCCAAGACATTGGCAGACGGAAAAACATACCCGTCAACCAGCTTCTGCCAAACCAGTTTCGATGATGAACAAGGAGCAGGCGCAGCATCTTCCGCTTCCTATGCAGAAAAAGGGAAAATTCTGACCAAATGCAGAGCCTCCTTAGGAGCAACCAGCACAACCCCCTTTAGCAACCTCAAATACTGCTCTCTGGCAGGCGTTGCAGAAGACAAAGGATCGTGCGGAGGAGCTGCTGGAACGCCTGCAACAAATTCTCAAGCATGCGATTGGACTCCTGAAACATTAGGCGACGACGGTTCTTGCGCAGTTAAAGCTATTGCCGCCAGTGCTGACCCCGCCAAGACAGCCGAATGCTCAGGTGTTACTGATGCTACAGATGCAGTTGGCGGAGTCGCTTGCGCAGCTATTACGTATGTATCTGCTCCCGCCGGACCCGGCTCTGTTGAATACTTCGACCCAGAGTCCGAGTTCTGCATTCTGGATGATAATCCTTCTGCTACAGCAGGCAAAGTTTACTCCACCTGCAAAGCCCCTGTCGCTCCCACAGGCGGCATCAGCACCGACAATCAGTTTTCCAATGGCGTTGCATCGTCAGTTTTAATTGCCGCTGGCTTGTACAACCCAGCTGAAAAGGTGTGCGAGCTAACCGGCAATGTGCTTTATGACTATGGTAGGATCAACGTCACCGGCGCAACTGGAGGAAGTGATGTTACCAGCAAATATTGGCTTCGTAAGAATGTGGTCATCGGCGGTGCCAGCACATTCACTTGGGACGAGGCTAATGTTGCTTGCGCTTCATTTGACAAAGGTGATGGCCCATGGGCTCTGCCCCTAGATGCAGACGTTGGTTTTGCTATAGGTGATCCAGGCGAAGTCACAAGCGGAGGCGCTCAATCTGCTGATAACACCTTGACGAGAGCTGCAGGCGGTATTGGCTACGCAGTGAATCTGAAAGCCACAAGCGGGTGGGCACAAAATCCATCAGCAGCTAGTGCTACCAACTTTGACGCTGTTCCCGCTACAGTCACTGGAATCGCAAATCTTCCTTCCACAAGCTACGCTTACTGGTGGACTAAAGGCGAAAGAGGCTGGACTACCACTCAGGATGGTGATTGGAGATATGGCTCTAATTACGACTTGGGCAACTACTTCACCATCAGAGATGGCAGCAGTGTAATCGACAGAGGCGGCAGCAACAAGACAACTACCAAGCTCTCCGTCCGTTGCGTAAGAAACTAACATAACCCCTCCCCTCGCTCCCCGCACAAAAGGCGGGGACGACCCCAAGGAGCGCATGAAAATGCGCTCCTTTTTTATTTTATCCATTGACAATGGTTGGAAAAATTTCTATATTGCCAATATGTCAGAAAAGTGCTTTCATAAGGAGAACATCATGCCTTTTCCTATAAACGTCATGGAGTATTTAAAGCAAAAAAGACAAAGCGTTGCCACGCAAAGCTCTTATTCGCAAAGTTTTCCTATGCGTGGATATGTAGGCAGCACTAACCGCATATCCGGAAAAGAAGCAGATAAACAGATAATGGAGATGATTAATGCCTGGTGAAAGTTCGTCCGTAGATAATATTTTAAGCAATACCGAATATCAAGAAAAATTATACGAACTCTTAAGCTTTTACAAAGATGATTTACAGTGGTTAATTGAATTGGCCACCGTAGAAAATAACGGAAACAGACCTGCAGGATTGGAAAACGAGATCTATTCTGTTTTCCACCACATTTATCGCAGCATATATTGCAAAAATTCTGTGGAAAATGCTTGCAAGGAATTAGACACAGCTATGAATTCCCATTTGCAGAGAATTCAATACGATGCTTATAAAATTGCATTAAACGCAACATTAAAAGAATCTGATAAAATTATTCAAGATTATGAATTTTTATTATTAGACCCTGATTTTAGGGATGTTTTGCCAAACGCAGTTAGCATATTTCAGAAAATTCAAGAAACTCGCAAAATTATCAAAGATGCTTATCTTGAAGCAAAGAAATATGAGCGAGAAGGAAAAAAAACGGAAGTTATCGCAAAATATAACGAAGCGTTGTCCAGCGTTCCTATTTTAAATGAAAAAATATCGGAAATAGAAAATGACAAGAGATTTAGCGTAGCACTTCTATCAGTTAAAAAGAAAGAAGACAAAGAAAAACAATTTGTAAAAATTTCCAAAAGGCAAGCGATTATAGCAAGCATAGCTGCATTTGCCTCAATTTTAGCTGCCGCAGGTTTGCCTGCCCCGTTATGCTGCCCCTACGGTTTGGATATGATGCCACGAAATGCGGAATATCGGGGGTATCGGGGTTCAAACAAATGAATTTTTAGACAACTGGGCTAACCTTTCCGAAAGTGCCTTTTCCTTGCCGTATTCCGTAGGCTCGTAAAATTTTGTGCCCTTTAATTTTTCAGGCAAATGCTCCTGGCCTGCGTAAGCACCCGGCACATCGTGGTCGTATTGATAACCCCTGCCGTAGCCCAGTTCCTTTCCCACTTTTGTCACGGGATTTCTGAATGCTCTGGGGACCGGCAATGTTCCTGTTTGCCTAATGCAACTGTTCACCTTTGCACCCATGATTTCCAAACTGTTGCTCTTGGGAGCAAGGCTCAAATAAACTGTAAGTTCGTCCAAAGCGATTAAACCTTCCGGAACACCCATAAAATCAAAAGCCTCCCTTGCCGAGGTTGCAAGCAAAAGAGCATTTGGATCTGCAAGCCCAATATCTTCCATCGACATTCGCATCAGGCGGCGCAGAATATAACGAGGGTCTTCACCGCCATCCAGCATTCTGTGCAACCAGTAAACAGCAGCTTGCACATCGCTGCCTCTCACGGCTTTGTGCAAAACACTTATCAAATTATAATGCTCTTCGCCGTGCTTGTCGTAGCGCAGGGGCTTTTCATACTGAATTTGCTCCATTAGCTCCGGCGTTATTTCCGCTTCGCCCTGAATTGTGCCGGCGAGCCACTCCAACTGGTTCAACAAAAAACGGGCATCTCCGTCTGCTTGCCCTATCAGCTTTTGAGCTGCCTCCGGAGACATGCTTAAATCTTTCCTTTTAAGACCCCTTGGGTGAAGGTGCAGAGCGCTTTCCAAAAGATTTTGCATATCCTGCGGGGAAAGCGGCCCAAAAAGAATGAGCTGGCAACGGGAGAGCAAAGCGGAATTCACCTCAAAGCCCGGATTTTCGGTGGTTGCGCCTATAAGCGTGATTGTTCCGTTTTCCACTGCGCCCAAAAGGGAATCTTGCTGCGCCTTGTTAAAGCGATGGATTTCGTCTATAAATAAAATTGTTTCTCTGTTATTTTCTTTATATGTTTTTGACTCGTCCAAAACAGTTTTCACATCTTTAACTCCGCTTGTAACAGCAGAGAGAGCCACAAAGCGTTTTTTGCAATGGTTTTTAATCACATTTGCAAGGCTTGTTTTTCCGCACCCCGGAGGCCCCCAAAAAATCATGCTGGGCACGTTGCCATTCAAAATTGCCGCCCTCAGCATACTCGTTTCCCCTAAAATCCTCTGCTGGCCCAAAAATTCATCCAGATTGTGAGGCCGCATTTTCTCCGCAAGAGGCACATTAGTTTGCATAGCGGTAATTTAGTAACCGCTTGCCTGCGTTTACTATATTTAGTTCATGGATTTAAGTGGCATAATTGGGCTTGTAATAAGCGTTCTGCTTTTGCTCATTTTTGGTTTCGGCTCAACCGACAATATCCCAATGTTTATGGATCCGCCTTCGGCTGCTATAACCTTAGGCATGTCCTTTATGGCTATGGTGTGCGCTTACCCGCCTAGTTTTTGGAAAACAATACCCGGTTTCTTGAAAATGTATATTTTTGTACAGAAACACGATGTTGCCGGAACTGTGTCTCAATTAATATCGTTTGCGGAGCAAGCCAGGCGGGAGGGCATTCTCGCTCTTGAAAATTCTTTGGAAAAAGTTCAAGACCCGTTTTTGAAGAAAGGCATTCAGCTTGCGGTTGACGGAACGGAACGAGCCGTTATAGAGAGCATTCTGGAAACGGAAAAAGACAACGTAGAAGAAAGGCATAAAGCTAATATCGGTTTTATTGAAGGTCTTGGCGCAATGGGGCCGGCATTCGGAATGATAGGGACTCTTGTTGGCTTGGTTCTTATGCTTAAACAGATGAGTGATCCTGCGGCTATAGGTCCGGCTATGGCCATTGCATTGATAACAACATTTTACGGTTCTCTTTTGGCAAACTTGATTTGCTGGCCTATAGCCACCAAGCTAAAAATTAGGCATGAAGAAGAAATGGCGGAAAAAACCGTTATGCTGGCCGGTATCCTTGCGGTGCAAGCCGGTGAAAATCCGCGTGTGGTACAATGGAAATTATCGGCTTATCTTGATCCGCAAACAAGAGTGGAATTGGAAGCCGCTAAAGAAAAAGAAAGGCAAGCAAGATAGTGGCTAATAAGAAAAAATGTCCAGAATGCCAGCCCGGAGCTCCCGCATGGATGACCACGTTCTCCGACATGACAACCTTATTGCTCACATTCTTTGTGCTTTTGCTCACTATGGCTAATTTTGAGCCTATTAGGTACGCCCTTACCGTTCAAAGTTTGCAGGGAGCATTCGGAGTTATGGAAACATTTCCTACCGTTCCCATACACCCTATTGTAGATATTCCCAAAAAAACCGGAGATGAGCAAAAGAAAAAACAGAGTTTGAAAGATGCGGAAAAAGTAAAGCAGGTTATACAAACAAAAAATTTGGAAGATGCGGTTAAGGTTGATATCACGGAAAAAGGCATTGCCATTATGCTTCGCGATCCGGTTGGTTTTGCAAGCGGCTCGGCAGACCTTAAAGAACAAGGCAAGGACATTTTGAAGGACATTAGCGATATTATAAAGTATAACCCGGAATTAAAAGTTCGCGTTGAGGGACATACGGACAATGTACCCATACGTTCCCAGCGCTACCGAAACAATTGGGAGCTTTCCAGCGCGAGGTCTCTTTCCGTGGTTCAACTGCTTTCCGGCCAAACCGGTATTAGACCGGAGAACATGAGCGCTGTTGGTTATGGCGAATATCGCCCCATTGCCCCCAACACAACTCCCGAAGATCGCTCTAAAAACCGCCGCATCCAAATATTCGTGGACTACATTAACAACTAATTTACTACATTTACCCTTGTTAGCGAGGACTAAATGGCAATGGAAGAAGAGAGAAAAACGGAAGAGAATGTTGCTGCTGATAAAGCTACGGGTTCAATATTGCAATCCGCTATGTTTAAATGGGCAATAGTCGGCGTAATTCTGCTTTTGTTTATAGGCATAGAGGTTGGGATAGCAGTTTTTTTTGTTGGCCAGTTAAAAGAACCTGATTTGACAGAGGCTCAAAAGCAGGCAGAAGAGGAACAAAAACAAGCCGAACTTAAAAAACAAACCGAAATCGGAGCAACGCTCGCTGCGCCTATAGAGATAACGGTAAACATAAGCGGCGAAGACGGACGTTTCTTGAAATGCGGAATTCAACTGGAATATAATCCGGCATATGCCAAACTGGGGCCGGAACTCGATGCCCGCAAAGCCCGCATTAAAGACATCGTTTTAGACATAATGAGCAGCCGTCCGCTTTCCGAACTTATGACAAACGATGGCAAAAAAGCCATAAGAGAACAGATTGTTGCGGATATAAATGCAATTTTGCCGGAAACGCTGGACGGCAAACCCCTAGGCAAAATTGACCGCAGCTACTTTGACTCCTTTATGATACAGTAGGAGCTATGGGCGATATTTTATCACAAGCAGAAATAGATAAGATGATGCAGGGGCTTTCGTCTGCCGCTGCAGCGCCATCTGCTCCTGCTGCTCCAGCCGCTCCCGTTGCTGCTGCTCCGGTTTACCAACCATTCTATTCCCCTCCTAAAACAAATAAAAAGGTAAATCTCTACGATTTTACCCGCCCTGACCGTATTTCAAAAGACCAGATAAGCACTCTGAGAAATTTGCACGAAGGCTATGCCCGCTTGCTTTCAACTACTCTTATGAGCTTGCTCAGAACAAACGTCGAAATTAACCTGCAAAATGTTGAGCAATTGACTTATGGAGAGGTAATTAAAAGCATTTCAACCCCCAGTTGCATATACGTATTTCAAATGGAGCCGTTGGAATCAAGCGCAATTTTTGATGTTAGCCCATCGCTCATATTTATTATGCTGGATCGCTTGTTCGGAGGGCAGGGGCGTACCGTGGATTCTACCAACCGTGAGTTGACGGATATTGAAAAAACGGTTATATACAAGATAATAGAGCGTTCCCTTGCGGATTTGAAAGTTGTTTGGGAAAACATAGGGATTTTTTCTCCGAAAATAGAGAATTACGAAATAAATCCACAATTCGTGCAAATAGCTCCTCCGGGCGATACCGTTGTTTTGATTACGCTTGAAGTTCGCACCCGCACGGGTTCCGGCTTAATGAGCCTTTGTTTTCCGTTTATTCTTTTGGAATCCATTATAGACAAGCTCTCCGGAGAATCTTGGATTTCCGCCCAAAAAACAACAACGCAGGAAACCCGCAGAATGGTGGAGCGGGAGCTTTCCAGCACAAATGCCATGCTTCGCGCGGAAATAGGCTCAACGCAACTTTCCGTAAGGGATTTTTTGCAATTAAACGTAGGCGATGTTATGGTTTTAGACAAACTCGCGCAATCAGACTTGGTTATGCACATAGAAGATCGTCCGAAATTCCTGGGAAAACCAAGCGTTGTGGGCAGAAATAAATCTTTCCAAATAACAGGCATTATAGATAGAGAGGTTGGCGATGACGACTAACGGAGTTATATATGGCAGGTGATGGCGGTGGCATATTAAGCCAAGACGAAATAGATTTGCTCACCAAGAGTTTGCTTGGCAGCGATAGCAGTGATGCTCCTCCGGCTGCAGCTGCGGCTCCCGTTGAAAATACGGCGGAGGCAGCACGTTCGTTTTTCAAAATAGTTTGCGAGCAAGCTTCCAGCGTTGTGACAACCGTGCTTTCCCGTGCCGTTGATTTTCAGCTTCAATGGCTTGTTGCCGGTGAAAATTCCGTTATACCGGAAGAGCTTACAAGCCATAGCCTTAGCATGGATGTTAGCGTTAAAAAAGATGTTGTTGGGAAAATGTCCTTTGCCATAAGCAAGCAGGAAGTTGCTACTCTCTCCGACCTTATGCTGATGGGTTCCGGCCACACCGATTACAATGACGATCATAAAGATGCAATTTGTGAAATAATAAACCAGATTACCGGCTCTTGCATAACCACAATGGATTCGCAAATCCGTTTGTCGCTGGATTTCGGGCAAGCTGTGGTTAACGATTTCAGCGGGAAAAACGATTTTAAGGGTGGCGCAGTAGCAACTGTTTTGGTTAAGGTAGAGGAATTTCCCGACCAAAAAATCCTGATAATATTAGATGACAGTCTGCTCTCCGGAATAAGGGTAAAGAGCACTTCAAAATCTTCCCCCCTTGGCGCGGACACAAGCCTTGCAAGCCTTGGGCTTTCCACGCCTCAATCCGCTTCTTCTGCCGTTCCTGCCGGTGGTGGTGGCGGCAGCGTTCCTGCCGGCGGTGGCGGGCCGGTTGCTGCGCCTCCGGCTTTTGCGCCTCAGCATGGCGGGGTATTCGGCTCTACCGGCAATAAGGCTCTTGATTTATTGATGGATATTGAACTGCCTATAGTCATAGAACTGGGCAGGGCGCAAATGAGCCTTAAGAGAATTTTGGAACTTGGGCCGGGTGCCATAGTGGAAATGGACAGGCTGGCCGGCGAACCCGTTGATATTTTGATAAACGGAAAGGTTGTGGCACGCGGCGAAGTTGTTGTTGTAGATGAAAACTTCGGCGTCAGAATTTTATCGCTTGTTTCACCGGAAGAGAGATTGAAGTTACTGAGGTAGCACAGCCATGAGAATCCTTTTAATCCTGTTAATCATTGCTGTGCCCAATGCCTTTTCGCAGGATAGCCCGGCGGCAAAAAATGATTCGGCGGCAGCGGCATTCAAGTTTGAAGCCATGAAGCAAGCCTTGGGTGGAGACTACCAGCCGCCTGCGCCTATAACGGATAACTATCAACCGCCCGATTTCGGAAAAATAGCCATTCGCATGGCCGCAGGGCTTGGCGTTATACTTGTGCTTTTATATGTGCTATATATTTTGGCGAAAAAAGTTCGCAAAGTGGAAAGCCCGGGTATGGGTGACAGTCAATCCGTAATTCAGCTTTTGGATTCAAAATTTTTGGGTTCCGGCAGAAATATATTTTTAATCAAAGCGGGCCTCGAAAGAGTTATAGTTGTGGGAGCCACTCAAGAAGGAATGCGGACTCTTTCCGAGATTCATGGGGAAGAAGCGAGATATATTTTGGAGGCTTATAATTCAAGGCCTGTAACAGCGGTTCAATTTTCCGCAACCGTGGATCATTTGCTGCGCAGATTTAAAAGAGAGGGAGGGGGTTAAATGCGGCGTAACATTTTGGCGCTAATATTTACGCTGTTCATCGCTGCTCCGGTTCTCGCTCAAACCGCCGCTCCGGAAATTCCTCTGCCCCGTGTGACATTCGGCGTTGACAGGGCGCAAAGCGTGGAAGATGTTTCCGTAACCCTTGAGCTTGTAGCTCTGCTCACCATACTTTCCCTTGCGCCATCGATAATAATAATGATGACAAGTTTCACCCGCATTGTGATAGTGCTGAACTTTGTCAAGCAGGCCCTTGGAACGCAAAACTCTCCGCCGAATCAGATGGTAATGGGTTTAAGTTTATTTTTGACTTTTTTTGTTATGGCTCCGACTTTTAACAGAGTAAACGAAGAAGCTATACAACCGTATTTAGCCCACGAAATAGATTACCGCGAGGGGATAGACAAAGCGATAAGGCCTATTCGAGAATTTATGCTCAGGCAAACCTCCGAACACGATTTGGCTCTTTTCATAAGGGCTTCGCGCCAGCCGAATCCGGGTACCGTTGAAGATTTGGGAATGTGGACCATAATTCCGGCGTTCATAATTTCGGAGTTAAAAACAGCCTTTATAATAGGCTTTTTGATATACATTCCGTTTTTGGTTATAGATATGGCGGTAGCCTCGATTTTGATGTCCATGGGCATGATGATGTTGCCGCCGATGATGGTTTCAATGCCTTTTAAGTTAATTTTGTTTGTGATGGTGGATGGCTGGAATTTAATAGTACAGCAACTATTGCTATCTTTCCACTGATTGCCGGGAGTATGAATGGTAACCGATCTTTTTGTTGTTGATATTGGGCGCAAAGCCATGCTTCTTATGCTTTATATGTGCGGCCCTATGCTTTTATCCGCTCTGTTTGTAGGTTTATTCATTGCGCTTTTCCAAGCAGCAACTCACATTAACGAAATGACGATGACTTTCATTCCGAAAATTTTGACCGTAGTTCTTGTTCTTATGTTTTTTTTGCCAACCATGCTGGCTTTGTTCAGGGATTTTTTTATCAATTTAATGGCAATTATACCGATTTTGTATCATTAGCATTGGGCGGCTAAAACGGTTGCGCCACCAGCCCGAAATTCATCTGAAGCCTTCTTCCTGAAATATCAAGTCTATTCATACGTTCGTAATGTTCTGTAATCCATCTGTGCTCGGCTTCTATAACTATAGCGGCAAATGGCGAAAGTATAAACCTATGCCCAATGCCAATACCCCATTCATTCCATTCAACATCCGCACTTGGGTTGTAAGCTTGGTTCCGGACATAAGAAGCCGCAATATAAGGGTGTTCGGGACCGATGAGAGAAATGCCTATTTGCGCAGAAATATCAAATCGTTTCCATTCATTAGAAGAACCATCCTCCGAGTTAATTTCCTTTTTATCGCTTGTGTTAACCCCAACCCTCGCAAAACCTATGCCGTTTATCCAAACCCCGATAAAAGGCGTAAGCCTCACTATTCCATTGCCGTAATCGTCATTTTCAAGCAACCCGGACCCGGTTTCCAAAACGGCTCCAAACACCAAAGGCAAACCCTGCGCATATCCATTGCTCAAAGCAAAAAAGCAAAAAATCGGTAAAATTGCACTCAAAAGCGCATTTTTATTCATCTCCGCAATTTAGAATTTTCCCACTCCCCCACTCCCTTTTACTATATTTGCACAATGCTTCATATTTCAAAAAAAGTCCGACTAGCTTTTCTTTTCTTGCTGGTCGGCGCAATTTCTGCATTCGCTGGGGAAGGTAACACCAATTTTTACGGGCAACTCGGTTTTCACAAAACCCAAAGCGCGCAAACCCTTGGACATGGACGTTTCGGAGTGGGCTTGTTTGCAGAAGGAACGGGTTTGAATTCCATAATAGAAGGTGATCAAGTTTGCGCTCCGACAGGCAGTCAGCAATACGGCGCAAACCCACAGGAAGGTTCCTGCGCAGTACCTCTAGGCTCCTACATCGGTATTAACGGATACCCCTTCGTTTCGCTCGGGCTTTTCGATTACTTTGATTTTGGAATAAGCATACCTATTTACAGCGAAATAATAGAAATTAAAAATCCAAAACCCAGCGATGATGGTTGCTTAGTTGGAAAACTGGACTGCCCTGATAATCTGAATGCAAGCGGCCAGGGAAATTTGCAAATTTTAACCAAACTGCGTGCTCCATTTGATAATAATATACCGGTTGACGTTTCTCTGATTCTCGGCGGTACTATAAGTACCGGCCGCACAGATTATCATGGGCTTTGGATTCGCGATCCTATGCTGTTGAATATAAAAGATACCATAAACGATGGTACCGCTAGGCCAATTTCGGAAGGTACCTCTACATATACAAACGGCGGTTCAATGTTTAAGGTAGGAGGAGCGGTAACTCTTGACTTTAATAGGTTAAAAGTAGGGATTCCTTTGCTTTTTCACTTGAACTATTTTTATAGAATGACCCTTGGAGCCTCCGGCTCAGACTACCCCGGTGTTCAAAGCCTTTCTGCCGCTTTTGAATGGACTCCATCTCGCTTTATATCATTGCTCGGCGAATACTATACGGATATACCAAGCGGGTACCCAAAGCTAAATCTGGAAGGCGGCAAAGAAGAAGATTTTGCCAGCACTTCTACTTTCACTTTGGGTACTGCAATGCATTTCTCAAAATATGTTGATTTGCAGCTCGGCGTTCAAATACTCACCGGAGACGCAAACAAATATATAAATGACCTAACCATTCCTATGAATGGGGAGATGAATAACGGCGATAGAAGATATGGAACCTACAATGCGGCCATTGTCCCTAAGTATCTGGCATTTGGGGGCTTAATCTTTAAAATTTTCACCGCAGAACCGGAAGAAGAAGCGGAAGAAGAATACCGCAATCCGGATACGGACGGAGACGGGATATGCGACCCTTGGGTATCGGAAACCGGTAGGCAACGTGAATTTGCGCGTCAGTGCAAAGGCATAGATTTGTGCCCCTACGAAGAAGGCAATGCAGAAGGCAAAGGATGCCCGGTGACCGCAGATGAGCCAAACATTATAATTGACATAAACCCGGATGCTATTTCTTCAGGGGAATCGGCAACACTCAGCTGGATAGTTACCAATGCTAGCGAGGTAAGCATAGAAGGTCTCGGAAATGTACCTCTTAAAGGCACAAGGAGAGTTAAGCCCTCGGAAACCACTACCTATACTCTTACAGCCAATGGAAAAGGCGGCACAAAAACGGGAGCCGTGGAAATTATCGTAGAGTCTGCTCCCGGCCCTGCCATTATATTTAACGCAAGCCCGGAATCTGTTCAAAAAGGGCAATTTGTTACGCTAAACTGGGAGGTTAACGAAGCTACAGAGGTAAGCATAGAAGGCGTAGGAAAAGTTCCTGCTAAAGGTACAAAGAAGGTTAAAGTTTCCGATGCCGGAATTACAACATTTGCTCTTACAGCCACAGGACCCGGCGGCACAAAGACTGAAGCATTGGAAGTTGAAGTATTGGCTGGCCCGCTTCCCACTATTTTATTCAATGCAAGCTCGGAATCCATTCAAACCGGAAATACGGTTACCTTAAACTGGCAAGTTTCCAACGCTGCCGAGGTTGTATTGGAAGGCGTAGGAAAAGTTCCTGCCAAGGGTACAAAGAAGGTTAAACCCACAGAAACCACGGTCTATACTATAACAGCTACCGGAGAGGGCGGCACGGAAACAGCAACGGTAGAAATTGAAGTCGCAGAGCCTCCGCCTATTGAAGCGAGGGTTAATTTGCAGGGTGTTACATTCGGCAGCGGAAACGCAACTTTAACGCCAAACGCTAAAACAGTTCTGGACGGCATTGCGGAGCAGCTTTTGGCAAGCCCCAATGTTAAGATTGAAATACAGGGCCACACCGACAATGTTGGAAACCCTAAATCAAATCTGGAACTCTCCGAGCGAAGAGCAAAAGCGGTTGTAGGCTATCTAGCTATTAAGGGTGTTAAAATGAGCCGCATGAGCGCAGTAGGCTTTGGGCAAGATGTGCCAATAGCAGACAACAAGACCTCAGAGGGCCGCGAGCTTAACCGCCGCATTGAGATGATAAGGGTGGACTAGAGAACTCGGAACTGCATTTTTCTAGATTATTCCTCAAATTTAAAAGAGAGGTTCATCATGGCTAAAAAGAAAATCGCGCTTGTGGGCGCAGGGCAAATAGGCGGGACAATGGCACTCGTTCTGGCGCAAAAGCAACTGGGCGACATTGTGCTTGTGGACGTTGTGGAAGGCGTGCCTCAGGGCAAGGCTCTAGACATAATGGAAGGGCGTTCCTCAATTCACACCAGCGCAAGCTTGAGCGGCACAAATAATTACGAAGACATCGCAGGTTCCGATGTTGTTATTGTCACTGCAGGCGTACCTCGCAAGCCCGGCATGACCCGTGATGACCTTTTGAACATAAATTACGGCATTATTGAAAAAGTCGGCACGGCTATTAAAAATACTGCGCCAAACGCATTTGTAATAGTGGTTACGAATCCTCTCGATGCAATGGTGTATGCCATGCAAAAAGTTACCGGCTTTGCTCCGGAAAAGGTAGTCGGCATGGCCGGCGTTTTAGATAGCTCTCGCCTTGCCTGTTTTGTTGCAATGGAATTGGGCGTTGCCGCAGATGATGTTCAAGCCGTTGTTATGGGTGGCCATGGTCCCTCAATGGTCAGTTTGTATGACTTTGTTTCCGTTAGCGGCATTCCGCTTCCGCAGCTCATGAGCAAGGAAAAATTTGATGAACTTTCCAAACGCACTGCAATGGCCGGCGATGAAATAGTAGGTCTTTTAAAAACCGGATCCGCATTCTACAGCCCCGGTGTTTCGGCAATTAAAATGGCAGAAGCATATCTGTTGGACAAAAAGAGCGTTTTGACCTGTGCTGTTCAGCTCAAAGGACAGTACGGCGTTGATGGTTTATACTGCGGTGTTCCCGCGGTTATAGGCGAACGCGGCATTGAGAAAGTTATTGAAGTCAAAATGAACGATGCCGAAAAAGCCGCATTTGCGAAATCCGTAGAGGCGGTAAAGGGTAACGCTGAGTGGGTGGATGCGAAAATAAAAGGATAAGTTCATTTTTGCATTTACTATATTTTACGCACGAACTTCATAGAGGCAAATCTGGAAACTACATCTAAACTCGATTCTTTAGTGCTTGGCGCGTGCGAGCGGGCCGGTGTAGATCTAATTGAAAAGGATTTGTTCGGTGCAGGCAGGCGTAAAATATTGAGAATTTTCGTGGATAAAAACGGCGGAGTTAGCGTTGAGAATTGTGCGAGCGTAAGCCGTTATTTGAGCGAAGAGATGGACAAGGAAGAGAATTTGAATGTGATAGACGGTCCGTTCACAATGGAGGTTTCCTCTCCGGGTTTGGATCGTCCTTTAAAAACGAAAAGGGATTTTGAAAGGAACTTGGGCAGGAGGCTTAGAATAACGCAGGACGGCAAAATAATAAGAGGTATTTTGAAGTCGCTGGGCGAATCGTTCATAACTTTGGAAACGGTTACCGTAAAAGGCAAAAGGTCTGCTGCGGAAGTTTGCGTTCCTATAGATGAAACCCTAACAGCAAAAGTAGAACCCTAACGAAGGTGAAAAATGGCAAAGAAAAACGCGAAAAAAACCGGCTTAATAAAAGAGGCTCTGGAATATTTGGCAAAAGAGAAGAATCTTGCCATAGAAGACGTATTTGCAGCATTTAAGGAATCCCTTATAGCCGCAGCTCGCAAGTGTACCAAGCTGCACAAGAACATAGAAGTGGATGTTGACCCTGATACCGAAGATATCAAGGTTGTGCTACGGGTGGAGGTGGTAGATGACTTCCCCGATTACGATCCCAGTATATCTCCCGAAGAAGTGGAGAAAATGGATGAACATTATATGCTGGAACCGGAAGCTAGGGAATACCATCCCGAAGCAGAAGCCGGTTATATGCTGGAGGTTGAACTGCCCTTTAGCAAATTTGGACGCATGGCTATACAAGAGGCTCGCCAGCGTTTGAAACAACGTGTAAATGATGTGGAACGCAATCGCATTTTTGAACTTTACAAGAACAAAATCGGCACCTTGATAAATGGGCAGGTTTTGAGAATTGAAAAAAATAACGCCATAATTTCCATAGGCAGCACAGAAGCTATTCTTCCGAACAACGAGCGCATGAGCAAAGATCGCTGGAAATTAGGGCAATCTGTAAAAGCGGTTATTTCCGGCATTTCGGAGCCGTCAAAAGGCACGGGCGCACAGGTGACCCTCTCTAGGGTGAATAAAGATTTTGTGAGCGAGTTGTTCAAACAGGAAATTCCGGAAGTTTACGATGGTACAATAGAGATAAAAGGCATAGCCCGCATACCCGGCTATCGTGCTAAAGTTGCCGTTTATTCAAGAGATGACCGGGTTGATCCATCCGGCGCTTGCATTGGCGTTAAAGGGCAGCGCATACAGGCGATAACGAGAGAACTCAACAACGAGCGTATAGATGTTGTGCATTGGGACCCGGACCCTGAGGTTTATTTCCGCAGAGCGCTTTGCGCAACCAACAATATAAACATAATAAAATCCTTTGATGTTCCGGGTTTTAGTCCGCCGCGTACCGTAGTTATAGTAGGGGATGAAGATGTTGGCGTTGTTATTGGCGACAAGGGGCAAGCGGTTCGTCTTGCCGGGCAATTATTGGGAAAAGAAATTTGCGTATTCAGCGAGTTGGACTGGGCTAATCATTCCGAAGAGGAAAGAGAGGCCTTGATACATTCCCAAGACCCGCGCACCGTTACGAAAAAAGCAGCTTCTTTAGATACGTTGTTTAATAATAACGAGAAAAATGCAGAAGAACCTTCTCCAAGCGAGGCAGCAAACTCTGATGAGTAATAAACTGATATCTGTTCGAGTATGGATAGAAAATCACTCTTTTGACCAAGGAGACTCGTTTAATTTTTTAGTCGGGAAAACCTTGGACGGAGTGATTGTTAGATCTTTAACAACAAAAGTTTCCGAAACAGCTTTGGATTCCTATCTGAATGATGTTCGTGCGGCTCAAAAGAGAAAACCGCCCAACAAAGGAGTAAAAAAAGCCAAAGCAGAAACCGACAAACATGAAAATTCCGGCGGCGGAAATGCAACTTTAAAGAAAATAAACAAGCCAAAGCCGCAAGCGGCGGCAAAACCTGTGGTTGCAGACCAGCCACCGGCCAGAAAGCCCGATGTTGCTCCTAAGCAGGTGCAGGTGCCTATTTCCGTTTCGGCACCAGTGGCTCCGGTTGAAGAACCTAAGATTTCAAAGCAACCGGAAAGCGAGCCGAAATCCGAACCTGTTCAAAGCTCCGCTGTTCAAAACGAACCTAAAAAACCGGTAGCATTCACGGCAGATGTTTCCAAGGTTGTAGATCCCGCTGTTTTAGCGAGAATCCAAAAGAGCCGGCAAGAAAAAGCCTCCATACGCAGCAATCAAAGAGGCGGTTATAAAGGCAAAAATCAGCAAGGCAATAAGGGCGGAGGCGGCCAGAAACCGACTTCTGCAACCGGCTACAGCGGAAATTTGCGTGCTCAACCAAGGCAAACCGAAAATAAGGCGCAAGCCGGTATGCAAGTTCGCCGTTCCGGTTTTGGAACAACACTTCAAGATGTTTTGTCTGTAAATACTCCTGCGCATAAAGATTTCTTAGACAACAGAACTTTCAGCGGCACCAGAAGCCATGATAATTCTCACGGAAAGCGGGGCAAAAAAGGCAAGGATGCTCAAAAGGAAAAGGAAATACAAAAGGAGAACGTCGAAAAAGCTCAGAAGAGGGTTTCAGATGTTTTGGTTTCCCTTTCCAAAACACCGGCCAAAAAGGTGTATAACAAGGACAAAACTCATAGCGAGGATGATGCTCCTTCAAAGATAATCAATGTTTCGGCTTTTGTCTCGGTTGGCGAACTTGCAGGCCTTTTAGAACAACCATCTGCTCGCGTTATAGGCAAGTGCATGGAAATGGGCAAAATGTTCACGATAAATGAGCGCTTGGATTTTGATATGGTGCAAATAATAGCCGATGAATTTGGTTTCGAAGCCAAACTCATGGAAGAGTACCAAGAAGAAACACTCGGCATTCAGAGCGATAATGAAAAGAACTTAAAGCCAAGGCATCCGGTTGTGACCGTTATGGGCCACGTTGATCACGGAAAAACCTCGCTCCTTGATTACATTCGCAAAACCAATGTTGTTCGCGGGGAATCCGGCGGCATAACCCAGCACATAGGTGCTTATGAAGTTGAAACTCCCAGCGGAAAAATAACATTTTTGGATACTCCGGGCCACGAAGCATTTAACGCAATGCGTGCTCGCGGCTCGCAGGTCACCGATGTTATAGTTTTGGTGATTGCCGCAGATTCAATGGTGATGCCGCAAACACTGGAATCCATTGAGCTTGCTAAAGCAGCTAATGTTCCGATTGTGGTGGCTATTACAAAAGTTGATTTGCCCACAGCGAACATCGATAAAATCATGTCTCAATTATCCGAAAGAGGAGTGCAAGTTGAAGAGTGGGGCGGCAATGTAAGCTGCGTAAAAGTGTCCATTAAAACCGGCGAAGGCATAGACAAATTGTTAGAGACCCTTGCGCTTGAGTCCGATGTTTTGGAACTAAAGGCAAACTCCGATACCAGCGCAAGAGGCGCAGTTGTAGAGAGTCGCTTAGATGCGGGCAAGGGAACTATAGCAACCATCTTGGTTAAAAACGGAACTTTGCGTGTTCGCGATTGTTTTGTGTGCGGAAATTACAGCGGCAGAGTTCGCGCTTTGTTCAACGAGCGTGGCGACAGTTTAAAGGAAGCCGGCCCAAGCACGCCTTGCCAGGTTTTGGGTTTCACAGGTACGCCGCAAGCCGGCGATGATTTGGTTGTTGTTGAAAGCGATCAGGCGGCATCCGAGATTGCAGCGAAACGCCAGCAGGCTGCTCACGAAAGGGCACTCCGCTTCCGTGCTCGCATGTCTCTGGAACAGGTTTATGACGAAGCTAAGTCCGGCAAAATATCCGAACTTAACCTGATAATCAAAACCGATGTGGCAGGTTCTTGCGAAGCCTTGGCTGAGTCTTTGTCTAATCTTTCCAACAACGAAGTGAAGATTAAAATTGTTCGCAAAGGCGTTGGCGCAATCAATGACGATGACGTGTATTTAGCTTCTCTTTCCAATGCAATTATAATTGCATTCCATCTAATGCCTTCTCATTCCATAAGGGAGCTTGCAGAGCAAGAAGGTGTTGAAATTAAAACCTATCGGGTTATATACGATGTTATAGATGAAGTCAAGGGCGCAGTAGAAGGCTTGCTAAAACCTGTTTCCAAAGAAGAGATAACAGGCGAGGCGGAAATTCGTCAAATATTTAGAATACCTAAAATCGGCTTAATTGCCGGTTGCATGGTGAAGAGCGGCGATGTTGACAGGGAATCTCAAGTTCATGTTTATAGAGATGGCGTTGAACTCGGCATAACAAAGGTGCAATCCTTGAAACGGCAAAAAGACGATGTTTCTTCCGTTAAGGCCGGGCTTGAATGCGGCATAGGGCTTAGAGGCTACGATAATATAGAGGAAGGCGATACCCTGATATTCTTCAAGCAGGTGACCGTTGCTCGCACTTTGGCTGATTTGGCAAGGGAGAATAAAAGTCAGTGAAAGGAGTTAGAACCGTAAGGTTGGGTGCGCTTATACAGAAGGAAATTTCCACCCTTTTGCACAACGGACTCAAAAATCCAAATGTCGGTTTGGTTTCTATTTCCCATGTTGATGTAACTCCGGACATCTCTTATGCAACCGTTAAAATTTCCGTTATAGGTTCAAGGCAAGAGCAAATGAAAAGCTTAAATGCCTTGCAGCAATCGGCAGGTTTTATTCGCTCTCATTTGGCAAAACTGATAAAGATCCACAAGTTTCCCGAACTTCGCTTTGTATTTGACGAGGGTGAGCGACACGCCGCTCGCATAGATGAAATTCTGCACGAATTGAAAAAGAAAGGGGAGCTGTGAGTATAAATGCCTCTGCCTTTATACTTATAGATAAACCTACAGGCATAACATCCTTTAGAGCGCTGGGTGCGATAAAAAAACAATTCGGCACAAAGAGAGTAGGCCATGCCGGAACCCTAGACATGGCGGCAAGCGGCCTGATAGTGGCGGCTCTGGGAAAGTGCACAAGATTATTGCCTTACATAGAAGCCGAGGAAAAAGTGTATTCCTTTGATTTGCATTTGGGAATTTTAACCGATACCTTGGAACTCACAGGAAACATATTGAAGAAAGAAGCTTGCACCACAAGGACGGAAAAAGAAATAGACTCTGCGCTGCAAGCCTTTATCGGAGAAACAGAGCAGGTTCCGCCAATATTCAGCGCAATAAAAATAAACGGCAAAAGAGCAAGCGACTTAGCATTTAAAGGTCAAGACGTAAATTTAAAATCCCGAAAAATTTTCATATATGAATTGCGCAGGAACCATCTTCAAGGAAATAAATTCTCCATTCATTGCAAATGCTCAAAAGGAACCTATATTCGCTCCCTAGCCAGAGATATAGCTGCGAAGCTCGGAACTTGCGGCATAGCGGGCTGCATCAGGAGGCTCGCCATAGGCGGCATTCCTGTGGAGCAGGCTTCGGACAAGCTTATTTTGCCGCAGGAGCTTTTGAATTGGGAGATTGCGAAGGTAGAGGAGAAAGATGCGAGCAAGATTTTGAACGGGGTGCCTGTGGTGGTGGCTAGCGATAATTCTCTAACAGTTAGCGGAAATCCGGTATTTATATCTTGCAATGAGCAAATTATTGCGGTTGCAGAGGTTCAAAACAATTATTTTATACCAAAATTTCAGTTATAACTCAGCATATAGCTGCTAATATTTTTCTAGATTAATATCAATATGTTAATAGAATTATTAAAAAGCAAAATCCATAGAGCTACTGTAACGGATGCCAATTTGGATTATGAGGGGTCAATAACAATAGACAAGGAGCTTATGGAAGCGGCTGGGCTGTTTTTGCATGAGAAAGTTCATGTGTTGAATATAAATAACGGAGAGCGATTTGAAACGTATACAATAGAAGGCAAGCCGAAATCCGGCATTGTGTGTTTGAACGGGGCTGCAGCGCGCCTTGTGCATAAAGGTGATTTGGTAATAATAGCGGCGTACTCATCTATGACCTCTGAAGAAGCGAAGAGCTGGCAACCAAAGGTCGTTAGGGTTAACGCAAAAAATAGGATTATAGGCAAAAAGGTGAAATAATTTTTTTAAATTTCTTGTTCTTAGGGAAAAAAATTTAAAATTAGGAAGGGAGTAAAATAATATGAATGGCGTGAATTATGAAGATTCTTACACCGAACTCAAAGAAGAATGCATACGCATATCTTTGGAGATTACGGAAGCATCTCGCTTGTCCGGCGAGAGGCGCGCAAGGGAATACCAAAAACTCTTAAATGAGATTTTGGCATTGAAAAGCAAAGATCCCGACGATGAAGTGTTTGAGCTTCATTCGCTTTTGGGTTTAATGTTTTTGAGAACAGACCAGCAAAGGGATGCTATTTCCGAGTTGCAGCTTTCATTAAAGCTAGCGCAGACAAACGGAAGTTCCAACAACGATGTCGCTGGAGTTTGGTATAATATGGGCATTGCCTATATGGAGCTTAATCTGTTCGATGAAGCTTACAACTGTTTTCAATCTTCGCTTGCGCTTCGCCCCCATAACATAAAATGCTTTACCTCTATGGCTGTGGTTAAGCAAATGCAGCGTGATTTTAAAAAATCCTATGAAATCCTCTGCGATGTGCTGAAATATGAGAACCCGCAAAATTCGGATATAGAAAAGGTTTTCATATCGCTTGGCTACACTCTTTTTCACTCTAAAAATTTAACGGAGGCAATGGAGTGCGCAGATAAGATCTTGCAGCAGGTAAATAACAGAAGCGAGAAAGCATTGAAGCTAAAAGGCACCATTTATCATGCCCAAGGCAATTATAAAGAGGCTTGGAATTGCTGCGATATACTCTTTTCGCAGTCTCGGGATTCTTCGGAAGGCCACTTATTAGCCGGAGCACTAGCTTCTTCCGAAAAAAATTATCGCAAGGCTCTTACTCATTATAACAGAGCCAGAAAAATAGGGAGAATCTATAGTTTTACGCTTTACAACTCAATAGCAACAGCTCTTTCCAAATTGCAGAAATTTTCCACTGCATTAAAAGTGTATCGCTATATCTTAACCATAGACCAAAATCCGGCTCACAGGAATTCCGCCAGAAAATCCATAAACTTTTTTGAAAGCATGGCTACCCGCAAGCTTTTGGAAAATATGGATTCCGCAAATCAAAAAGATGATTCAAGGCTCAGTTTGCCTGCTTATGAAGCGTTTAAAGAGGCTTCAAAAGTCTTGGATAGCGGAGATTTGGAAGGAGCTCTCGCCTTATTGCAAAAAGCTCAGGAAGCCGAGGGGGCAGACAAGGTTTGGGAAATAGAAAACGCCATTGGGCGCATATATTACAAGATGCGAAAATTCCCCGCTGCGGTTCCTTATTTTGAGCGTGCCGTGGAAAAGTCCGGCAACTCCATCAGCGTTTTGCATAATTTGGCATCTTCTTTGGCCAGAAACAACGAACGTGAAAGAGCTTTGGAAGTTATAGACCATTTGCTGGAGATACAACCGGATTCTCAGCCGGCAAAAAAAATGCGTTCTGTAATCTTGGGCAAGCTCGGCAAATATAGCGATTCAATAGAATGCCTGAACGAGTTGCTTGAAAAGGAGCCTAAAGACGCAAACTCGCTAATATCTATGGGAAGGGTTTGGCAGGAAAAGGGCGATTATGTAAAAGCTCACGAGTGTTTTGTGCAATTGCTTGCGAAAGAACCGGAAAACGAAAGAGCGGTGATGTCTATAGCCATAAACTACAGCAGAGCCGGAGACTTAAAGCAGGCTATCAATTTCACAAAATCCTATTTAAACAGAAACCCTCTCTCGTTCTCGTTAAATCTCACTATGGCAAACATCTTGCGCTTCCATAAAAAGTTCAACTATGCGGAGGGTTATTACAAGAAGTGCGCGCAAAACTACAATAGAGAAGTTTATGAAGGCCTTGCGGATTGCATATGCCAAATGAGAAGGCTGGATGAAGCATTGGTTTATTACGAAAAGGTAGCGGAGATGGAAAAAGATAATTCATACTCTATTTCCGCTAAAAAGTCCATAGCCTTTATTTACCGCTTAAAGCAGAACTATACCAAGGCTCTTGAGATTTATAAAGAGATAAACTGGGAAGCGGATTACTTCTTTTCCTCTTGGCGAAACGTAGCCCTTTGCTATGCGGCTCTTGCGAGCAAACAGAAAAATACTGCGGGAGCTGCCAGGCGCGGCACAAGTTATTTCTCAAAGGCTTTGAAGCTTTACGAAACAATAAAGGAAAAAGAAAAGGAAAACCCCAAGCACTGCGCCAGAATAGATTCCCTTATAGCAGAGCTTTACGCAGATAAAGGCGAATATGCTCAAGCTTGTAAGATATACGATATTGCTATGGAAGGTCCTTATTATTTTATAACATGGAAAACCTATGCCAATTGTTTAATTCTGCAGAAATTTTTTAAAGAAGCTTTGGATGTGTGCAACAATGCTTTGGAAAAATTTTCAAAAGACAGTAAATCCCGCAGGCCTCCGGATGAATTACATTCATATAAGGAGAACTTGGAGCTTGCTGTTAACGGAGATTCCATTGCAGAGGGGAAGCTTTTGCAAATTGCAGCCGAAAAATTGAAAAACAATTCCGATTGGCTGTCTTCGGAAAATTTAGGATGAGCACCGGAAAAGCAATATTACTTTCACTTGCCGCTTGGGCGCTTTTAGTACTATCTTTTCCACCGCTTCCGCTTGGTCCCGGTGCTTTGGTGTTTTTGGCACCCTGGTTTTATGTTTTAAGAACGGCGAGCAAAAGAACGGCTTTGCTATCCAGTTACCTTGGAGCTTTTTTGTTCAATGCCGCCAGTTTATATTGGCTTTATCATGTTGGCAATGTTGCACCTCCGGCTCTTATATTTTCCGGACTTTTCCTAGGCGTTGCTTTTTTAAGTTTATTCACGCTTCTGTGCGCATGGGTTTTTGTCAAAATTAGAGATCGCTTTGGGGAAGTTCCGCTGATTTTTCTTTTTTCGTTTTTTTGGGCCGGCATTGAAGTTTTGCGTTCCAAGGGGGATATCAGTTTTCCCTGGCTTTCTTTAGGGCTTGTATTCGGTGACAATCTCGGACTCATGCAGGCGTTCACGCTTTTTGGAGTTTTTGGGTGTTCAGCGCTAATTATAGCTTCGAATATGTGCCTAGTCACGGCTATCTTAAAAAAGAAGAGAAGATTTACTTTAATTCCGGTTATTATAGCGGCATGCCTTTATATCGGCGGCTATGGAGCCATAATTTATGAAGATAACACCACAAAGGATAAAGCCGTTGAGGATGCAATAACCGTCGCAGTGGTACAGCCCAGCATTCATCAGGCAAGCAAATGGAGCAGGAAATACTACGATTCCGTTATGACACAAACCTGGAATTTATTTCAAACCCTTGACCCCGGCGAAGTATCTCTGATTTTATTCCCGGAAACAGCCATTCCCGATTATATGGGAACTCGTACAAAGGAATATGAATTTTTGGAGGATTATGCGGCAGAAAACAATACGGCTATTGTAATAGGTGCCTTGAACAAGGTACGAAATCCGGAACAGGAACAAAAAAAGAAATACAATGTTTACAATTCGGCTTTTTTATTCGGCTCTGATTATCTGGCAGCTGAATACAGAAAAAGGCATCTTGTGCCTTTTAGCGAAAAAGTTCCTTTTGATAATATCCTTCCGGTGGTTAATTATGTGGATTTAGGCGGAGCAAATTTTTCTCCCGGAGATAGTCTCTCCATATGGCAACCCGGAAACTTTAGCCCGCTTATATGCTATGAGGCTATTTACGGCAGCATTTTAAGGGAAGCAAAACGAAAAGGAGCGAAATTCATAGCTAATATCACAAATGACGGTTGGTTTATGAGAAGCACTGCGCCATACCAGCATTTAAATTTGGTGCGTGCTCATGCGGTGGAAAACGGAATAGGCGTTGTAAGGGCGGCGAATACCGGGATTAGCGCATTTATAGAACCTAGCGGAAGAATAATAGAGAGAACCGAATTATTTGAGCAAAAAATAATAGTCCGCAGCATATCCCAAGAAACTCGTTTTACATTTTATTCCGTATTTGGCGATTATATTGAACTGATTCTGTTTGTGTTTTCGCTTTCAATGATTATTTCTGTGCTTTTTTTCCGTAACCGTTTAAAAAAATAAGGGCACCCAACCAAGGTTGGGTGCCCATGAGCATGACGTTATTTTTTTGCGGCAGCTTTTTTGGCTGGAGCTTTTTTGGCCGGAGCTTTTTTAGCTACGGGCTTTTTAGCGACCGGAGCTTTTTTAGCTGGAGCTTTTTTGGCCGGAGCTTTTTTAGCTGCGGGTTTTTTAATAACGGTTTTTGTT